>NZ_CAJMZE010000001.1:0-426007 GCF_905220235.1 Paraburkholderia sp. J41 | reverse complement strand
ATTCGCTATAAAACTGCGTTAGTGCCGCTGTTTTTTTCGCGCTGCATCAAGCAGGGAGGCGAATTATGCAGGGCCTAAGATCACCCGTCAAGCGAATCTAGAATATTTTTTTGAACACGCCGGAACCGCGGAAAAACGCCCCGTCGCGCCGCGGAACAGGGACATGTCACACCCAAGCCCAGCACAATCTGCATCGCTTCGCAATGGGACGCTCCAAAAAAATCTAATTAGTGCCATTCGACTCGACTCAATGCATGCGTTGCCCTAAAACGCAATGCCAGTCAAACGGTCCATGATTTTCCTCGCAAGATTCGCCGAATCCATTCGATCGAACCGCGATCGAATTCGACGAATCATCGTCCTATCATGAGCCATGCGACTCGCGTGCGAACTATGAATTAACCCGCTGCTTTTCAGCGGAATTGCGCCGCAAGCGCCCCAAGCGCCGTAACAAGTCCCACGAAACAATCCACGCGAGCGCAACCGTCCACGGCTTCGCCGTCGACGGCGGCAACATCAGACCCGTCACCGCGACAGCGCCGGAAACATAAATCTCGACATAGCCGTGCGAAGAAAAAACGTAATGCTCGCCCTCTTCCAGCAAACGCGACATCGCCGGCGCGGAATCGAGCAGCCAGTCCAGCGATTCGTCGCGATAGCTCAACCGCAACACGCCGTCCAGCGCCACGATGGCGCTGCCGCGTTTCACGCGAATCACGTGCATCCGGTTGGGAAGATACTGGCGCTGTTGCGTGTCCATTGGCGTTTCGCTCCGGTACGTGAAATCGCTTGAGCGTACTGGCCAAAACCAGGCTTGCGGTAGACTCAACAACGCGCAATCTGTTGCGTAACACGCCGCGAGAATGCTCGACTGTTTCGGTTGAAATCCGCATTCTCTGTATCTGGCGATTCAGCGGGCTTTCGAGCAAGATCGACGCAATGCCGCTTTCCCACGACGACCCGCGCACGCATCTGCCGATGCCCGACGAACCGCTCTACGAGCGCCTCGCGGAACACTATCGCCGCATTATTCGAGCGGGAACGCTCGCGCCCGGCGACCGCATGCCGTCCGTGCGCGCGTTCATGAAGCAGCATCGCGTCAGTCTCTCCACCACGCTACAAGCGCTCAGGCGCCTTGAAGACGCTGGCTGGCTGCTGGCGAAACCGCGCGCCGGTTACTTCGTGCGGCCGGCCGTCGCGTCGAAACTGGCGGGCGTTCAGGAACCCGAAGTCACATCGTTGCCATCCGGTGCGCAATTCGTTGGCTTGCACGAAACCATTTCCCGCGTTATCGAACACGCGCATGCATTTCCTGATGCGCTAAATCTCGGCGGCGCGACAGCCGACGCCCAACTCTATCCGACCGCGCGCCTGCAATCGCTGACCATGCGCCTGTTGCGGCGGCGGCCCACGCTGCTGACCGAGCCGGGAACGCCCGGCGGCGCCGCCGAATTCCAGCAGACGATGGCAAAGCGCGCGCTGTCCCACGATGTCGTGATCTCGCCCGACGAAGTGATCGTGACCTCGGGCGGCGTGGATGCGGTGAACCTCGCGCTGCGCGCCGTGGCTCAGCCGGGCGACACCATCGCCATCGAATCCCCCGCGTTCTTCGGCTTGCTACAGATTCTGGAGAGCCTCGGCCTGCGCGCGCTCGAGATTCCCACGAGCCCCACCACCGGCATTTCGCTCGAAGCGCTCGACGTGGCGCTGAGCGCGTACCCAACCGTCAAAGCGCTGGTCGTCGTGCCGCACTTGCAGAATCCGCTCGGCAGCGTCATGCCCAACGAGCGCAAGGCGGAACTGGTGCGACTGTGCGCGCGTCATGGGGTGGCCATCATCGAGGACGACCCTTACAGCGAACTCGTCGAGCCGGGCAGCGCGGCGCGACCGATCAAGTCCTGGGACCGCGAAGGCAACGTCATCTATTGCCCGTCGCTCAGCAAGGTTTTCGCGCCCGGCATGCGCCTCGGCTGGATGTCCGCGGGCCGCTGGCATAGCCGCGTGAAAATGCTGAAGTTCACGCAAAGCCGGCTCAGCGAAACCTTGCCGCAACTCGTCGCGGCCGAATTCATCGGCACCGGCGACTTCGACCGGCACTTGCGCCGGCTGCGCGAGCGCTTGCGCGCGCAGCGCGACGACACTTGCAACGCCGTGGCGCGTTACTTTCCGCATGGCACGCGGTTGAGCCCGCCGGCTGGCGGCCTGCTGCTGTGGGTCGCGCTGCCGGAAAACATCGACTCCGAGAAGCTGTTCGAAGCGGCCCTCGCACAAGGCATACGCGTCGCGCCCGGCTTCATCTTTTCCAATTCGAACCGGTTCGATTCGTTTATCCGGCTCAGTTGCCCGAAACCCTTCGATCGCGACATGGAGATGGCGATTCGCCGCCTCGGTCAGCTTGTCGAAACCATCGCCTGAGCAGGACGCATCATGACGCTTCCGTTCGTGAAAATGCACGCCAATGGCGACGACTTCGTCGTCATCGACCTGCGCGGCAAAACGCATTCGATCACGAGCGAATTCGTCCGCCGTATTGGCGACCGGCATCGCGGCATCGGCTTCAATCAGCTTGCGGTCATGTTCGATTGCGACGATGCGGCTGCGCGCATCATGTTCTGGAATCCTGATGGATCGCCGCTCGCGACCTGCGGCAGCGCATCGCGCGGCGTGGCCGATCTGCTCATGCGCGAAGCCGGTACGGCCTCTGTCGTGTTGCGCTCCGGCCGTGGCTTGCTCAGTTGCGTGCGCGATTCGGCGCAGCGCATCTCGATCGACATGGGCAAGCCTTTATTCGCCTGGTCGGACATTCCGCTCGCCGTGCCGGCAGACACGCAGGCGTTGCCGCTGCCGGGCGGTCCCATTGCTTGCAGCATGGGCAATCCGCATTGCACCTTCCTGGTCGACGACGTGACGATGGTCGACGTCGCGGCACTTGGCGCGCGGATCGAAACCGACCCGCTGTTCCCCGACGGCACCAACGTACACTTCGTTCAGGTGATCGACCGCAATCGAATCCGCCTGCGCATCTGGGAACGCGGCGGCGGCATTCCGGCCGGTTCCGGCTCGTGCTGCTGCGGCGCGGCGGTCAACGGCATGCGGCGCGGTCTGCTGAATCCTACCGTCGATGTGCAATGCGACGGCGGCACCGTCAACGTGCAATGGAACGGTAACGATGGCGTGATCCTGACTGGCCCCGTCGAGCCGGTCTTTCATGGCACGATTGCGAGCCGTTATCTGAATCGTTAGGAAACCGAATCATTTTTTTCGAACCGACAGGGCGGTTGCTTCGCGGCCTCCCAGCGCATTAAACACGCGACCAGCGAAATCCATATAGCCTTCCGCACCCAAGCCCCCGCGCATTCAGCGCGTTCATGCTTGCGCGAGCCACTGCGCTTCGTATTCGCCCAACGCCCGCGCCGGATATGACCACACCAACGGCGCGCCTTCCACCTGCAAGGGCGGATACAGCCTGACGGCCGGTCCCCACGACGTGTTCTCGACTTGCGCCGCCCGATCCTCCGGCACCTCCGGCTCGAGCGCGACCACCTCGCTCATCGGCTCCGTCCGCAACGACAACACCACGGCCGTGCGCGCAAGCGACGCCCTCGCCTCCGTGCCCACGCCTTGCGTCAAGCGCGTCGTGAGCCCGCGCAACGCGGCCGTCGCCAGCAGATAGCCGGTCGCATGGTCGATCGCCTGAACCGGCAAGCTCACCGGCTTGTCGCTTTGCGCGATGCGCATGCCCGCATCGGCAATGCCCGCGCTCATCTGGATGAGGCTGTCGAAGCCGCGCCGGTAACGCCATTCGCCGGTCCAGCCGTACGCATCGAGCGACACGTCGATCAACGCTGGATTCAGGCGGCGCCTTTCTTCGGCGCCGAGACCGAGTCGCGCCAACGCGTCGGCGCGGTAGCCGTGTACGACGATATCCGCCTCGCGCAGCAACTGCTTCAACGTGTCGAGATCGGTGCGCATCTTCAGGTTCAGACGCGCGCACCGCTTGCCGAGCACGACCTCGGGCACCGTGCCCGGCTCCTCCCAGCCATGAGGGTCGATACGCAGCACGTCCGCGCCCAGGCCCGCGAGCAAGCGCGTGGCGACCGGCCCGGCCAGAATGCGCGTCAGGTCGAGCACGCGCACGCCGCGCAAGGGCCGGTCTCGCGCGGGCCGCCATGCGCGCCCGGCGGCTTCGCCCGTCCTGTGTACGTAGAGCAACGGCTCGGCGGCCACCGACCGGCCCTGCGGATGCGCCGCCCACTCCTGCTGCGAGTACATGGCCGCCGCGCAACCGCCGCGCTCGACAACGGCCGCTTCGAGCGCCGCCGCGTCCCAGCGGCTCACGGCGCGCGCGACCGCTTGCGGGTCCACGGCGCAATCGAGCACCGACAACGCGGCCTGCCGATGATGCGGCGCATTGGTATGCAGGCGAATCCAGCGATCGCGCGCGCGATAGTTGCCGGCCACCACGTCCCATACCGGCGGCAGTGTCCACCCTTGCGGACGCAACGAAGTGCCGAACCAAAGCGAAGCCATGCGCCGGTCCACGCGCACGGCCGGCAACGCGCCGGTCCCGGCGAGCAGCAATTCCGCGACCGCGGCGCCGGCCGCCGCCACCGCGGCCGTGGCGAAGTCCGTCACGCGAAACGCCGAGATCAACTCGCCCGCGCCGCCCAGACTCACGGCATCGAGCAGCGGCGCACTGCCGCCTTCCGCTTCCCAGAACGTGCGCAAATAGTGCAGCGCGGGATCGGTCCCGGTCGCGCCCGGAGATTGAGGATCGGCTCGCATGTTCGCCTCGCAGGGGTTCGTGTGCAGCACACGATCGGCGCAATCGCATGCGCTGTCAATCTTGATCGACTCGATCAATATGTTGTTGCGAAAGCGCACTCGTCGCATGTGCGGCGACCTCCCGCTCACGTGCCTCGTCTGGCGCGGGTTTCAACTCGCACAACCCAGTTGATCCGCGAGTTCGTTCAGATCGCCGGCCACGAAATCCCAGTCGGCTTGCGCGTTCAAATCGGTGGTCTGATGCGGCCCGTGTTCCGTGGGCCGCGCGACGAAAGCCGTGCTCAAACCGCACCGCCGCGCCGCCGCGAGATCGCCGTTATGCGCGGCCACGAGGCAGAGTTCGGCCGGCGCGAGGCCGAGAATCTCCACGGTGCCGGAGTAGACCTGCGGCGACGGCTTATAGGCACGCACCACTTCCGCGCCGAGAATGGCGTCCCACGGCAAACCGGCGCGCTTCGCCATGTCCACCATCAAGCGGATATTGCCGTTCGACAACGGCGCCACGATGAATTCACGCTTCAGTCGATGCAGCGCCGGCACGGCATCCGGCCAGGGGTCCAGACGGTGCCATGCAAGATTGAGCGCATCGACTTCCGCTTCGGCGGCTCCCGCGATGCCATGACGACTCAACACCTTCACGAGATTCTCGCGATGCAGCACGTCGAGTCGCGTGTAGGGCCGGCGTCCGCTACGGATTTCCTCCATCGACGGCGAATACTCGCGCCGCCACTGATCCGCGAAGTCGAATGCATCGACATGCGGCGCGTAACGCTTTA
This sequence comes from Paraburkholderia sp. J41, assembly GCF_905220235.1. NCBI lineage: Bacteria > Pseudomonadati > Pseudomonadota > Betaproteobacteria > Burkholderiales > Burkholderiaceae > Paraburkholderia > Paraburkholderia sp. J41. Next base: position 420,446 of record NZ_CAJMZE010000001.1, on the reverse strand, counting down.
GAAAAGGCGCGACGTCTCGTGCCACGCCGCTTCTCCAGTCGACAACCGTGCCGAATACGTCGAACACGAGGGCTTTGATTTCGATACGTGCGTTCATCTCACTCACTTGAAGAAGGAAAACGGCAATCGGCTTAAATCGGTCTCATCTTGAAGCACCGAAACGCCTGGTTCGCCCGAATTTCGGCGATGACGCCTTTCGCGCCGCCGGCAGGTTGGAAAAGGCGCGAAAGGACGAAAGGACACCGAGACTATCCCCAAACCGGAACGCTCGTACACTACAAGGCCCGGACAAAGGTTCGCTACGCGAGGCCCGTGCATGCCAACGATTGCCCTGATTCTCCTCACGGTCGTGATCACGCTCATTGTCGTGCTGGTGATCGCGAATCTCACGAGCGGCGAAAAGAAAATCGAGCACAAGATCGAGCGCCTTTACGCGAGCGACGATCCGCAGTTCCAGCGCTCGATGGGCCTGCTGCTCGGTCCGCCCGTCGTCGGCGGCAATCGTTTCGACGTCCTTATCAATGGCGACGAGATTTTTCCGTCGATGCTGGAAGGCATTCGCGCGGCGGGCCACACCATCACCTTCGAAACCTTCATTTACTGGTCCGGCGGCATCGGCGAGAAAATCGCCACGGCGCTCTCCGACCAGGCGCGCGCGGGCGTTGCGGTGCATGTGCTCCTCGATTGGGTGGGTTCGTCGAAAATGGACAAGCGCTATCTGCGCATGCTGCGCGAAGCAGGCGCGGAAGTCATTCAGTATCACAAGCCGCACTGGACCGGCCTCGGCCGCATGAACGACCGCACGCACCGCAAGCTGCTCGTGATCGACGGCTATATCGGCTTCACGGGCGGCGTGGGAATCGCCGACGAATGGACCGGTCACGCGCAAAACGAAAAGCACTGGCGCGACACGCACTTTCGCGTCGAAGGCCCCGTGGTCGGCCAGATGCAGGCGGTGTTCATGGACAACTGGGTCAAGGCCACCGGCAACGTGCTGCACGGCGAGCATTACTTTCCGGCCATTGACGCCGCGGGCGACGGCCGCGCGCACATGTTCAGCAGTTCGCCCTCGGGCGGCAGCGACGACATGCAGCTCATGTATCTGATGGCGATCACCGCCGCCACGCATTCCATTCATTTGTCGAGCGCGTACTTCGTGCCCGACAAGCTCACGATCAACGCGATCGTCGAGGCGGCGAAGCGCGGTGTGAAGGTGCGCATCATCACGCCGGGAAAACGCATCGACACGCATACGGTGCGCGAGGCGTCGCGCGCGTGCTGGGGCGACCTGCTTGCGGCCGGCGTCGAGATGTACGAATACCAGCCGACGATGTTCCACTGCAAGCTGATCGTGGTCGACGAACTTCTGGTGTCGGTCGGCTCGACGAACTTCGACAACCGCTCGTTCAAGCTCAACGACGAAGCCAATCTCAACATCTACGATCACGATTTCGCGCGCCGCCAGACCGCGATTTTCGACGAGGACGTGGCTCACGCGAAGCGCATCACGCTCGACGACTGGCGCCGCCGCCCCCTGACCGAAAAACTGCTGGAACGCGTGGTCGCCATGCTCGATCCGCAGCTTTGAGTTTGCTGCATTCGTCCTGCCGTAACGTGGCCGCCGATCTTCCGACCGGCCGCAAAGGAAGCCGCCATGAACGACATGCAACGACTCGCCTCTCTCACGCCGCGCGGCAGCAAGGCGCGCAAACGGGCCGCCATGACGCGCTGATCAAGCCACTTTCGCCAACCCCGCGCGCGCCATGCGGGCGTCGCCCGCCATCGACTCGCGCACGCAACGCGCGAATTCCAGCGCGGCCGGCTGCACCGCCGCGGGCAAACGCAGGCAAATCGCGAACGGCGGCAGCGCGGGCAAACCGGCCGCATGCGGCGCAAGCGTTTCCAGATCGCCCGGCACCGTGGAAACGAGCCAGGCCGTGACGGCGAGGCCCGCGCGCACCGTCGCGGCCGTGGCCTCGATGTTGCCGCTCTCGAACACCGTGCGCCACGCAATGCCTTCATCCGCGAGCGCGCCCAGCACCACGGGACGAAATGCGCAGCGCTCGTCCACCATCGAAAGCGGCAACGGCCGTTTCTGCCAGGCATCGCTGCCGCGACCCGTCACCCATACGAGCGGCTCGACGCGAATCACCTCGCCCTGCGCTTCGCTCGCCGCGTATTCGACCAGCGCGACGTCCACGCGGCCGCTTTCCACCGCCTCGCCCAGTTCCGGCGACGCCGCGCATGCGAGCGAGATTTCAACGAGCGGATTTGCCTCGGCGAACGCTTTCATCGCGGGCGCGAGCGGTGTGACGAGATCGTATGGCACGCCCACGCGCAAGCTGCCGCGCAGCGCCTGACCGCTCATATCGGCCCAGATTTCGTCGTTCAGGCGCAGCAACTGGCGCGCCTTCACGAGAAATTGCTCGCCCTGGCGCGACAGTTCCAGCTTGCGCGCCTTGCGCACGAACAGCAGGCAGTCGAGCAGGTCTTCGAGACGCTTCACCTGCTGGCTCACGGCGCCCTGCGTCATGTGCAACAGGTTGGCGGCCACGGTCATGCTGCCGCCGTCGGCAACGGCCACAAAGGTGCGGATCAGGGCGAGGTCGAGATTGCGGATCATTCACGCATTATGCCGCGTAATGCATCGCATCAAGATTATTGGTTTTGATAATGCATGAAGGGTCCGTAGAGTGCAGGTCTCGCCCACGCTCGCACCTTTGAACCGCCGATGGCTTCCGTTCTGCCCCTGCTTCTGTTCGTCGTCGTCGCGACCGTGACGCCCGGCGGCGCCACCACGCTCGCCACCGCCTCCGGTGCGCGCTTCGGCTTCGCGCGCTCCGTTCCGCTGATGCTCGGCATCGCGCTGGGGCTCGCGCTGCTCGCCGCCGTCGCCGCGTTCGGGCTAGGCGGCCTTCTGCTTGCCGCGCCCACGCTGCAAACCGCCGTGAAAGCGCTCGGCTCCGCGTATTTGCTGTGGCTCGCGTGGCGCATCGCGCGCAGCGGGCCGCCCCATGCCGGCGCGTCCAGCGGCGGCCCGGCGCAGCCCGTCACGCTGGCGAATGGTTTTCTGCTGCTCTGGCTGAACCCTAAAAGCTGGGCGATGACGATGGGCGCGGCCGCCTCGTTCGCGTCGCTCGCGCCCAGTCCCGCGCGACTCGCCCTGCTGCTCGGCGCGGCCTTCGGCGTGGCCGCGTGCGTCTCGCTCGCGCTGTGGTGCGCGCTGGGCGTGGTGCTTGCCCGGCTCTTTCGCACGCCGCGCCACTGGCGCATGCTCAATCTCGCGATGGGCTTGCTGCTCGCCGTTTCCGTCATTCCCACCTGGAAATAATCATGGCTCTCACGCCGCTTGCCGCGCCGTTCGCGGAATCGTTCGACCTCGAAGCCGCGTTCGCCGATATCACGCAATACTGGTCGCCCAAGGTCGTCGCGCAAGTCAACGATCAATACGTGAAAGTCGCGAAAGTGCGCGGCCAGCTCGTCTGGCACGACCATGCTCAGGAGGACGAACTATTCTTCGTCGTGCGCGGGCATCTGAAGATCGAATACGAAGGCGGACGCGTCGTCGAGCTGCCCGCCGGGTCGATCCACGTCGTGCCGCGCGGCACGCAGCACAACCCCGTTGCCGATGACGAATGCTGGATCGTGCTGATCGAGCCGGTGCGGACGAAGCACACAGGCGACGTCGATTCGCCGCTCACGCGCACGATCGACGAACAACTGCGCCGTTCGAACTGAGCCGCACCGGCTCGCTCGAATCAACCCGCCGCGCGCCCGACGCGCCCGAATTCGACCGGCACCTTCACATAGGCGAGGTCGATGTCCTCTTGTGCCAGCGCCTCCATCAAGCGCTGGCACGCGGCCTCGTCGACGGAAATCGTGACCGCGATCGGTTGATCGGCCATTTCGAAAAAATGCGCGGAATGAAAGCGGCCCGCATGGTCGAATCCTTCCGCGCCGTTCATCAGCGTGCCGCCCACGGCGCCGTGGCGTTCCGCGAACTTCAGCAGCCAGTCGCAGACCGGCATGTGCTCGTGACGACGGCTTTGCTCGGTGAAAAACGTCAACTGATAGCCCTGCATGGGAAGCTCCTTTTAGACGTGTCGAAACCATGGCCGGAAAACCGGCACGCGCTCGCGCAGCCGATGACGGCGAGGGGGCCGATATCGGCACTGAATAATCCGGTCGCCATGAGTGTCGTGACGACCGGCATGTTCGTGGCCCTGAAAACCCCGCGCCGAAGCCACTGCCCGCCAGCGGCGAGCGCCGTGACAAGACTGGCGGCGAGCCGCCATGCCCCGAAATACGGCGGCAGATCGAATGGTTCCAGACGGCGAAATCGGTGCATGGTCAGGTGCAGAAAAATTTCGGGCTGACCGGCGAAGAACTGCGAATGAGAGCTGAGACAAGCGCCCACAGCTCCGACGACGGTCAGTAACTGTAGGCGTCATTAACCGCGAACGAACGCGCGGTGGTTAATGGAGGAACGCCATCTCCAGCAATCTGACTATACACGAATCCCGCACGCTTACGAACGGCCATAGACTCGAACGCATGCCGGCGAAAACGCGGCACTGCGCATGCGCAGGGTTCGCGCACCGGCCGCGAGCGCTCAGTCATGTTGCATCGTTCGACACGCGCGCACGCGAATGACTGCCGAGCTTGCCGTCCCGGAGAAGTCGATTCGGGTTTTCTGCGTACACTCCCTGAGCGTGCGAAAAGCAAGAAATACCGCTGCAAACAAGGCGTTTTTTCAATGTCGATCGTCTTATGCGCCGTGCGTGAAAACACTCGCGGCGCGCCTTCAAGGACCTATTTCGCATGAGTACGAAACGGATTCGCGCGGCCTTGCTGGGCCTCTTCGTCGCCGCGCTGGCAGCCGCCGCGCACGCGCAATACACGACCGACTGGCTCGCCAACACCCACGGCACGCTAGCGTCGCACGTGGGCAACGGCGCGCGCTCCATGTGGGTCGCGCCCGAAGGTGTCATCTATACGTCATCTCGCTGGGACGAAAACGCGGGCGGCGTGGCCATGTACCAAAACGGTGCGCTGCTCGGCACCCTCGGCGCGCACGACGAGTTCCAGGGCGGCGCGATAACGGGCAACGCCACGTCGATTTTCGTTGCGCTCGGCTATAACCGCACCTTCGGCAGCGGCTCGGTGGGCCGCTACAACCGCAGCTCGAACACGCAGGACTTGCGCATTCCCGTGAGCACCTGGACCGGCATTCAATATGCCGACGTCATCACCGGACTCGCGACGTCCGGCACGCTGCTTTACGTCAGCGACTTTTACGGCAACCGTGTGCGCGTCTACACGACCGACGGCGTCTGGCAACGCGACATCGCCGTGCAGCAGCCTGGCGCGCTGGCCGTCGACAGCGCGGGCAACCTCTGGGTCGCGCGCCAGAGCGCGGGCGTCGTGGCGCAATTCAGCGCGGCGGGCGCGGCGATGAACACGATCCAGATGGCTGCGGGCGCGCGGCCATCGGCGCTCGACTTCGACGCTTCGACGAACCAGTTGCTCGTGGGCGACGAAGGCCCCGACATGAACATCAAGCTCTACACGCTTGCCGGCGCGCCCGCGCAGGTCGGCACCTTCGGCGTGCAAGGCGGCTATCTCGACACCACGACGGGCATCAAGGGACAAGTGGGCGACAAGCGCCTCATGCGCGTGGTGGGCATCGGCAAGGACTCGACCGGCAATCTTTACGTGCTCGACAACGCGTGGGGCGGCGGCTGGGATCTGGGCCGCAACGGCAGCACGCACATTCAGTCGTACAACCCGGCCGGCGCGTTGCAATGGACCTTGCAGGCGCTGAATTTCGAAGCGGTGGCGGCGCCCGATCCGGCCACGGACGGTGCGTACTTCTATAGCGGCAACAACGTCTACACGGGCACGGCGGGCGGCAGTTTCGTCGCGAATACGATCGACCCGTTCACTTATCCGACCGATCCGCGCCTGAACATGAACGACTATCAGCGCGGGCAACACTTCGGGCAGATCGTTTCGGTTGGCGGCAACCGCATTCTCGTGGCGTCGGGCCAAAACCCCGACACGTTCAACTTCTATCACTTCAGTCCGTCGAGCGGCTACATCGCGATTCCCGACGGCTCGATTCCGGGCAAGCCGTTCAATACGAGCCTGACCGTGACGGCGGGCTTTGCGATCGACGGCAACGGCGACGTGTGGGCCGGCCTCGACCGCACCAACCAGATCTATCACTATCCGCTCGCGGGTTTCGATGCCACGGGAAAGCCCTCGTGGGGCGCGGCCGTCACGACGCAGATACCGCGCACCTCGTTGCCGCTCGCGCGCATCGTCTATCAGTCGGACAGCGACACGATGATCCTCGCGCAAGGCATTCCCGGAAGCGTCGACTGGACGGCGATGAACGGGCATATCGAGGTCTATCGCGGCTGGAAGGCGGGCAATACGGGCGCGCCGAGCCCCGTCATCAATCTCGCGAGCGCGAACCCCAAGTCGATTGCGGCGGCGGGCCATTATCTGTTCGTCGGTTACGTGCATACCGTACCGAACGTCGACGTCTACGATCTGAACACGGGCAGCCTGGTCACGACGCTCACCAACTCGAATCCCACGGCGATGGACGTGGGTAACGACGTCGATTCGATGTACGGCATTCGCGCGTATCTGCGCTCGACCGGCGAATATGTGATAACGAAAGATAACTACAACGGCACGAGCGTGGTGGTGTATCGCTGGCGTCCTTAGCAGCGCCGGTCGATCCGCTCCCGAACGACGCTGATGGCGCTTCGCGATGCGCCGGAAGCCGGCGTTCGGATGGCGGTGTTCGAATGAAGCGCCCGGGATCGGCAGTTAGTTGCGTAAGGAGGCGCGAAAAAAGCGCGCGAGCCGCGCGCTTTTGCTGCCGTACCGATGCCGATTATTGCTCGCCGATCCCGAGCAGTTCGATTTCGAACGTCAGCTCGCTGTTCGGCGGGATCGGGCCGACGGCGCGATCGCCGTAGGCGGTGGCCGCCGGGCAAGTCAGCCGGGCCTTGCCGCCCACCTTCATCTTCTGCACGCCCTGGGACCAGCACGGAATCACGCGGTTGAGCGGAAACGTGGCCGGGCCGCCGTGCTTCGCGGAAGCGTCGAATTCGGTGCCGTTGGCGAGCGTGCCGCGATAGTTCACGCGCACCACGTCGTCGGCGGTGGGCTGCGGGCCGGTGCCCTGCTTGAGCTGCTCGACCACCACGCCCGAGGGCAGCTTCTCGACGGGATTGGCGGCGAATGCGCTGGAAGCGACGGTCGCCGCGGCAAGTAAAGCGATCAGTGATTTCATGTTTGGTCCTCGTTGAACGATCCGCCGATTATATCGGGTGGCCGCTCGCGCTTTGCGCTCAAGCTCAATGCGACGCAACATAGACCGCGCCGGCGAACGCCTCGGGCAGCGCGAAACTCTCACGCATGCGCCGGGTTTCCGCCGCGGGCGTCAAGCCAAACAGACGCTTGAATTCACGGCTGAACTGCGAAGCACTTGTGTAACCCACCGCATGACTCGCGGCCTCGGCGGTCAGATCCTGACGCACCATCAACAAGCGCGCCTGATGCAGCCGCGTGGACTTCACGTACTGCATCGGCGAAACCTGCGTGACCGTCTTGAAGTGGCTATGAAAACTCGGCACGCTCATGCCCGCCGCCCGGGCGAGTTGCGCGACGTCGAGCGACTGCGCATAGCCCGCGTGAATCAGGCGCAGCGACTTGCCGATGCGGCCGAATTGCCCGCGCATCGCCAGCGCCGCGCGCATCGAGCCGCCCTGCGCGCCCGTCAGCACGCGAAAATACAACTCGCGCAGCAAACCCGGACCCAGCACCGCCGCTTCGAGCGGACGATGCAGCGCCTCGAGAAAGCGCAACACGGACATCTGCATCGCGTCGTCCATCGGCGTCGACATCATGCTTTGCGGCGCTGCCACGCGCGCGTTGTCATGCGCGTTGTCATGCGCCTCGTCATGCGCCTCGTCATGCAATCCCGCGCTTTCGCCGTCGATCTGCGCCGCGAGTTCGGCGGCGAGCGTGAAGTCGAGATGCAGATAAAGCGCAAGCAGCGGACGCTCGGGCGTGGCGTCGGTTTCCATGCTGAACGGCACGGGCACGGACACCGCGAGGTAGTGATGCTCGTCGTAGAGATAAAGCTGCTCGCCGAAATAACCGCGCTTGCGCCCCTGACAAACGATCACGATGCCGGGATCGTACAGAACCGGCGTGCGCGCGAGCGCGCGATTGGCGCGCAGAATGCGCACGCTCGGCAACGCCGTGAGGTTGTAGCCCTCTTCAGGCGCGAGCGCGCGCAGCAGCGCGGCCATGCGCTTCTGGCTGCGCGCGGAAAGATCGGTGCGTTTGGCGCTCATAGTTTTGTGCAAGAAATTCAACGGAATTCGACTTACCCGCCGGGAGTCGCCAGACTAGTATGCACTTTCCAAACGTTATTCGGGAGAAGCTTCGATGGCAACCAGCAAGATTCTGCTCATCACCGGCGTAAGCAGCGGCTTTGGCCGCGCCCTTGCGCAAGAAGCGCTGGACGCGGGCCATACGGTCGTGGGAACGGTGCGCGGCGAGGCAGCCAGGCGCGAGTTCGAATCGCTCGCGGCACAGGGCGCAAAAGACGCGAAAGACACCCGGCGCGCGGTGGGTGTCGTGCTCGACGTCACCGACTTCGATGCGATCGACGCCGTGGTGGCGCATGTCGAGTCCAGCGTGGGACCGGTGGACGTGCTCGTCAACAATGCGGGCTACGGCCACGAAGGCATCATGGAGGAGTCGCCGCTTTCCGAAATGCGGCGTCAATTCGACGTGAACGTATTCGGCGCGGTGGCGATGACGAAGGCCGTGCTGCCCTTCATGCGCGAGCGGCGGCGCGGCCACATTCTCAACATCACGTCGATGGGCGGCCACATCACAATGCCAGGCATTGCTTACTATTGCGGCAGCAAGTTCGCGCTCGAAGGCATCTCCGAGGCGCTCGGCAAGGAAGTAGCGTTGTTCGGCATCGCCGTGACCGCCGTGGCGCCGGGTTCGTTCCGCACCGACTGGGCAGGCCGTTCGATGGCGCGCACGCCGCGTTCGATCGCCGACTACGACGCGGTATTCGATCCGATCCGCAAGGCGCGCGAGGAAAAAAGCGGCAAGCAGCCCGGCAATCCGAAGAAGGCCGCGCGCGCGATGCTCGCGGCCATCGGCTCGGAAAAGCCGCCTGCGCATCTTTTGCTCGGCAGCGACGCGCTCGGCCTCGTGCGCGGCAAGCTCTCGGCATTCGCGGAGGAAATTCGCGCGTGGGAAACCGTCACCGTTTCGACGGACGGTTAAATGCGCCGCGCGCCGCGCGCCGCGCGTCGTGCCTTGCGCGCTTACTTCGCGAGCAGACCGGCGAGGCGCGCCATCATCGCGTCGCAGCGCGCGAGTTGCTCCAGCGTCACGAACTCGTCGGGCTTGTGGCCCTGATCCATGCTGCCGGGGCCGCACACCACGGCGGGAATGCCGGCCGCGTCGTACAGGCCGCCTTCGGTGCCGAACGCCACGGTGCCGAACGCGCGTGCGTCGGCCGCCACGCCGCTGATTGCCGCGATCAGACGCGCGCCGTCGCTCTGCGGGTCCGTGGCGAGTCCCGGATACGCGTTGAGCGGCTCGAAGCGAATATCGGTGTCCGGCTGCACCGCGCGCATTTTCGGCAGCAGGGTTTCGCTTGCGTAGGCTTCGAGCTGCTGCGCCACGCTCTGAATGTCGAAGCCTGGAATCCCGCGTACCTCGAAGTCGAAATCGCATTCGGCCGGCACGATATTGAGCGCGCGCCCGCCGCGAATCAGCCCGGCCTGCACGGTCGAAAACGGCGGATCGAAACGCGCGTCGTGATGCTCCGGTTGCGCGAGCATTTCGCCGATCTGTTCGAGCTTGTCGATCAGGCGCGCCGCGTAATGAATGGCGTTGACGCCTAACGGCGCATACGCGGAATGACACGCCGCGCCGCGCACGCAGCAACGCATCGCCATTTTTCCTTTATGCCCGAGCACGGGCCGCATTTCCGTGGGTTCGCCGATCACGCACACCGCCGGCCGCAAACCGCGCTTTTGCAGTTCCGCCAACAACGGCCGCACGCCGACGCAACCGATTTCCTCGTCATAAGAAAACGCGAGATGAACCGGCACGGCAAGCGGCCGCTGCAAAAACAACGGCACCGCCGCCAGCACGCAAGCCAGATAACCCTTCATGTCCGCCGTGCCGCGCCCATACAGCCGGCCGTCTTGCTCGGTGAGTTCGAAAGGCGCGACCGTCCACGCCTGCCCCGCCGCCGGCACGACGTCCGTATGGCCGGAGAGCACCACGCCGCCATCGGTTTGCGGCCCGATCGTCGCGAACAGATTGGCCTTCGTGCGCGCATCGTTGTAGAACAGCTCGCTCTCCACGCCCAGATCGGCCAGGTAAGCCCGGATGAATTCGATAAGCTCGAGATTCGAGTCGCAACTGACGGTGGGAAATCCAATCAGCGTGGCAAGCATGTCCTTGCTCGACGGCGTATTCATGACGTGACCTGAGAGAGTTGAAATGAACTGACTGGCAATTCGAAAGCTTTGCGCGCGCCGCTACGGGCTTTAAAAAAACCAGTGCGGCTTATAGCTTCTCATACGCCACGTAATTACGCTGAAGCGCAATGTGATCGGCGATGTATTTGGCGTCGTGCCAGCAGCCGTAAATGAACGACGACGCGCGATTCGTCAATTCCGGCAAGCCCAGAAAATAAATGCCGCTTTCCGCCGAAATGCCGCGCTTGTGGAACGGCATGCCGTTTTCGTCGAAGGCGTCGACTTCGAGCCAGCTAAAGTCGAACTTGAAACCCGTGGCCCAGACAATCGTCTTGATGCCGGCCTTCGCGAGATCGAGTTCCAGAATGGGCGCCGCGATACACGCGGGATTATCGAGCAATTTCCACGCTTCGGGTTCCGGCGGCAAATCGAGGCCATTACGCTCGACGTAGGCATCGGCTTCGCGCAGCACGTCGAAATAGGCTTCGTCGCCGGCCGCGATATTCGCCGCAAGATCGCTTTCGATATGCAGCACGCCGTTTTCGTAGCCCTTCGTGAGACCCAGCACGGTGATGCCATTGTGCGCGAGGCGGCGGAAATCCATCGTCTTGCCGCCGTCGTAGCCGCTTACCGCGAACGCCACGTGCTTCTTCTTCGGCTTGATCTTGATCTCGTCCCACTTGCCGAGCACGCCGAGCCACCAGACGTAGTCGCGGTTGCGGTACGAGCGCGGCGGACGATAGTGTTCGCCGATCGACAAATACACGGTCTTGCCGCAAGCGCGCAATTCCTCGGCGATCTGCGAGCCCGAAGCGCCGCCGCCCACCACGAGCACCGCGCCGTCGGCGAGCTGGCCGGGATTCTTGTACGCCGACGAATGCAGTTGCTGAACGCCCGCATCGGCGGGCACGATGCTCGGGAATTGCGGCACCTGGAACGGCCCCGTCGCGGCCACCACGCGCTGCGCCTCGATCACGCCGTGCGAAGTCGTGACGATAAAGCCCGGGCGGTTGTCGCAGCGCTTCACCCGCGTAACTTCCACGCCGGTGCGAACCGGCGCTTCGATCATCTTCGCATAGTCCTCGAAATACTTCGCCATGCGCTCTTTCGGCGGAAAAACGTCGGGGCCGACATCGTCGAATTCGAGGTTCGGAAAGCGGTCGTGCCACGCGGGGCCATTGGCGACCAGCGAATCCCAACGCTCCGAACGCCACCGCTCCGCCACGCGCTTACGTTCGAGCACGATATGCGGCACGTTCATGTCCGAGAGATGCTCACTCATGGCAATGCCGGACTGCCCTGCCCCGATCACGAGCGTATCGATTGCTTCAACTGACATTTTTGACCCTGAAAAAAAGACGGAGACGATTCGATCTCGCGCCCGACCCGCGCAGGCGCCGGGGGAAAGCATCCGAACCCGCCTGCCCGGTTCGAGCAGGCGGTTCATTGGAGTGAAAGTGTGCTCAAGGTGCGCGCCGCTGATAACCAGCATTTTTAAAGGCGCAGCGTCGGAAAAACCAAAGGGGTGACGGCAGCGAAGCGCAACGCGGCGGCCCGGCGAGGCGCTCGGCCTCCCGGATATCGCATCCGTTTTTCCGACGCCGGGCATCAGGATTCGCAAAGCTCGCGCGGTTTCTTTTCTCGTATCCTTTGATGCAGATTTTTTATCCGGTCCGCACCGTGTCGACGCACGACGCCCCGCTTGCCAACGAGACATTCATGACATCTGTCGATCTATCCGCCCGCAACCCCGCCAGCCCGACACCCGGCACGCCGGTTGCCGTCAGCATGGAAGGCGTGGTGGCCAAATACCGCGAGCAGACGATCCTGCACGACCTTTCGCTGAAAATCGGCCAGGGCGAATTCCTCACGCTGCTCGGCCCCTCGGGCTGCGGCAAGACCACGCTGCTCAACCTGATCGCGGGCTTCACGCAAGCCAATCAGGGCGAAATCTTCATCGACGGCAATCTCGTGACCGACCTGCCGCCGCACGAGCGCGAGATCGGCATCGTGTTCCAGAATTACGCGTTGTTTCCGCACATGGACGTCGCGCGCAATATCGGCTATGGGCTGCGCATGCGCGGCGTGCCGGCGGCGGAAATCGCCGAGCGCGTGGAAGCCGCGATGCAGTTGGTCAAGCTGGGCGGCCTCGGGCATCGCAAGCCGCGCGAGCTTTCGGGCGGCCAGCAGCAGCGCGTCGCGCTCGCGCGCGCGTTGGTCATCAAGCCGAAAGTGCTGTTGCTCGACGAGCCGTTCTCGGCGCTCGACAAAGGCTTGCGCGGCGCGATGCAGGTGGAGATTCGCGAGATTCAGCGCGAGCTCGGCGTCACCACCGTGTTCGTCACGCACGACCAGGGCGAGGCGCTCAGCATGTCGGACCGCATTGCCGTGATGTCGCGCGGCCGCATTTGCCAGATCGCCACGCCCGACGAGATTTACCGGCGCCCGACCGATCCGTTCGTGGCGTCGTTCCTCGGCGACGTGAACATCTTGCCCACGCATTTCCACGGCGAGGACGCCACGCATCTGCATCTGCGTCTGGGCGCGGGTCTCGTGAGCGTCGAGCGCGAACGCCTCGTGGGCGGCGCGCACGCGGGCGGCCGCATGGACATTTACGTGCGCCCCGAACATATTCGCTTCGAGCCGCTCGGCGCCGATTCGGTGCTGACCGGCACCGTGGTCAATCACGTTTTTCAGGGCGATCACGTCGATACCTACGTCGACGTGAATGCCGCCGTGGAAGGTTCGCAACGCGTGATGGTGCGCACGGCGGGCCTCGACTCCATCGAGCGCTTCCCGATCGGCACGGTAACGGCGCTCGCGCTGCCGCCGCGCAACATGACGGTATTCGCGGAAGCCACGGCTTGAGTATTTCGAAGAACAACTCGACGATGACGATTCCCCTTTCCATGCAAGCCGTCGTGGCCCGCGAGCCCGGCGGCCCCGAAGTGCTCGCGTTGGCCGAACGCGCGGTGCCCGCGCCCGGCCCCGGCCAGGTGCTGTTGCGCGTGCTCGCGGCCGGCGTCAACCGGCCCGACATCATGCAGCGCGAAGGCCGCGCGAAACCCGCGCCCGGCGTGACCGACGTGCTCGGCCTCGAAGCCTGCGGCGAAGTCGCGGCGTGCGGCCCCGGCATGCAACGGTTCGCGCCCGGCGCACGCGTCATGGCCTTGCTGCCCGGCGGCGGTTACGCGCCGTGGTGCCTGGCCCACGCGGACCATTGCCTGCCCGTGCCCGACACGCTCGCGCACGCCGAAGCCGGCGCGCTGCCCGAAGGGCTGTTCACGATCTGGCACAACCTGTTCGAACTCGGCGCGCTCCAGATGGGCGAAACCGTGCTGATTCACGGCGCGGCCGGCGGCATCGGCACGCTCGCGATTCGCATGGCGCACGCGGCGGGCGCGACCGTCATCGCCACCGCGGGCCGCGCGGACCGGCTCCGCACGCTGCGCGAGATGGGCGCGGCGCTCGCGCTCGACTACCGCGAAACCGACTTCGTGGCCGCGTGCCGCGAAGCGACCAACGGGCGCGGCGTGGACGTCGTCGTCGACATGGTCGGCGGCGACTACGTGCGCCGCAACCTCGACGCGCTGGCATTCGGCGGACGTCATCTGAGCCTCTCGTTCCTGCAAGGCTCGCGAGTCGACATCGAACTGCTCACGCTCATGCAAAAGCAATTGAGTCTGCATTCGTCGACGCTGCGCCCTCAAACCGACGACGAAAAAACCCGCATGGCGCGCCTCATCGAACGACGCGTGCTGCCGCTGGTCGCGCAAGGCCGCGTGCGCCCGCGCGTGCATCGAAGCCTGCCGCTCGCCCAGGCCGCGCACGCGCACCGGCTGCTCGAAAGCGGCGACGTGTTCGGCAAACTGGTGCTCGTACCGTGAGCGCGAATTCGATGCAACTGCTGTACGCGCCGACCTCGCCCTATGTGCGCAAGGTGATGGTTTGCGCGCATCTGCTGGGTCTTGCCGAACACATCGCGCTGCTGCCGAGCGCCGCGAATCCCGTCGTTCGCGACGGCCGCATCGCCGCGCACAATCCCGTGGCGAAAGTCCCCACGTTGATTCTCGGCGACGGCCGCACGCTCTACGACAGCCGCGTGATCTGCGAATATCTCGCCAGCCTCAAGCCCGAATGCGGCCTGTTTCCCGCAAGCGCAGAAGCGCGCTGGCTGGCGCTCCGGCGTCAGGCGCTCGGCGACGGCCTGCTCGACGCGGCCTTGCTCGCGCGTTACGAATACACCGCGCGCCCCGCCGAAAAGCAATGGGACGCGTGGCGCGCCGCGCAACTCGTGAAGGTGCGGGCGTGCCTCGACGCGATCGAGCAGGAAGCCGGCGCGCTCGCCGCGGCGGCGCTCACCATCGGCGAGATCGCCATTGCGTGCGCACTGGGCTATCTCGACTTTCGCTTCGCGCAACTGCAATGGCGCGACACGCACCCGCAGGCCGCGCATTGGCACGCGCGCGTGCAGACGCTTGCGGCCCTGCAAATCACGCTTCCTTTCGAGCCTTGAACCGTCGCTCATGACCGATACTTCTTCCGCCTCGACCGTCTGGTTTCTCAACGGTCCCAACGCCAACCTTTACGGGCTGGACGCCAACCAGGTCTACGGCACCGACAGCTTTCCCACGCTCAAGGCGCGCTGCGAAGCCAGGGCCGCCGCGTTGAATCTCACGCTCCGTTTCGTGCAGTCGAACTGGGAGGGCCAACTCGTCGACTGGATTCAGGAGGCGCGCGGCACGGCGAGCGGCATCGTCATCAACGCGGCGGGACTCACTTATTCTTCGGTGCCGATTCTCGATGCGCTGCTTTCGTTTCCGGGAAAAATCGTCGAAGTGCATATGAGCAACATCTGGCGGCGCGAAAGTTTTCGCCACCACTCCTATATTTCGAAGGCCGCCGACGGCGTGATCGCGGGCCTGGGCGGCGACGGCTACGAGTTCGCCATCGAGGCCATCGCGCGGCTGATCCGGGCCTGAACGCCATCTTTCATGACGAATCCCCACGCCTCGCCCTCGCTCGGCACACTCGTTTTCTACAGCAAGTTCGACGACTTCGGCATCTGGAAACGCGCGCTGCAATCGCAGCTTCCCGCGCTGCGCGTCGTGCAGGCCGACGAAGTCGGCAATCCTGAACATATCCACTACGCGCTGGTCTGGAAGCCGCCCGCCGGCTTTTTCCAGCCGATGACGCAACTGAAGCTGATCGTCAATCTGGGCGCGGGCGTGGACTCGCTCGCCTCGCGCGACGACCTGCCCGCGCACGTGCCCATCACGCGCATCAGCGACCCGAACATGGCGCGCATGATGGCGGGCTACGTGCTCTTCGCCACGCTGCGTCACGCGCGCGACATTCCGTATTTCGAAGCGGCGCAGCGGCGCGGCGAATGGGCGTATCGCCACCCGCGCAATCCCGGGGACATTCGCGTGGCCGTGCTCGGTCTGGGCGAACTGGGCGCGATGGCCGCGAGCGAACTGCAACGCCAGGGACTCACGGTGCTGGGCTGGTCGCGCAGTCCGCGGCGGATCGAAGGCGTGCAGTGCCATGCGGGCCTCGACGCGCTGAACGCCGTGCTGAGCCAGGCCGATATTCTCGTCGTCATGCTGCCGCTCACCGCCGACACGAACGGCCTGCTCGATCGCGCGCGCCTGCAACGGTTGCCGCATGGCGCGGCCGTCATCAACGTGGCGCGCGGCGCCGTTGTCGATCAACTGGCGCTGACCGAACTGCTGCAAAGCGGCCACATTGGTTCGGCCACGCTCGACGTGTTCGAACGCGAGCCCTTGCCGAGCGGCGATCCGCTGTGGTCGATGCCCAACGTTTTGATCACGCCGCACCTGGCTTCGGTGGCCATTCCCGCTTCCGCCGCGAAGCAGATCGCCGACAATCTGGTGCGCGTATCGAATGGCGGCGCCCCGGCGAGTCAGGTCGATCTGCGGCGCGGCTATTGATCGCCTTGCAGCGGCCACCGGGCGCTCATGCGGCGGCGGCTTCTCGCGCCGCCGCCGCGCCATGCGCGGTCAGCAAGTCGAAGGTGAGCGCGGAAAGATCAGGACAACCGAGCAATCGCATGCAGGTCTGCAACTCCTTGTGCAGCATGGCGAGCACATCGGTCACGCCCGCTTCTCCCGCCGCCGCCAACCCATAAAGCGGCGCGCGGCCGAGCAGCACGCCGCGCGCGCCCAGCGCAACGGCCTTGGCGATATCGCTGCCACGGCGAATGCCGCCATCGACGAAAACTTCCGCGCCGCGCGGCGCATCGGCCACCACTTCGCCGAGCAGATCCAGCGGGCTGCGCGCGCCGTCGAGCTGACGCCCGCCGTGATTGGAAAGCACCACGCCATCGACATCGTGCGCGAATGCGAGGCGCGCATCGCTCGCGCCTTGAATGCCCTTCAGCAAGATCCTGCCCTGCCAATGCCTGCGCAACCACGCGACGTCGCGCCAGTTCAGCGTCAGGTCCATGCGATGCGTGCGCGTGCCGGTGCGGTCTTCGATGCCGGCGCCCAGCCGCGCGCTGCGCGACAGGTTCACGAGTCTCGGTTGACCGTGAATGCCGACCGCCGCGAGCCAGCGAGGATGCGTAGCGAGATCCCAAAGAAGCGCGGGCGTCCAGCGCACCGGCATGGCAAAGCCCGTGCGCGCATAGTCGTCGCGCTGGCCGAGAACCGGCGTGTCGACGGTGAGCATCAGCGTGGAAAACTTCGCGGCGCGCGCACGCGCCATGAGGTTCTCCGCGATACGTCGATCCTGCTGCACGTATAGCTGAAGCCACAAATCGCCTTCGGTGACGTTGCGCACGTCTTCGAGCAAACTCGTGGAAGCCGTCGACAATGCGAACGGCAAGCCCGCCTTTTGCGCCGCGCGTGCGAGCGCTTCTTCGGCGGCGCGGCGAAACAGGCCGTTGATGCCGGTCGGTCCGACCACGGCGGGCCAGGCCGCCGCCTGGCCGGCGAGCGTCGTGCGCGTATCGAGCGTGGAAACGTCGCGCAGCACGCGCGGCTCGAACGCGAGCGCTTCGAACGCGGCGCGATTGCGCCGCAACGTGATTTCGTTTTCCGCGCCGCCTTCCAGATACGCAAAGGCGAAGCGCGGCAGAAAGCGCCGCGCGGCCTCGCGGTAGTCGGCAACGTTCGAGCGGATCGCGGTCATTCGCGTCAACGGCTTTCCTCGATGTTCAGTATCTTGCCGAGACCGAGGAAGTAATTGGCAAAGGCCAGCAGGCTTGCCGTGACCACGATATACACCACCGAAAGCGCCGCCAGCGTGGGATCGGCAAACTCGCGCACGTAGTTGTACATCGTGACCGGCAGCGTTTGCGTGCTTTCCGTCGTGATGAAAAGCGAAGCCGTGAATTCGTTGAACGAGAGAATGGCCGCGAACAGCCAGCCGCCGAACAGACCCGGCGCAAGCAACGGCACGACCACGGTGAACAGCACTTTCACCGGCGGCGCGCCCAGACTCGCGGCCGCATGTTCGAGCCGCTCGTCGAGGTTTTCCATCGACACATAGACGCTGCGCAACACGAACGGCAGCACCAGAATCACGTGACACAGCACGAGAATCGCATAGCCGCGATCCGCGCCGATCTGCGCGACGAGAATCAGCAGGCCAAGCCCGATGGTGAATTGCGGCACCACCATCGGCATCGTGAGGATCGCTTGCAGCGTGTCCTTGCCCCTGAAATCGAGTCGTTTCACGGTAACGGCCACGCCCGCGCCGATCACCAGCGCGAGCGCCGAAGCCCATGCGGTGACGATCAGGCTCGAGCGGAATCCCGCCTGGAAATCCGCATAGGTCAGCACGCGCGCGAACCAGTGCCACGACCAGTGTTCGGGCGGAAACGAGAGAATGGCCTTGTCGTTGAACGCCGCCAGCGTGACCACGAACACGGGCAACAACAGGAACGCAAGGATCACGCAAATGAGCACGGGACCGGCAATGCGCAACGGCAAGGGCAAGCTGTGTCTGATCGTCATCTCAATGTCCTCCTATCCGCTTGAGGCGCGCGGTCATCTTGCCGAACACGAGCAGCGAAACCGCGGTCAATGCGAGACCGATAATGCTCAGGCTCGCGGCCAGCGGAAAATTCAGCGAGGACAAGCCAAGCTGATAAACCAGCGTGGAAATCGTCGGCACGCGGCCGCCGCCGATCATTTGCGGCGTGGCGAACGCGCTGAACGTCCACGCGAATGCCGTGGTGGAACTCGCGAGAATGCCGGGCATGGAAAGCGGCAGCGTCACCGTGACGAAGATGCGCACGGGATTCGCGCCCAGGCTTTGCGCCGCGCGTTCGTAGTCGCGGTTGATGTGCGAAATGGCGGCGCCCAGCATCAGCACGGTGACGGGAATCGTCACGTGTACGAGCGCGAGCACCACGCCGAAATGCGTGAACATGAGATCGACCGGCCAGTCGATCAGACCCAGCTTGCGCAACACCGTGTTGATGAAGCCGTTGCTGCCGAGCACGACCGTCCACGAATAGGTGCGCACGATCTCGCCCAGAAACAGCGGCGTGAGCGACAAGATGAGAATGATCGACTTGAGCGCGCGACGGCGCACGCGCACGAGCGCATACGCGAGCGGATAGGCGAGCAGCAGCGAAAACACCATCGTTTCCACGCTCAAACGCAGCGTATTCCACAGCGCGTTCAGGTAGATCATCCGGGTCAGGCCGGTGAAATTTTCCAGCGTCAGGCCGCCCACGTCGAGCGAGCCCGGCACGTAGGCGCGCAGGCTGAACTGCAACACCGTCGCGAGCGCCGCACAGGTCCCGAGCGCCACGATCACGGCGGGCGCGATCATCCATCCCTTCAGCCTGCTATAGATATTCATGGTGTCAATGGGGTTGTCGTGTTCCGGAATGCCGAAGCTCGCGCGGCTTTCCGAACGCCGTCATGACGTCCGGAAAGCCGCGCGACGAAGCTGCGCTCGAAGCGCGCCTGCCTCAATTCATGATGTTTTCGGCAAACCACTTGCGCCACGCGGGCGTGAGTTCCGCGCGCAGTTTCGAGTCGATCACGATGGTCTGCTTGTTCCACTGGTCGCGCGTGGTGAACACGCCGGGCAGCGCGGCGTCGGCCGGGGCGACGGTCGCGTTGTCGACCACCGGGCTCGCCTTTTCCAGCGCCACGATCTTCGCCTGCACCGCGGGCGAGAGCGCGATATTCATGAACTTGTAGGCGAGTTCGGCTTTTTTCGTGCCCTTCATGATGCCCATGCTGTCCACGCCCAGAATCGCGCCTTCCTTCGGAATCACGACCTTGATCGGCACGCCTTGCCCGATCTGGTAGTACGCATTCATCGAAAGCAGCACTTCCACGGGCGTCTCGCCGGTCTGAATCAGTTGCTCGCCGTTGGCGTCGTCGGTATAGAAAGCCTTGAAGTTCGGCTTGAGCGCCTTGAGCTTGTCCTCGCCCTTTTGCCAGTTCTTCGCGTCGCCGCCCGAGAGCACCGCCGCCACGGTGATGATGTGGCTCGGGTCCCAGTCCGGCGCGGAAATCTTGCCCTTGAGCGCCGGATTCCACAGATCGTTCCAGCTATTGAACTTCATGCTGGGCGGAACCATGTCGGTGCGATAGCCGATCGTGTAGACATACGCCCACGTGCCGATGTGATAAGGGCTCAGCTTCGCCTGATCCACGAGATGCGAGTAGTTCGGGAGCTTGCTCATGTCGAGCTTCTCGAACAGATTGCTGTTCACGTAGAGCCAGCCCACCTGCGAAGTGGTGACCGTCACGTCGCTTTCGGGCGTCTTGGCGAGCTTCGCCTTGTTCAGCCGGTCGATGGTGCCGCCCGTCACGTACTTCACCGGCACGCCCGTTTCCTTCGTGAATTCCTGGCCGACCGTCTGGTCGATCATGTCGCGGAAGTTGCCGCCCCAGGTGCTGACGACCAGCGCGTCTTCGGCGCTCGCGGTGCCTGCAATCAGCGCGCTGAGCGCAATGCTGGCTGTGAGTAGTTTCTTGATCACTCGATATCCCGTAGGTTGATTGGAGAATCGCGTCCGCCGCGCCCGTGGCTCGAAAGCGGGTTTGTTCAGGTACAGGCGAATAGTGAAATAGTTGATCTGGATCACCAAGTTGCCTTTTCCGCAGGCCTGGATCGCAATTTCTGACGCGAGCTTTTTTGACCGCGTTTTCGCTCGACGCAACGGCGCTCTCAGCAAAGCTGAGACACCGCCCCGGAAAAACCAAATTGGCAGCGCCGCCCGTCTGACCGACCATTTGATCCGTCGCACGCGGCGGCCGTGGCCTTGCCGCCCGCCCCAGCGCGTGCTCCGTCGATCTCCTCGTTCAAATCGCGCCATGAAACACACCCGCATTCGCACCTTCAATACCAAAGCCACCTACCCCGAACAAAAGCTCGACAACGATTTGTGCCAGGCGGTGGTCGCGCGCGGCCAGTTCGTCTTTCTGCGCGGCCAGATCGGCCAGAACCTCGACACTTCTGAAAGCGTGTGCATCGGCGACGCGGCCGGCCAAACCGAACAGGCCATGTCGAACATCGCCCTGTTGTTGAAGGAAGCGGGCGGCGAGATCGAGGACATCTGCAAGATCACCATCTACATCACGGACCCGCGCTATCGCGAAGAGGTCTATCGCGTGGTCGGCAAATGGCTCAAGGGCGTGTTCCCGGTTTCCACCGGCATCGTGGTGTCGGCGCTGGCGCGCCCGGAGTGGCTCGTCGAAGTCGACGCGACCGCCGTGATTCCCGACTGATTCTTGAAGCACGGCTATCTTCATGACCTTCTCGATCATTGCCCGCTGCCCGCAGACGGGCCAGTTCGGCGCGGCGGTGGCGTCGTCGTCGCCGGCGGTGGCGGCGCGCTGCATTCGCGTGCGCGCCGGCGTGGGCGCGGCCGCGAGCCAGAACATCACCGATCCCGCGCTGGGCGCGCAGGCGCTCGACCTGATGGCCGCGGGCGAATCTCCGGCGCAGGCCATCGACACGCTGCGCCGCCAGCCGTTTATCGACTACCGCCAGTTGATGACGATCGACGCGCAGCGCCCGCCCGCCGTCTTTACCGGTGCGAACGCGCTCGGCACCCTCGCGAGCGCGACGGGCGAACACGCTGCGTGCGCGGGCAACATGCTGGCCTCGCTCGACGTGCCCGCTGCCATGCTCGCCGCCTTCGAGCGCGCGAGCGGCCCGCTCGCCGAACGCTTGATGCAGGCGATGCTCGCCGGCGAAGCGGCCGGCGGCGAAGCAGGGCCAGTACACTCGGCGGGCTTGCTGGTTTGCGGCGAGCTGGACTGGCCGATGGTGGACTTGCGCATGGACTGGCTCGACGAATGCCCGGTGGAAGCGCTCTACGCGGCGTGGCAGGTCTACGCGCCGCAGGTGGCCGACTACATCATGCGCGCGCGCGACCCGCGCGCCGCGCCCAGCTTCGGCGTGCCCGGCGATTTGTGACGGCCGGCGATTTTTGACGCGGTGTCGGGCACAGGCGCTTTGTGCGATGATCGCTTAACCGGTGCTGGATCTTCCCGGTGGCGTTCCACTCCGTTTTATCCTGCCCCACTCATGCTGAATCGCATTTCCCTGCGTCAAATGGAATACTTCCTCGCCGCCGCCCGGTACGGAAGTATCGCCATCGCGTCCAGCCACATTCATATTTCCGCCCCGTCGATCTCCGCCGCCATCGCTCACATGGAAACGGAACTCGGCGTTCAGTTGTTCATCCGCCATCCGTCGAAAGGCATGACGCTGACGCCCGTGGGCGCGCAAGTCATGCAGGAGTGCGAACAACTTCTCGAACGCGCGTCGCGGCTTTATGAAATTGCGTCCGATTCGAGCGAGGCCATGCAAGGCGTGCTGCGCGTGGGCTGTTTCCAGTCGCTCACGCCGATGATCGCGCCCGAGGTCATCTTCGGTTTCAAGCGGGCGTTCAACAAGATCGACGTGCAACTGGTGGAAGGCGACCAGCGCGAATTGATCGACAAGCTCCATAACGGCGAGATCGACGTGGCCATCACTTACGATCTCGAACTGAGCGAGGAAGTGGAATTCGAAGTGCTGTGCCAGCTTCCGCCGCATGTACTCGTGAGCGAGCTGAATCCGCTTGCGCAGCAAAGCGCGGTCACGCTGGGCGAACTCGCGCCGCAACCCATGGTGCTGCTCGATCTGCCGATGAGCCGCGACTATTTTCTTTCGCTGTTCGCGCAAGCCGGCGTGGAGCCGCAGATCGTGGCGCGCTCGCGCTCGGAGGACGTCGTGCGCTCGCTGGTGAGCAACGGCATCGGCTATGCGCTGTTCAACGTGCGGCCGAAGTCGAACCAGTCGCTGGACGGCAAGCGTTTCACCCGCCTGCGCCTCGCGGGCGAACATCGTCCGATGCTGCTGGGGCTCGCGACCTACGCGCCCGCCAGGCGCCCGCGGCTCGCGCAGGTGTTCATGCAGCGCTGCCGCGCCTACATTTCCGACCAGTACATTCCGGGCATGAGCGCCGCCAGCTATTTCGATCCGCACCTCACGCCGCTCAACGGGCTCAGCGTCGTGCCGAGCCACGTGCGCGCGGCCTGAATTCGCCGCAGCGCGGCAAAGGCGGGCCGATTCGCGAGCGCGCGGCCGCGAACGGGTTAAAATCGGCGGGAATTCTTCAACTACCCTGCCAAACGATGTCCGACCTCAAGGAACTTCTTGCCCAGCGGCAGCAACTCGAAACGCAACTCGAGGCCGCGTTCAAGGAAGAGCGGCTCAATGTGCTGGACGAAATCGTCCGAAAGATGAAGCTGCACCGCATCGCTTTCGACGAGATTCGCGGCCCGATCGCCCAGGCGCAGCAGTCGGCGCAAGCGGCCAAAACGAAAGCGCCCGCCAAATATCGCGACCCGGTTTCCGGCAGCGAGTGGTCCGGGCGCGGCAAACCGCCGAACTGGATCAAGGACGAGCCGGACCGCTCGAAATTCCTGATCGACGCTTGAGCGCCGCGCGGCAAGCAAAACTCGCCGCATTCAACAGGGCGCGTGCGGCGCTCATGGACGGCGGCGCACCCATTCGGCGAACGCTTCGTCCTCGATGCGATAGTCGCCCATCGCAAGCCGCGTGACCAGATTCTTCTGGTGAAGGCGGCGCAGCGCCTGCGCCGCCGTGTTCTTGGTGGCGCTCTTGCCCGTCAATTCGCTCAACCGTTTCAGCCCCGCCGCGCCGTGCATGTCGGTTTCGCCGCGCGCGAGCATCGCGACCACGGCCTGACCGGCGGCGTTCAGCCCGGCCCATTCGCGCTGGAAATGCTCGTCCGGGAACGCCGAAGCCTTCGTGTGCGCGAGCGCCGCCGCGTCGCCCTGCACCTGATACAGCATGTATCGCTCGACAAAGCGCTTGAAAAACTCAGGTGTGCGATGCAATTCGTCGAAAGCGAAGCCGAAGGCGGCCTAAAGCGTCATGCCGCCCGAAGCCTCGATCACCGCGCCGTTGATATAACTCGCCTCGTCGCTGGCGAGAAACGCGTAGATATTGGCGATTTCCTCAGGCGTGCCCAGGCGGCGCAACGGCACCTGGCTGCGCATTTTTTCGATCACCTCGTCGGGCACGGTCGAAAGAATCGGCGTGTCGATAAAGCCCGGCGCAACGGCGTTGACGCGTATGCCCTTCGGACCCAGCTCGCGGCTCCACGTCTTGGTGAAGCCGATCACGCCGAACTTCGCCGCTGCATAGTTGGTCTGGCCGAAATTGCCGTAGAGGCCGACCACCGAACTCGCGTTGAGAATCACGCCGGCCTCCTGCCTCACCATGCAGTCGGCCACGGCCTGCGTAGCGTGAAAAACGCCGCGCAGATTCACGTCGATGACCTGATCGAACTGCTCCAGCGTCATCTTCTGCAAGCGCGCGTCGCGCGTGATGCCCGCGTTGTTCACGAGCACGTCGATACGTTCGAACTGCGCCAGCACCGATTCGACCACGGCGTCGACGGCCGCGCGATCCGCGATATCGAGCGTGAAGCCCATCGCCGCCGCCCCCGCCTCGCGACACGCCGAAACAACCGACGTCACCGCGCTTCCGTTGAGATCGCACACCGCGACAACGGCGCCCTCGCGCGCGAATTTCAATGCGGTGGCGGCGCCGATGCCCTGGCCCGCGCCCGTAACGATCGCCACTTTCCCTTTTAATCTCATTGCAATGTTTTTTTCGTTAGAGGTACTCGACATTGCCATCGACGCTGATGGCTTGTCCCGAGATGTTCATGCCCGCAGGCGAGGCGAGAAATAGCGCCATGGCCGCGATGTCGTCCACGGTGACCATGCGGCGCAGCGAAATCTTCTTGAGGTAGTCATCCTTCATGGCGTCGAAGGTCACGCCGGTCGATTGCGCGCGCGCCGCGATCACGCGGTCCATGCGCTCGCCCTGCACGACGCCGGGCAAAATGGCGTTGACGCGAATATTGCTCGGCCCCAGTTCGACGGCCAGCGACTTCACGAGCCCCACAATCGCCCATTTGGTCGCTGCGTACGGCGTGCGAAACGCGTAGCCCAGCCGCCCCGCCACCGACGACATGGCGATGATGCCCGCGCAGTCCGAGCTTGCCTTGAGCGCCGGCACGGCGCGGCGCAAGAAGTAATATTGGCTGTTCAGATTGGTCGCGATGGTGCGCTCCCAGTCGTCCGGCTCCATCGACTCGACTTCGCCCGTGGGACCGGCAATGCCCGCGTTGTTGACGAGAATGTCCAGGCCGCCCAGCTTCGCGAGCGCGTCGTCGATCACGCGGTCGACCTGCTCGCGCTGACCGACATCGGCCACGCCCGCGTGCAACCGGGGATTGCGCGCCACGGCCTGGTCGATCGCCGCCTGATTCACGTCGCAGATATACACCTGCGCATCGGCTTGCACGAAAGCGTCGGCAATCGCGGCGCCAATCCCCGCGGCCGCGCCCGAGACGAGCACGCGCAAACCGGGGCGGGGTTTCAGCAGTTCAAAAGTGTTCATGGGTAGCACCGGCCAATTGTTTTGTCATCCTGATTAATCCCGGGCGGCGTCCTGCCAGTGAATCATGGGCAAGCCCGCAACGGGCGCATCGAAACACGGAATCGTACTCCCTTTGAGCGAGCCGAGATAAACGGTTTTGAGGTCGGGGCCGCCAAAGGTCACGCTGGTGATCCACGGCGCGATCGTGCCGCCCGTTTGTTCGATCACCGGCATGGGAACGATCTCGCCGGTCGCGAACGCCGCTTCGAAGCGCGCCGTCGCGGCTTTGTCGCCGTCGTCCATGAGCGTGTGGAGATCGCCGTTCGGGGCGATGGCCACGAGCCGGTCCGCGAAGATCATCGCGCACCACAGGTTGCCGTAGGCGTCGAATGCGAATCCGTCGATCAGGCCCGCGCCCAACTGACTCGGGCCGTAGGTCTCGCGCGGGCCAAGTTCGCCGCTGTCCTTCACGCGAAAGCGGCTGACGCGCTTCGCCGTGGTTTCGGCCACGTACAGAAACCTTTCTTGCGCGTCGAAGCGCAATTCGTTGGCGAACGCCAGGCCGTCCGCGACGATACGCGCGCCGCGCGCGTCGATGAGCACGATATAGCCGTCGGCCAGCGTCGAGCGAATCGCATTCGGCCACGGATTCACGCGCGTGGAAACCGTGATCCAGAGACGATCCTTGCTGTCTCTCAAGACGAAATTGACCTTGCCCAGCGGCTTGCCGTCGATCGCGTCGAGCAACACGCGCAATTCGCCCGCGCGCGTGAGAAGCTCCACGCGGTCCGTGCCGATGTTCGCGACAATCACGTTGCCGTGCGCATCGAGCGCGAGGCCGTTCGGCAGCGAGCCGCTCGTGAGGCCGTCGCTCGCCGGCGCGTCGTTTTTGGGTCCGTCGCCCTCCGGTCCGTCGTCTTCGGGTCCGCCGTTTTTGGGTCCGTCGTTTTTGGGTCCGTCGTTTGCAGCCGCGGCACTCGCGCCATCCCCCGACTGCTTCGGCAAGACGAGCGTTTGTGCGCCCGTTGCGTCGATCCGCATGACGCCGCCGCGCGCGTCCGCCACGATCAGCGACCCGTCGCGCCGCGCCAGCAAACACTCGGGGCGTTGCAGGTTCTTACCGACCGTGCGGATCGTCCTCGGGTCGAGCGTGAAATGTTCGATGGGATTCATTCATCGCCTCTCTACCGCGCGTTCATGCCGGCGGCATTCGCGGCCACGGCGGGGCGTTCGGCGACCTGAATGGCCTTCGCTAGCAGCGGCACCAGCACGAGCCCCAGCACCGAAGCCGCCACGACCACGTTGAACCCGGCGTCGCTTCTGCCGGTCATCGTCTCGGCAAGCCCGAAGAGGTAAGGTCCGACAAAGCCGCCCAGGAGGCCCACCGTATTGATGAACGCGAGGCCCGCGGCGGCCTGCACGCCTTGCAGGCGCTTCATCGCCACGGCCCAGTACGAAGGCAGGATGCCGCCCGCGAAGAAGCCCGTGATGCCGAGCAACACAATCTGCGCGGCCTGATTGTGCGTGACGATAAACGCGCACGCGCTGACCACCACGCCCGCCGTCAACACGCCGAGAAAGCCGCATTCGTTGCGCACGCGGCGATGAATGCGCGGCAGCGTCAACACGCCCACGAGAAAGCCGATGCCGACACTGCTCGACAATACGCCCACGAGCAACGGCGAACTCACGTGCATCTGCGCGACGATCGACGGCGTGAAGAAATACAGCCCGACGAACGCCACTTGATTGAGAAAGTAGATCAGCGCAATGAGGATCGTGGTCGGGCGCTTGAGCGCGGCCACCCAGTCCGCCGAAGTGAGTTCCGCATGACCGTGCGTGTCGATCACCGCATGCGTTTCCAGCGCCTGCGCTTCCTGCGCGGACAGCCATCGGACTTCGGAAGGCCGGTTCGGCAAGGTGAAATACAGCACGATGCCCACCAGAATCGTCGGTACGCCTTCGAGCAGAAACATCCACTGCCAGCCGTGCAGGCCGCCCGTTCCGCCGAGCTGCATCAGCGCCGCGCCAAGCGGATTGCCGATAATGAGCGCAAGCGAAGGCGCCGTATAAATCCAGCCGACGGCAACGGGCCGGTCCTTCGGCGCGAACCACAGCGTCACCATGTACATCAGCGCGGGAAACAGCCCGGCTTCGGCAATGCCGAGCAGCACGCGCAGCACGTAGAACGACCACGGCCCTTGCACGAACATCATGGCCGTCGACAACGCGCCCCACGTCACGGCAATGCGCGCGATCCAGCCGCGCGGCCCGAAGCGGTGCGCGGCCAGATTGCTCGGCACTTCGAGCAGCGCGTAGCCGATAAAGAAAATGCCCGCGCCCAAACCGTACGCCGCCGCGCTGATGCCCAGATCGGCGGCGAGCGCGGTCTTGGCAAGCGCGACGTTGGTACGGTCGATGAACGACATGAAGTAAATGGCGCACATCAAGGGCAGCAGCCTCGCCATCGCCTTGCGCGTGGCGAGCCAGTGCGTCTCTCCGAGGCTTGAATCAACAGTAGCGGCAGTCATGGGTGTCTCCAGAAATATTCCCGCTTGTCGTTGTTATGTGGCTATGCGCTGCGTGCAGCGCCACGGGAAAAAACCCTGCGTTAGAGCGAAACGTTGTCGCGCCCTTTCAATCCCAGCATCGCGCGCGCTTCGGCCGGCGTGGCGATTTCAAACGAAAGCTCCTCCAGAATGCGGCGAATCTTTCGCACCTGCTCCGCGTTCGATTTCGCTTTCACGCCTTTGGAGAGGTACACGCTGTCTTCCAGACCGACGCGCACGTTGCCGCCCAGGATCGCGCCCATCGTGACGAGCGACATCTGGTGGCGCCCCGCGCCCAGCACGGAAAAATGGTAGTTTTCGCGGCCGAACAGGCGGTCCGCCGTCGCGCGCATCACGGCGAGATTTTCCGGGTCCGCGCCAATGCCGCCCAGAATGCCCACGACCGACTGAATGAAGAACGGCGGCTCGACAAGGCCGATATCGACGAAATGCGCGAGGCTATGCAAATGCCCCACGTCGTAGCACTCGAATTCGAAGCGCGTGCCGTGCTCGCGAAACTCGGTGAGAATATTTTTGATGTCGCGAAAGGTATTACGAAAGATCATGTCCTCCATGCCTTCCACGTAGTCCTTCTCCCAGTCGAATCGCCATGAAGTCATTTTGGCCGCGACGGGATGCAGCGAAAAATTCATCGAGCCCATGTTGAGCGAGCACATCTCGGGCTTCGCCACGCGCGCGTAAGCGAGCCGGTCGTCGAGCGACATGCGCGTGCTGCCGCCCGTGGAGATGTTGATGACCGCGTCGGTTTGCGCGGCAATGGCCGGCACGAACTGGCGGAACACCTCGGGCGCGGGCGTGGGGCGGCCGTCGCGCGGGTCGCGCGCATGCAGATGAAGAATGGCGGCGCCGGCCTCGGCGGCTTCGAGCGCCTGCGTTTTGATGTCCTCGGGCGTGAGCGGCAAATACTCCGACATCGAGGGCACATGCGCCGATCCGGTCACCGCGCACGTGATGATGACCTTGTTGCTCGAACGCGATTGCGCGGGAATGGGCATACCTGTCTCCGGAAATTGGCGGTCCGCGCGCGTGCCGTGCGGACCCGTCTCTTGTTACCGGAATAGTAGTGAGATACGATTTCGTGCGTAAGGTCTTTTTCGGACAAGCTGGTGTCCCCGGAGGACACCGAAAGGAACCGCCGTGTCGTCGAAATTTCCGCTCTTGAACGAGCGCATTTACGCGCCTTACAAAATCGCGGCACTGGTCGAAGTGCTGGCCGAGCAAGGCATTGCGCCGGAGGTGAGCCTGAAGGGCAGCGGCGTGGCGCCCGACGAGATTTACGACGCCGCCGCGCTCACTTCCGTGCGGCAATACGCGGCCGTGTGCGGCAACGCCGTGCGCCTGTCGCGCGACCCCGCCACGCCGTTCAAGACGGGCGCGCGCCTTCATCTGGCCGCTTACGGCATGTATGGTTATGCGCTGATGTCGTGTCTTTCGCTGCGCGATTATTTCCGGCTCGGCGTGAAATATCATCGGCTCGCCACGCCGACCCTCACGATCGAATGGCACGAATATCCGGAGACTTCCGTCTGGACGTTCCCCGACGCGTTTTCGTCCATTTTTTCGCACGACGTCCAGCAGTTTTTGCTCGAGCAGCAGTACACGCAGCACGTCACGCATTTGCAGGACGTGGCGGGCCGAAGCTGCCCGCCGATCCTCGCGCGCTTCTCGTATCCCGAGCCGGCGCATGCGGCCGTTTATCCGCGGTATCTGGGCTGCCCGTGCGAATTCGGCGCCGACGAATGCCAGCTCATTTACGACAGCGCGATCCTCGAAATCAAGCCTTATCTCGCGCATCGTCACTCCGCCGCGCTGTTGCAGGAAACCTGCGACCGGCTCATCGGCCAGGCAAAAACGTCGTCGGGGGTTTCGGGCGAGGTGTATCAGGTGCTGATGCGCAAACCCGGAGAATTTCCCAGCATGGAAACGGTCGCCGAAGCCTTGAAGATGACGAGCCGCACCTTGCGGCGGCGTCTGGAATCGGAAGGCACGTCGTTTGTCGCCATCGTCGACGACGTGCGCTGCTCGCTCGCCACCGAATATTTGCGCACGACCCGGCTCAGCACCGACGACGTGGCCATGCTGGTCGGTTTCAGCGACACGGCGAATTTCCGCCGCGCGCTCAAGCGATGGACGGGCAAAGGGCCCGGCGAGATTCGCGACGAGGAGTGAGTTTCCGCTCACGAAAGCCAGCTTCGTGCCGCGCGCGTCGGCGATGCATGGACAGCGTGATCTTGCGCACTTCGAGCTTGCGCTGCGTAATGTGCGCGCGCAGCAGAATGCCGGCTTCGGCAAGCTTCTTTCGCTCGATCGGATTCAATAGCTTCGCGTGCTCGTCGTAAATCGTACTGGTGCGATGCGGTTTCAGGAAGTCGGCCGCCGCACGATGCGTATGCGCTCGGTCACTTCGTCGTGTTTCTCGCAACGACGCGCCGTGCGAGCGCGCCGTTTAAGTCGCCGCTCTGGCGATCGTTGTGCGGTCGAGAATCGCGGTCTGCGCGCTAATGCAGACATCGTGGGGCAAGCGTCGCCGCATCGCATTAGCGGTGGGTGCGCCATCGCCTTCAATGGAACGATCTCGGCGATTTATATAACAACTCGTCGCGCTCATTCCGATCCGCCGGCATGCATTGCCATTGCGCTGATTTATCTGCGCTTGCCTGCGCCAATGAGCGAACGATACGAAATATAAAACCACCGGGGACCGAGCAAGTTCAAACGTGTCAGTTAGAAAACGAACGTTTCTGCCTTGCAGAAAACCCGAATAAAAACGACGCGCGCCTCATCCATTTTCACGAATGAGGCGCGTAAGCGGCTTTGATGAAGCCGCGATTAAATCGCAGTGAACTTAGGCAGCCGGCGTGGCAGCGCCCGTTTCGGCACCGGCCGGCGCCGCGTTGCCCACCGTTGCCGGCGCGGCATTGACGGCTGCCTTTTTCGCTACCGGAGCCTTCCTCGCCGCCGCTTTCTTCGCAACAGCCTTCTTCGCAACGGCCTTCTTTGCCGTGGTTTTCTTCGCGACTTTCCCGGCAACCGTCTTTTGCGCCGCCGCCTTCTTCGCGGGCGCAGCCGCGTTGGCCGTTTTTGCCGCAGCGCCTTCGGGCTTGGCGATCAGGAATTTCGTGCGGTCCTTCGCGCCGGCCAGCCATGCGGGCGCCGGGCCACGGCCGCTCCACGTCGCGCCGCTTGCCGGATCGCGATACAGCGCCGGCTGCGGGCCGCGTGCATAGTTGCCGGCCTTCTTCGCCGCCGCTTTCTTGACCGGCGCAACGGTCTTTGCACCGCCGTCGATCAGAAACTTCGTGCGGTCTTTCGCGCCGGCGATCCAGCCCGGCGCGCGGCCATAACCCGACCACGTTGCGCCCGATTTCGGGTCCTGGTACTTTGCCGCCGGGCCGCTCTTTTTCGCCGCGGCCGAGCCGGGTTTGCGGCCACGACGCTTGCCGACATGCGCTTCGATATCGCCGAGCGTCAGCCCGTGCTTATGCATGAGGTCGCGAATTTTTTCGAGTACGGCAGTCGATTTCGTCGCCGCCAGGGTTTCAGCTTGAGCCTGAAGCTTTGCGATTTTTGCCTGTATCGATTCGAGCGTCGCCATATTCCTGTAGATTCCTTTGTTATTCCCTGTTCAGGAAGTCAGTTAATTTGACGCACTATGCCACATCGAGAGATGAAATGTGGTTTTTTCGCCCTTAAGAAGGCGAAAAAACCACTGCGCCATGATCTGCAACCTGAGTAAACGAACGATTAAACCGATAAGTCTGGTTGCCGATAGTCAGCTCGTTGAAGCCCGAGTTCGTTGCTTCCAGAATCTTTCCGACCATCGCATTCTGAATCACGCCGCAACGCCGCCAGTCAGTTTGCGCTTCGCTCGCGTCGCCGAGATAGACGTCGCTTTTCTCGCTGCGCGAGCGCACCAGGATCAAACTCGCGCCCGCATCGAGCGAGCGCTCCAGATATTCCGATAACGTTGCCAGCGCTTCGGTTGTGGCGTCGATCGACCCACGGCCTGACGAATCCATAAGTGCTCCCTTGTCGTTGCACACCGCTTGCCGCGCGCCGCGTTCCTTCTTGCGTTCCTTCTCGCGTTCCCTTCTCGCATCGTACATGAGTCGCGAACGCTCGGGATCGGCGAAGTTCACACCGGAATCGCATTCGTCGTCCTGGTCAATGAATGCAAAAAAGCCTCGAAAAATTTTCGAGGCTTTTCATTTTCTTTGACTCTTTGCGCGCAAACCGGTCGATTCGCGCGGCGCCGTCATTGTCCGGGCTGTCCCGCCGCTTCCAGAATCAGATCGGCGACTTGCTGCGGATGCGAAAGCAGCGACACGTGGCTCGAGTCGATTTCCACCGTATGCGCTTTCATGCGCTGCGCCATGAAGCGTTCGAGATCGGGGTTGATGGTGCGATCTTGCGTGGACACCGCGTACCAGGTGGGCTTGTCGTGCCAGGCGGCCACCGTCGTTTTCGCCATGGTGATCGCGCGGCCCATCGGTTGCTGAACGGCGAAATACGCTTCGGCCTGCGCCGCGGGCAAGTCGCCCGCGAAGTCCTTCACGAAAGCGGATTCGGAAAGCTTCGCGTAGTCGCCCGACCATTGCAGCCCGGCCGAAGCAGGCGCGGCGGGAAATTTATGCGTGAGCGCGGGGTAATCCTCGCCCGCGTCGGGCGCGCGCGCCGCGATATAAACGAGGCCCGAAACCTTGGGATCGTCGCCGGCCTGCGAGATGACCATGCCGCCGTACGAGTGCGCGACGAGCAGCGTCGGGCCGTCTTGCTGCGCGAGCGCGCGCTTCACGGCGTCGACGTCCGCGTCGAGCGACGTGGTCGGATTCTGCACCGAAGTCACATGCAATCCTTTTGCCTGCAACAGCGGAATGACTTTCTCCCAACTCGATCCGTCGGCGTACAGTCCATGCACGAGCACCACGTTTTTCACGGGCGCGCCGAGTGCGGAATCGGCCCACGCGGCGTGGCCTGCGAGTGCGATCGAGAGCGCGAGCAATGCCTTGGCGGGCAAACGGAATGCCATTTCAATCTCCTGGTAGCGAAACATGTCGAATCGCGCAAGATCGCGCGTCACAGGCACTAACACGGGGAAATACGGGTTATTCCAAAGAATTTTCGCAATGCTTGAAACGAGTCCGAAAGAACCCGGAAAGCGATGTACGTAACCGGTTGCATCCGGTTGCATCCGGTTGCATCCGCCAATATCGTCGGGTGATCGTTTGGCCTTTCCTTGTTTTTTAGTTAGTCATCCCTGGTAATTTGCCGATATCGGCGGTGGCGCGCGACACGAAAGCGCCGAGAATGGCGAACGCGATGCGCTCGCCATTGCGCGGCTGGTTATGTGTACGACGTGGTTTCGCGAATGAAGGCAGGCGAGCGAGCGTTTGGACCTGGCGCCGCCACAGCGCGCGCCAGCGGGAAATGGCTCGGGTCGATGAGTTTGCGTGGAATACGCGCCGCGATGGATGCGCGTGCCTGGTGCGATCTGTCCGCGCACGGACACGATGGCGGGCTACAAGCGTGGGCTACAAGCATGGACAACAAGCGCGCGGCGCCCACGCCCGGCAAGCGGCTAGACGATCGCGCATCCGGAGCCGCTGCAATCTACTACCGGTAAATTTTCGAGGCGACAAGTCGAGCCGATCGAGGCGGCCCGCATGCGGCGGGCGCACCGTTCAAGCCGTCGCGCCTTGCAGCGCTTCCTGGCACAGCACCATCATGCGCTGGACCATCGTGGACGACTCGTTCAGTTCCATGTCGTCGGTAAAAAGGACGGAAACGCTGGAGAGACGCACGGCAACGCCCGCGTCGAGCAAATCGTTCTTCGCGATCTTCAGCGCAAGCTGGCCCAGCCGCACGCGGTCGAGCCAATGCATCGTCACGCCGCCCTTGTTCAGCCAGCGGTGCGTGCAGTCGACCACATGATCGACGCGCCATTCCTGCGTAAGCGCATACGAACCGGCGGCAATCGCCACCATGAAGCACAGCAATTCCGGCCTCGCGCTCGTTGCGTCGGTGAATTCGAGTTTCATCGTGTAACGTCCCTAAATTGCATCTCGCTGATGTCCGCGACGGATTTGACTCTGTTGCGCGCCTCGTCGTTTAGTTCCGCCGGTTACGCTATGTAAGGCCAAAATCGCGCGCGGCAAGCAGCGGTTGTCAAAGGTAGCGCAAACCGGCGCGGCGTGCTCCGGCAACCGACGCGCCGTTCCACAGCATGACGAATCGGCACCGTCGGCCGTGTGGGAGCGAGCACATCGCCGGATCGAAAGCGCGCCTGTCTGCGAACGCGCCCACGCATGCCGAAAGTCGTTCGTAAAAAACACCGCTCCGCCGCCTGGGATTTACCCGAAGACCGCATGTTTTCTTTTTGACTCGCTTCCTTTATTCGTGTCGATTGCGTATCTTGTCTAGACAAGCTGCAAGGCGCCAGTCATCTGCGCCGTTCCGTCAAATTTAGTCCGGTTCAATTACAGGAGTGTCGTCATGCGGGCGAAGTACAGCAAGTTGGCTAGAGGGCTTTTGGGCGCCGCTATCGGCGCCGCGCTGTGCGGCGGCGTCGCGCAGGCGAAGGACGTGACCATCGCGTTCGAAGGCGGCTACGCGCCCTGGAACCTCACGCTGCCCGGCGGCAAGCTGGGCGGCTTCGAGCCGGAACTCGCGGAGAATCTTTGCGCGCGCGCGCAACTCAAGTGCAACTTCGTCGCGCAGGATTGGGACGGCATGATTCCGGGCCTGCAAGCCGGAAAATTCGATGTCCTGATGGATGCGATTTCGATCACGCCCGAGCGCGAGAAGATTCTCGCGCTTTCGAAGCCGTATGCGTCCACGCCCGCGACCTTCGCCGTGACCGACACCAAGATCCTGCCGAAATCGAGCGCCGCGACGCCGCCGCTCACGCTCGGCAACGACGACAAGACGAACGCGCCCGCCGTGCAGGCGCTGCGCACCGCGCTCAAGGGCAAGACCATCGGCATTCAGTCGGGCACGGTCTATACGCGCTTCATCAACGAAAACTTCAAGGACGTGGCGTCGATTCGCGTCTACAAGACCTCGCCGCAGCGCGACCTCGACCTCTCGAACGGCCGCATCGACGCTTCGTTCGACGACGTGACCTACTACGCCGCCAACGCCGACAAGAAAGACGCCACGCCCACCGTCACGGCCGGCCCGCTGATCGGCGGCCCGATCTGGGGTCCGGGCGAAGGCCTCGCGTTTCGCAAGCAGGACACGGCGCTCAAGGCGAAGTTCGACGCGGCGATCACGGCCGCCATCGCCGACGGCACCGTGAAGAAGCTCTCCGAAAAGTGGTTCAAGACCGACGTGACGCCCGCGCACTGAGCGCGCATGCACGGTGCCGGACACCACGGCACGCGTGAGCGCGCGGCATCGGCATGACCCGCCGGTGCCGCGCCAACCCTGGCTTCAAGAGGTGGCGTAATGGCTCTATTGCAAATGCTCGGATTCGGCGCGAACGGCTGGGGCGGCGTGCTGCTCCTCGGCGCGCTCATGACGGTCGCGCTGACGATCGCCGCGCTCGCGATCGGCGCGGTGTTCGGCGCGCTCGTCGCGGCGGCGAAGCTCTCGCGCTTTCGCACGCTGCGCGTGATCGGCGACATCTACACCACGGTATTTCGCGGCGTGCCCGAACTGCTCGTGATCTATCTGTTCTATTTCGGCGGCTCGACGCTGGTTTCCTCCATCGGCCAATGGTTCGGCGCCGACGGCTTTATCGGCGTGCCGCCGTTCGTGATCGGCGCGTTCGCGGTCGGCATGATTTCCGGCGCGTATCAGGCCGAGGTGTATCGCGCGGCCGTGATCGCGGTTTCGCGCGGCGAGCTCGAAGCCGCGCGCGCGATCGGCATGCCCACGCTCGTGATGGCGCGCCGCATTCTCATCCCGCAAGTGCTGCGCTTCGCCCTGCCCGGCATCGGCAACGTGTGGCAGTTGAGCCTCAAGGACTCCGCGCTGATCTCCGTCACCGGTCTCGCCGAATTGCTGCGGGCAAGCCAGGTGGCCGCCGGATCGACGCACGACTACTTCCTCTTCTTCGTGGTGGGCGGCCTGCTCTATCTCGCCATGACGGGCGTGTCGAACCGCGTGTTCGGCCGGGCGGAGGCCGTCGTCGGCCGCTCGTTCAAGCGCAATTTCGCACGCAACTGACACGCCATTCCGGCAAGGC
Source organism: Paraburkholderia sp. J41 (assembly GCF_905220235.1). Lineage (NCBI taxonomy): Bacteria > Pseudomonadati > Pseudomonadota > Betaproteobacteria > Burkholderiales > Burkholderiaceae > Paraburkholderia > Paraburkholderia sp. J41. The sequence continues at coordinate 384,234 of NZ_CAJMZE010000001.1, read as the reverse complement.
GGCCTCACCATGCATATCGACTTCGATTTCCTTCTCGATACGACGCGCCAGCTCGTTGCCGCGGTGCCCACGACGCTCGGCCTGTTTTTCGCCTCGCTCGTGATCGGCGGCCTGCTCTCGCTCGTGATCGTCACGCTGCGCGTCTCGCCGCACTGGCTGCCCAACCGCTTCGCGCGCGCTTACATTCTCGTGTTTCGCGGCTCGCCGCTGCTCATCCAGATGTTTCTCGTCTACTACGGGCTCGGGCAGTTCGGCGTGATCCGCGAAAGCTTTCTCTGGCCCGTGCTGCGCGAGCCGTATGTGTGCGCCGTGCTGTCGCTCGCGCTGTGCACGGCGGGCTACACGGCCGAAATCATTCGCGGCGGCTTGATGGCCGTGCCGGTCGGGCAGATCGAAGCGGGCTACGCGATCGGCCTTTCGGGCTTTTCGCTGCTGCGCCGCGTGATCGGTCCGATCGCGCTGCGCCAATGCTTGCCCGCCTATTCGACGGAAGCCGTGCTGCTCGTGAAATCCACGGCGCTCGCGAGTCTCGTCACCGTGTGGGAAGTCACCGGCGTCGCACAGCAAATCATTCAGCAGACCTATCGGACGACGGAAGTGTTCATTTGCGCCGCGCTGATTTATCTGTGCCTCAACTTCATCGTGGTGCGCGTGATCGGCCTCGTCGAGCGGCGCCTGTCGCGTCACCTGCGCGCCGCGCCCGCCGCCGCGCCGCGTCCGGCCCCGGCGCTGGAAACGCAGCGCGTCGCGCCGTGACCGCCCTCAATTTTCGGAGAAACGTATGAACGCAGTCGCACCGGTCGCCCTCTCCGTGAGGAACATCCACAAGTCGTTCGGCGAGCATCACGTCCTCAAGGGCATTTCGCTCGACGCGCACGAAGGCGACGTGATTTCGATTCTGGGCGCGAGCGGCTCGGGCAAGAGCACCTTCCTGCGCTGCCTGAACCTGCTCGAAATGCCCGACGACGGCGAAGTCGCGCTCGCGGGCGAAACGCTCAGGATGAAGCGCCGCCGCGACGGCAAGATGCAGCCCGAGGACCGCCGCCAGGTCGACCGCGTGCGCTCGCAGCTCGGCATGGTGTTTCAGAACTTCAATCTGTGGTCGCACATGACGGTGCTCGAAAATCTCATCGAAGGCCCGATGCGCGTGCAAAAGCGCAGCCGCGCGGAAAGCATCGAGGAAGCCGAGGCGCTGCTCGCCAAGGTCGGCCTCGCCGAAAAGCGCGGCCATTATCCCGCGCATCTTTCGGGCGGCCAGCAGCAGCGCGTGGCTATCGCGCGCGCGCTCGCCATGCATCCGAAGGTGATGCTGTTCGACGAACCCACCTCGGCGCTCGACCCCGAACTCGTGGGCGAAGTGCTGCGCGTGATGCGCGCGCTCGCCGACGAAGGCCGCACGATGCTCGTGGTCACGCACGAGATGGGCTTCGCGAAGCACGTGTCGAATCGCGTGATGTTCCTGCATCAAGGTCAGGTCGATTCGGACGGCACGCCCGAAGCAGTGTTCGGCGACAACAAGACGGAGCGCTTCCGCCAGTTCGTATCGAGCCACCAGGACCGCAACGCGCATTGACCGCCGGTTGATGCGCCGGAAGCTTCATTGGATTCATTGCAGGGATTCGCCATGTCAGTCATCCGTTCCGCGCGCCCGCTCGACTGGCGCGACATCTGCGCCGTCGCGGCCGGCGCTCCGCTCGCACTGGCCGCCGACGCGCGCGAGCGCATCGGCGCGGCGCGCGCGCTCGTCGAGCAGATCAACGCGCGCGGCATTCGCGCGTACGGGGTCAACACGGGCGTGGGCGCGTTGTGCGACGTGGTGGTTTCGCAGGCCGAACAGCACGATCTGTCGCACAACATTCTGATGAGCCATGCGGTGGGCGTGGGCGCGCCGCTCGGCGCGCAGGAAACGCGCGCGATCATGGCCGCCGCCGTCAACAACTATGCGCACGGCCATTCGGGCGTGCGCGTGGAGGTGGTCGAGCGGCTCGTCGCGCTGCTCGAAGCCGACTGTTTGCCGGAAGTGCCTTCGCTCGGCTCCGTCGGCTATTTGAGCCACATGGCGCACATCGCGCTCGTGTGCGTGGGCGCGGGCCACGCGCGCTGGCGCGGCGAGCGCGTGAGCGGCGCGCAGGCGCTGCACCGGCTCGGCTTCGCGCCGCTTTCGCTCGAAGCGAAGGAAGGGTTGAGCCTCGTGAACGGCACGCCGTGCGTGACGGGGCTCGCGGCGCTCGCGCTCCAGCGCGCGCACTGGCTGCTCGACTGGGCCGACGCCGTCGCCGCGATGAGCTTCGAGAATCTCGGCGGGCAGATGGCGGCGTTCGACGCGGCGTCGCTTGCGTATCGCGTTTCGCCGGGGCTGGCGCTCGTGGGTTCGCGCATGCGCGCGGCGCTCGAAGGCAGCGGCCTGCTCGCGGCCGCGCTCGGGCGGCGCACGCAGGACCCGCTCAGCATGCGCACGATTCCGCACGTACACGGCGCGGCGCGCGACGTGCTCGCGGCCACCGCCGAAGTGGTGAACCGCGAACTGGCTTCCACCACCGACAACCCGATCGTCGCGGGCACGCCCGACGCGCCGCGTGTGTTCTCGCAGGCGCACGCCGTGGGCGCGTCGATCGCGCTGGCGATGGACGCGCTCGCGGCCGCTGTCGCGCAGGTCGCGGCGATGGCCGAGCGCCGCCTCGACCGTCTCGTCAACCCGCTCGTGAGCGGCCTGCCCGCGTTCCTCGCCGAAGCGAGCGGCACGCGTTCGGGCTTCATGATCGCGCAGTACACGGCGGCCGCGCTGGTCGCGCAGAACCGCCGCGAAGCCGCGCCCGCGAGCCTCGACGGCGGCGTGACCTCGGGCCTACAGGAAGATCACCTGTGCCACGCCACGCCGGCCGCGCTCAAGGCGCTCGCGGTGATCGAGAACAGCAGCCGCATTTTCGGCATCGAGTTGCTCGCGGCCGCGCAGGCCTACGATCTGCAACCGGTCACGGCCGCGCGCGCGCCTTACACCGAAGCGCTCTACGCAAAGGTGCGCGCCGCGCTGCCGCCGTATCGCGACGACCGCCCGCTCGCCGACGACATGAGCCGGGCCTTTCGCATGATCGCCGACGGCGGACCGCCGCCGCTGCCGGACGCGCATCGAACGCCGCTGGCGCCGCTCACGCCTTCGTCGCCGGACGGCTGGACGCCTGTCGAGCCGGTGGCGTTTGCCCATACGCAGACGGCGTCGGCGAATGACGCGATGCCGGGGGTGGTGGGGACGTGAGGGGGCTTCTTCGCCAGCCTGGCTCGGCGCGCGGATACACCGCGAAAGCCCGCGCACGATAGCCGCGCATTGGCGATAAACCGCGCATTGGCCGGCCCGACGCGACTGTGCCCCAAGCCGCGCGTCGTGCCGGTCGTGCCGGTCGCGCCGGTCGTGCCGCGGTCATGATCGGCCGGCTCAAAAGCCGGACCGGCGGCCACCCGGCGGAACTGCATTTCGCGAGCGCGATCCTCTCGCCGTCTCTGCCGCGCTCGCCCTGCCGTTGAGCGGCAGGAAGGCTAACGCGCCGCAATGGGCGGCCCCTCCACCGCTTGCGCGTATGATCGGCGAATCATCGCAACGAACGAAGCCCGATCAATCTCAACGCCCGCAACGGAGGTGGACGTGTCCCGCATCGACGATCGCAGCAACCGTGAGCCCGAAGCGCCCGAAGTCATTCGCGCGTTCTATCACGCCTTCGAGCAGCGCGACGTCGCGCTGCTGCGCAAGGCCGTCACCGAGGACTGGCAGTACATTCCCACGCTCGCGCCCAACAGCGCAGCGCATGGCGCCGAGCAAATGGCCGCCATTTTCGTTCGCATGAGCGAGGCGTTCCCCGACATCCGCATCGAGATTCTCGACGTGGTCGCGAACGCGCAAAAAGTGGGCGTGCGCGCGCAGGTGAGCGGCACGCAAGAGGGCCAACTGTTCGGCATCGCGGGCAGCGCGAAACCCGTGCGTTTCGCGATTCACTCGTTCCACGAACTGCGCGACGGCTTGATCGCGAAAACGTGGCATCTCGAAGACTGGCTTTCCGTGTTCCAGCAAATCGGCGAATTCCCGGGCGCGCAACGCTAAGCCCGAGCGCGGCGCCCGCTCGACGCGCGGCGCTACGCTTGCGGCTTCGAGCCGAGCAGCAGGATGTCGACGAGCCGGCGCGCGCTGTCCTGCCACTCCGGCGCCGACGCCACGTTCGACACCCCCACGAGCGCGCGCAGCAGATCGAGCGGATCGAGGTCCGCGCGCATGTCGCCGTTTTCGATCGCGCGCGTCACCAGCGCCTGAATCGCGCCCTTGATGAGCGCGCCCGACGCCTCGAACACCGGCGTCGCGCCGCCCACGATCGAATTCAACGCGGGCGCGATGATCTTCTTGGTGGCGATGTAATCGACGAATAGCAGCATCCACGCGCGCAGCGCCTCCCCGGGCGGCAGCGTTTGCGCGAGCTGGCGCGCCTCGCGCGCGAGCTTTTCGACTTCGGCCGTGTACACGCCTTCGAGCAGCGCCTCGCGGGTCGGGAAATGCCGGTACAGCGTGCCCGGCCCCACGCCCGCGAGGCGCGCCACTTCATCCAGGCTGATCTCGCCTCCCACGCGCGTGAACGCCTTTTTCGCTTCTTCGAGAATGCGCTCGCGATTGCGCTGCGCGTCGGCGCGCGGCTTCCGTTCTTTTGGCGTCGATTCGGTCTTGGACATCGTCAGGTGCAATCGAAACTTGCAAATGCGGCTTGCAAGCGGAGATTCTCTCCGTTTAGTATATTCACAAAGCGGAGGATATCTCCGTTTCGTCTTTTGATGATAAAAGACTTCACATTATTGCGGAAGGAGAAGCGAACATGGCGCAGAACTTCGGTGCAAAAACCACCACGGACGAGGTGCTCGCGGGCATCGACCTGCATGGCAAGCGTATTTTCGTCACGGGCGTTTCGGCGGGACTCGGCGTGGAAACGGCGCGCGCGCTCGCGGCGCGCGGCGCGCAGGTGGTCGGCGCGGCGCGCGATCTGGACAAGGCGCGGCGCGCCACGGAGGCCGCGCGGCGCGAGGCGCAAGCGGCGGGCGGCAGTATCGAACTGGTCGAACTCGATCTCGCGAATCTCGCCAGCGTGCGCGCCTGCGCCGACGCGCTCGTGGCCGCCGGCCAGCCGTTCGACGTGGTGATCGCGAACGCGGGCGTGATGGCCACGCCGCAGGGCAAGACCGCCGACGGTTTCGAAACGCAATTCGGCACCAATCACCTCGGGCATTTCGTGCTCGTGAACCGCATCGAAAAGCAGATTCGCGACGGCGGCCGCGTGGTGATGCTCGCGTCGTCGGGGCATCGTTTCGCGAACGTCGATCTCGACGATCCCGGCTTCGAGCGCACGCCTTACGACCCGTTCGTCGCCTACGGCCGCTCGAAAACGGCGAACATCCTGTTCGCCGTGGCGTTCGACGAGCGTCATCGCGCGCGCGGCTTGCGCGCCGCCGCCGTGCATCCTGGCGGCATCAACACGGAACTCGCGCGTCACATGGACGAATCGCAGCTCACGGGTTTTCTGGAGCAGATCAACCGCCAGCTTGCCGAGGAAGGCAAGCCGCCGTTCGAGTTCAAGAGCGTGCCCCAGGGCGCGGCGACTTCCGTGTGGGCGGCCGTGGTCGCGCAAGCCGATGAGGTGGGCGGCCGCTATTGCGAGAACTGCCACACGAGCGAAGTCGTTGCCGACGACGTGACGATCACGCCCGTGAGCGAAGGCGTGCGGCACTACGCGCTCGATCCCGAGAACGCCCGCGCGCTGTGGCGCCAGAGCGAGGCGCTAGTCGGCGAGTCGTTCTAAACGCGGCGGCGGCGGGAGCGGGAGCGGCAAGCGACGGGCGTCGATACGCGCATTAGTACGCGGTGGCTGCGCGGCTTCAGGGCTTCGTTCATGGCTTCGTTCGCCGCTTCGTTCTGCGACTTCGTTTTGCGGCCTCGTTTTGCGGCTTCATTCGCGGCTTCGTTTTGCGACTTCGTTTTGCGACTTCGTTTTGCGACTTCGTTTTGCGACTTCGTTTTGCGACTTCGCTCTGCGACTTCGCTCTGCCGCTTCGCTCTGCGGCTTCGTTCTGCCGCTTCATTCGCCGCCTCGCTCGCCGCTTCGTTCGCCGCTTCGTTTTGCGGCTTCGTTTGCGACTTCGTTCTGCGGCCTCATTCGCCGCTTCGTTTTGCGGCTTCATTCGAGGCTTCGTTCTGCGACTTCGCTCTGCGGCCTCGTTTTGCGACTTCGTTCTGCGACTTCGCTCTGCGACTTCGCTCTGCGACTTCGTTCTGCGGCCTCGCTCGCGGCTTCGTTCTGCGGCTCAGTTCTGCGGCCTCGTTCTGCCGCTTCATTCGCCGATTCGAACGCGAATCCCGATGCGCGCGGGGCCTGCAAGGCATCCACGACGCTTCATGCCTCGCCGCGCCGCCCCGCGAGCAGCCAGATCGCGAGCGCGACGGCCACGGCCAGCGCACCCGCCACGGCCAGCGCCGCCGCAAAACCGCTCGCGAAACTCGCGGGCGCGGCCGTGGCCATGGCGTCGCGCACGTTCGGCGCAACGCGCGCGAGCGCATGGGCGAAATCGCCTGCGAGCAGGTTCGACATGAACGATGCGTCCACGCACGCGCGCCCCGCACCGCGACAGGCCGCCGAAGCATCGAGCGCCGCCTGCGTGCGGGCGGCGAGCACCGCGCCCAGCACGCCCACCGAAGTGACGATCGCCGTGAAACGCGTAGTTGTGCTGATGCCCGAAGCCATGCCGGTGCGATGCGTGGGAACGCACGCCATGATCGCCTTTTGCGTGTCGCCGTTGAGCACGCCCGCGCCCAGCCCGGTGACGATCATCCCGAGCGCGACCCAGCCGTATTCGCCCGCGGGCGCCACGGCCGCCGTCAACAGATTGCCGAGCCCGACGAGGCACAGACCCGCGGAAAGCGTCGACGTCGCCCCGCTCAAGCGTCTAGCGAGACGCGCGCCGAGATACGGCCCGACGATCATCGACAGCGCGAAAGGCAACATGCCGATGCCGGCGAGAACCGGCGACCACTCGAACGCATTCTGCAAATAAAGCGGCAGGAACGTCATCATGACCTGCGCGCACGCCGCGTAACCGAACATGCCGAGCACGGCGGCCACGAAGCGCGCCTGCGAGAACAGCGACAAGTCGATCACCGCATGCGCGAGCCGCTTCTCCACCGCCACGAAGCACGCGATCAGCACGGCGCACGCCGCGAAACGCGCGATCGTCGCGGCGCTTTGCCAGCCATCGCTTTGCGCGCCGATCAACGCCCAGATGCCGCACGCGAGTCCCACGCCGAACAGCAAACTGCCCGCGAAATCGACACGTTGCGCATGCGGATTGCGCGATTCGCCAACGGCGCGCCGCGCGCAAAACACCAGCGCCGCGCACACCGGCAGATTGAGCAGGAAGATCCAGCGCCAGCCGATCCATTGCGTGATCACGCCGCCCACGAGCGGCGCGACCGTCGTGGCGATACCCATCGTCATGCCCCAGATCGCCCACGCGCGCGCCCGCTCGCGCGGCCCCGGAAACGCGTGCGCGATGGCGGCGAGCGCGGCGGTCAGCAGCATCGCCGCGCCCACGCCCTTGAATGCGCGCGAAACGTTGAGAACCGCGACGCTCGGCGCAAGCCCGCAGCCCAACGAAGCGAGCGCGAACACGAGCAGGCCGAGCACGAGCATCTTCTTGCGGCCGTAACGGTCGGCCAGGCCGCCCATCGGCAGCAGACACGAGGCGAACGACACCATGTACGCGCTCACGACCCACTCCACTTCTGCGAAGCCCGCATGAAACGAGCGCGCGATCGACGGCAGCGACACCGCGACGATATTGGTGTCGAGCGAGATCAGCGCACAGGTGGCCGATGCGGTGGCGAGCAGAAAGCCCGCCGAGCGGCGCGCGGCGAACCGGTCGGTTTCAAGCGGCGGCACGGCGGCGATCGCGCCTTCGAACCGCGCCTCGTTGCTTCCCTTCCCCATAACGCGTTCCCTGGAATCACGAGAAAAATTGCATGACAAGCCTGCATGACAAGCGCGATGCTAATGCGTGACGTGTTAAGAATCGATAGCCGATAGAATCATGTGTATTCATTCGCCGATGAATACACCACGCCATGCAACTCGAACTTCGACACCTGCGCTGCATCCTTGCCGTGGCGCGCCATCTGCATTTCGCGCGCGCCGCCGAAGAACTCGGCATTGCGCCGCCTTCTCTCACCAAGCAGATTCGCGACGCCGAACAACTGCTCAAGTTCCGGCTCTTTCATCGCACGCGCCGCAGCGTTTCGCTCACGAGCGCCGGCGAAGCGTATTTGCCGGGCGCGGCCGCCGTGCTCGCGCAGCTCGACGCCGCGCGCGAAAACGGCCTGCTCGCGGAGCGCGGTCAACTGGGGCGCATTCGCATCGGTTATGTCGCTTCGGCGGTGTATGCGGGCGTGATGCGTAAAACACTCATGCGGTTTCGCGAATTGCATGCACGCATCGAGGTGACGTTGAACGAAGTGCCGATGGAAGAGATTCCCGCGGCAATCGCCGACCGGCAACTCGATGTCGCCTATATCCGGCCGCCGATGGCATTTCCCGAGGGGCTTCAGGCGACTGGCGTGCATCGCGACGAATTCGTGGTGGCGGTGCCCGCCGATTCGCCGCTGGCGGCGCTCGACGCCATTGCGCCGCCGCAGTTGCGTCACGCGCGCTTTGCCGTGCCCGAGCAGGATTTCGGCACGCTGGAAGTCGCGCGGCGCGGGCGTTTTCCGGCGCCGGCAGGCAAACGGCCCGGCCCGCTGATCGCCGTGATGGCCAGCGTGTCGCTCGACGGCACGGTGGCCGTCGTGCCCGGCTCGGTGTGCGCGTGCATCACGCTGCCGGGCGTGGTCTATCGGCCGCTGACCGGCAAGCCGATCGCCTCGGAAATCGCCTTGCTGCACCGGCGCCACGAAAATTCGCGCGCGGTACGCGCGTTTCTGCAATATGCGCGCGGGGAAAAAACGGGCTAAAAAAGCGGCTGAAAAGCGGGCTAACAGCGCGCGCACGCCTTATCGTTAGCAATCCGAACTATTGTTCAAGGCGCAAGGCTCGCGCTCCGCGTCCAGGCGTTGTTCGACGACACGACCGGAGTTTCGGCCGGGTCGTCGGGCGCGGCGCTCGAACGGAGCGGCCGGCGCGCTCACCGGCGCTCAGGCGCGCATCGCATCGAGACGGCTGACGATCGTCTCGAACGTCGGCCGTTGCTCGATGGCTTCGCTCAGACATTCGCCGACGAGCCCCTGCATCGCCGCGCCGGCGCCTACGGTGCGCGCCGCCAACTCTTCGAGCAAGCAGCCGAACGCGCGCACTTCGATCCGCTCGAACGCGCGCGCCGTGGCCGAATCGCTCGCGTCATGAAACGACGCCGCGCCGAAGTCGCCCAGCAACGCGTGACCCGCGCCGTCGTGCAGGATGTTGTGCGCGTAAAGATCGCCGTGCATGATCCCGCGCGCGTGCAAATGCTGCGCCGCCGAAGCCATGCCGCGCGCGATGCGCAGCGCGACCGACGCGTCGAAACGCTGGTCTGGCGCATACACGTCGCGCGTACACGAAGCGAGACTGGGCGGTCCCGCGAGATTCCCGAACGCCGGATCGATCAGCGCCATGACGAGGCCGTGTTCGTCGAGCGGATGCCCGGCGATCTTGCCGAGCACGGGAATCAGATTCGGGTGCCGCCCCGCTTGCAGGCACGCCGCCATTTCGAGGTCGGGCACACCGTCGCTCGTCACCGCGCCCTTGAAAAGCTTCACGGCAACCGCTTCGGCGGGATGACCGTCGCGCAGCAGACGCGTCGCGCGATGGATCACGCCCGACGCGCCCTCGCCCAGCGTCTGCCCGAGCGCGAGCGTGTGCCAGTCGATCTCGGGCACGCCGGCGCCGTCCTGCGCGGCGCGCTCGCGTTGCGCGTTGAACGGATTGCCCGCATAGGCGAGCCACGCGAGCCGCGGCAATTGCAGCAGCCAGCCGGGCAAGCCTTCGAGCTGGTTCGCCGAAATGCGCAGCAGTTCGAGTTGCGTGCAGGCGGCCATCGTCGCGGGCAACGTGCGCAGCCGGTTGCCTGCGAGCATCAGCTTTTGCAACTGCGGGCGCGCGCCGATTTCGGGCGGCAGGGTTTCGACGGCGTTATCGGTGAGAATCAGCCAGCGCAGCGCGCGCGGCAACGATGCCGCCGTTACGTGACGAATGCGGTTCGCCTTGAAGCCGACCATCGAAAGCGCCGGGCAGTCGCCGAGCACGGCGGGCAGTTCGGTGAACGGATTATTTGACGCGAACAGAATGCGCAGCTTGTGCAGCCGCGCGAAGTCGTCGGGCAACGACGTGAGCGCGTTGCCGGAAAGGTCGAGGACTTCGAGCGTGTCGGCGAGATCGAAAATCTCGCGCGGAAATTCGCTCAGGCCGCAAGCGAGCTTGAGTTGGGCGGCGCCCGCCAGTTGGCCGGCGCGTAGTTGGTCGAGGGTAGCGGTGGTCACGCTGAAGCTGGCTGGTTTCTGGAGCGGCGCAAGCGCCGGATGAGGAGATTTTAACGGCATCGGTTTCGAGCGGTGCCGGTCGATGGTGGATCGTTGGTGGATCGTTGGTGGATCGGTGGCGGTCGGTGGCGGTCGGTGGTGAATCGGTGGTGGATCGGTTTTCACACCGGACTCGGTATTGGCGTCCGGTCGCGGACCAACGCGAAGCCAACCCGCCGCTCCACGCGCTTTATCGCCGCACAGCGTCGGCAGAGGCCAGCCCGAACCGGCAGTTAGTTGCGATCCGACTGCAACCGACCGGCCGCCGCGCCGCCCGGTCATCCAAAGCGAGCGAAATCCTCACGCCCCCAATCTTCACGTCCCCCAACCCTCACGTCCCCGTCTGGAAGCCCATTGCCGCCGCCTTCGCGCGCAAATCCGCAAACCGGTCGGCATTCGGGTTGACGACCGTCTGCGCCTGGTCGATCGCCGATACCGAACTCGACGCCGCCGGCGCCGCCGCGCCCGCGCAAAGGCCGCCGAACGGTCCCTGCGCGACGGTGAACGCGGGCGCGTCGGTGCGCGGCGCGTCGCTGAAATCGAGTGCGCAGGCGAGATTGACGGTCGCCGAGTCGCTGCCGCGCACGCCGAGCGGCGCAAGGCCGAAGCGCCACTGCAACAGCGCGTGAATCGAACTCGGGTCGAACGGATATCGCGTCACCGCGCCCGCACGCACGCGCGGCCCGAGCAGCGCGAGCGGCACGCGAAAGCCGAGCTTGCCGTCGTTGCCCAGCGCGTATTCGCGCTTGCTCACCGGCCGCGTGGGCGGCACGACGTGCTCGAGAAATCCGCCCCACTCGTCGTACACCACGATCAGCAGCGTGCTGCCCCAGGTCGGGCTCGTGCGCAGCGCTTCGTAGACCTGCGCGAGAAACGCCTCGCCGTTGCGGATGTCGGCATGCGGATGGTCGTCGGAGGACACGCCTGCTTCCTCGCCCGCGAACGCCGGATCGACCATGCAGAACGGCGGCAGCGTGCCCGCCGCCGCGCGCGAGAGGAAATCGGAAAACAAATGCGAAATGCCGAGGTAACGCGTGCCGTAGAGCGCCGTGAACGGCGCGTCGTGATAGTAGTAATTGCAACCGACGTTGGCCGCGCTCAGGTTGTCCCAGATCGTCGGCAGCGAGCAGTTGTCGAGCGTGTCGCCGAGCCGGTCCAGCGCGCCGCTGTGCAGGTAGATGCGGTTCGGGAACGTGCTCGTGAGCGCGCCGCAGAAGTAGTAGTCGCCGATGGTGTAGTGGGCCGCCGCCGCCTGGAAAAACGCCACGTCGCTCGCGGTGTAATAGCCGATGGGCAGCAGATCGCCCGAGGTCTGGTTCGTGTCGGCGGTTTGCAGAAAGCCGTTCATCGCGCCCGCGGCGAGTTGTGTGCGCCCGCCCGCGTAGCTGTGGTCGGGATCGGCGAAACCGCACGCCTGGTAGCCGTAAGCGGCGTTGGCCGCGAGCGGGAACGGCGCATGGCTCGCGCCGAATGCATCCGCGAACTGCTGGTTCGCGGGCATGCCCTCGGCGCCCGGCACCCAGCTCAGGAAGTGATCGAACGAACGGTTTTCCATCGTCACGAGCACGATATGGTCGATGCCGCAAGTTGCCGGGTCGGGCAACGCGGGGCGCGGCAGCGCGTAGCGGTCGGCGCCGCCGGGCGCGGGCACGTCGCCCACCTGCGGTGCGGGCTGGCCGCCGTCGTCGCCGGAATCGCCGCCGCCGCAACCCGAAAGCGCGACGCCGCCCGCCACCGCCGCCATGCCCGCGAGAAAGCGGCGGCGGTCGAAGTAACGCGCTCCGTGGTGTCCATCGTCCATGACCTTGCCTCCTGAAGTTGCCTTTTGACGTTGCCTTTTGATGGCTGATGGCTGCTGGCTGCTTCGTGGTCCGATGGCTCGATTGCGGCGTGCCGCGCCTTGCGGGGCGGGCCGCGCTTGCGGATGAGTCGCGGGGAATGTCGAATGTTCGCGTACGAACGGCGAACCGGGGCCCAGCATAGCAGCGCGCCGCCGCGTTCGTTCGCTGGACGTTCACCGGCGGCGGCAAAAGCGCCGGTTGTGCGCCGGTTGCGCGTACGTTGTGCGCCGGTTGTGCGCCGGTTGTGCATACGTTGCGCGTACGTCGCACGCCGGCCGCGTGCCGACGATGCGGCCGTAAAAGCCGGATGCGCGAAGCCAGGCGCGCACGCCCGCCGATGCGATAAGCTGCGCCTATGGACTTCCGCCAGCTCAAATACTTCGTCGCCATCGTGGACGCGGGCAGCCTCTCCAAAGCCGCCGAGCGCCTTTGCGTCGCGCAGCCCTCGCTCAGCCAGCAGGTCGCGGGCCTCGAAACCGAACTCAGGACGCAACTGCTGGTACGCAGCCACCAGGGCGTGAAACCCACGGAGGCCGGGCGCGCGCTTTATCTGCGCGCGCGCGACGTGCTGCGGCAGATGGCGCAGATTCCCCTTGCCGTGCAGGTGAGCGGCACGGAGTCGGGGCAAGTGGCGATCGGCCTGCCGACCAGCGTGGCCGTGGTGTTCGCGCTGCCGCTCTACGAGTACGTGCGGCGGCGTTACCCCGGCATTCGCCTGCATATCGTCGAAGGCATGAGCGGCTATCTCGCCGAACTTCTCGCCAACGGCCGGCTCGACATGGCGATCCTGTTTCGCGAGACGGAAACGCGCGGCGTTTCCGTGCAGCCGCTGTTCGAGGAAAACCTGTACGCGTTCGGCGCGCTGGAGGGCATCGAGCCGGGCGCGGACGTGCCGCTGCGCCGTCTCGCGGGCGTGCCGCTCGTGCTGCCGGGGCCGGGCAACGGGCTGCGTCTGCTGATCGAGCGGGCGTTCGCGCGGGAAGGCGTGGAGCCGGAAGTCGTCGCCGACATCGACTCGCTGCCCACCATGCTCGCCATCGCGCGGCGCGGCGGCGGCGTGACCATCGTTTCCTCCGACGCCTTCGGCGAGGCCGCCGACCGGCAGTTGATCCACCGCCTCGTCGAGCCCGAGATTTCGCGCACCGTGGCGCTGTGCGTGCCCACGGCGCTGCCCACCAGCGCGGCCTCGCTCGCGATCCAGCGCGCGGTGGTGGAACGCGTGGCGGAACTGGTCGAGAGCGGCGTGTGGTCGGGCGTGGTGCAGCGCCGCGAAGGACAAAGACAAGGGCAAAGCCAAGGCGAAGGCGGCAGCGGCGGCGAAGGCCGGCGCGCCGGCGCGCCGCCGCTGCGCGCGCAAGACGATTCGCGGGTGTGAAGCGTCGCGCCGCGCTCCCGAAGGGTATAGGCCACGCCGATACCCGGTAGCCCCAATCGGTATTTCACGCGGTGCGCCAACGCCGCTACGCTGTGTTCTCCTGAAGTGCTCACCGAAGTGCGGAATAACGAAAGCGCCAGCAAGGCGCTCGAAGGAGACACATGTACGCCCAGCTATTCGACCCCGTCGCGCATTCCATCGCCGCGTCCGCCGCGTTCGCGGCGCTTCCCCTGCTCACGCTGTTCGTGCTGCTCGGCGTCTTGCGCCTGCCGGCGCGCTGGGCGGCGCTCGCCTCGCTCGTGGTTTCGATGATCGTTGCCGCGCTCGTCTACGGCATGCCGGCCAGCCAGGTCGTGAGCGGCGCGCTCGAAGGCGCCGCCGTCGGCTTTTTCCCGATCATCTGGATCGGCATCAACGCCATCTGGCTGTTCAAGCTCACCCAAGCGAGCGGCCACGCCGACGTGCTGCGCCGCGCACTCGCCCGCGTAAGCCCCGACCAGCGCGTGCAGGCGGTGCTGATCGCGTTCTGCTTCGGCGCGCTGCTCGAAGCGCTCGCGGGCGGCGGCGCGCCCGTCGCGATCTGCGCGGTGCTGCTCATTTCGCTGGGCGTGGAGCCGCTCAAGGCCGCCACGGTCTGCCTGCTCGCCGACACGAGCCCGGTCGCGTTCGGCGCGCTCGGCCTGCCGATCACCGTGCTCGCCAAGATCACGCGCCTGCCCGTGCATGAGATCAGCGTGATGGTCGGCCGCCAGGCGCCGCTGCTTTCGCTGTTCATTCCGCTGATGCTCGTGTTCATCCTCGACGGCCGGCGCGGCGCGAAGGAAGTCTGGCCGCTCGCCGCCGTCGCGGGTCTCGCCTTCGCGTTCGCGCAGTTCGCCGGGTCGATGCTGCTGCCGGTGGAACTCGTCGATATCGTCGCGGCGCTGTTCTGCGCGGGCGCTTCCATCGCGTTCCTGCGCGTGTGGACGCCGGGCGTGCTGCGCACCGACCTGAACGCCGCGCACGGCACGCTCGCGCGCAGCGCCCCCGCGCCCGTGCAAGGCGGCGCGCTGGCCATGCCGATGCCGATGACGGGCGGCAACGCCTTCCCGCGCGTCGCGCAGCACGCGCCGCGCGGCAGCGCCGCCGAAGCGAAGCGCGATTCGCGCGCCGACGTTCTGCGTGCGCTCGCGCCCTACGCCGCCGTGATTCTGGTCGTCGCGGCCACGCAGATCGGCTTCGTTGCCCATGCGATGGGCGCGCTCACGTCGAGCTTCGCGTGGCCCGGCCTGCACGTGGTCGACCCGCGAGGCGCGAGCGTTTCCGCCGTCAACGCCAAGTTCGAATGGCTGCTTTCCGCAGGCTCGATCGTGCTGATCGCGGGCGTGCTTTCCGTGCCGCTGCTCAAGCTCGACGCGCGCACGGCCGCGCGCGCCTACGCGAAAAACCTGCACGAATTGCGCTGGGCCGTGTTCACCGTGTGCTGCGTGGTGGGCGTGGCGTACATCATGAATCTCTCGGGCCAGATCGTGACGCTCGGCATCTGGGCCGCGCGCGCGGGAGCCGCGTTCGCGCCGGTTTCGCCGGTGCTCGGCTGGTTCGCCACCGCGCTCACGGGCTCGGACACCTCGGCCAATGCCCTCTTCGGCATGCTGCAACTCACCACGGCGCACCATACGGGCCTCTCCGACATTCTCCTCACGGCCGCCAATACCTCGGGCGGCGTGGTGGGCAAGGCAATCTCGCCGCAAAACCTCGCCGTGGGCGCGGTCGCGGTGGGCATGATCGGCCGCGAAGGCGTGCTGTTCCGGCGCGTCGCGGGCTGGACCGTGCTGATGATCGCCGCGCTCAGCCTGCTCGTGTGGGCGCAATCCACGCCGCTGCTCGGCTGGATGGTGCCTTGAGCAGCACACCGAGCGGCACACTGAGCGGCGCACCGAGCATGCCCTGAGCGCCCCGCGCCGCCTGCAATCACAAGGACTTTCCACGCCATGCAAAACTCCGCTCTCCCGCTTTCCGACATCACCGTCGTGTCGATCGAACAGGCCATCGCCGCGCCGCTCGCGAGCCGTCATCTCGCCGACTGGGGCGCGCGCGTCGTCAAGATCGAGCGCCCCGGCGCCGGCGACTTCGCGCGCGGCTACGACACGGCGATGGACGGCTTATCGAGCCAGTTCGTCTGGACCAACCGCTCGAAGGAAAGCCTCGCGCTCGACATCAAGGACGCGCACGGCCAGGACACGCTCGAAGCCTTGCTCGCGAACGCCGACGTGTTCATCCAGAATCTCGCGCCGGGCGCGGCGAAGCGCCAGGGACTCGACGCAAAATCGCTCGTCGAACGCTTTCCGCGTCTGATCGCCTGCGATATCTCGGGCTACGGCAGCGGCGGCCCGTACAGCGAGAAAAAAGCCTACGACCTGCTCGTGCAGTGCGAAACCGGCTTCCTCTCGATCAACGGCACGGAAGATACGCCCTCGAAATGCGGGATCGCCATTGCCGATATCGCCACGGGCATGTATGCGCTCAACGGCATTCTCATGGGCCTGCACCAGCGCGCGCGCACGGGGCGCGGCATGGCGTTCGAAGTCTCGCTGTTCGACGCGCTCACCGAATGGATGAGCTATCCCGCCTACTACACGCGCGGCCGCGGCGAACCGGTGCCGCGCAGCGGCGCGCGCCACGCGACCATCGCGCCGTACGGCCCGTTCGCGACCGGCGACGGCAAGACCGTATTCTTCGGCATCCAGAACGAGCGCGAATGGCAAAGCTTCTGCGCGACGGTGCTCGGCGACGCGGGCCTCGCCACCGACGCGCGCTACGCGAGCAACTCGCTGCGCCTTGCCAACCGCGACGCGCTCGAACGCACCATCACCGAACGCTTCGCCGCGTGGAGCAGCGACGAAGTGCTCGCCCGCCTCGACCGCGCGGCCATCGCGAACGGCAAGATGAACGACGTGGACGCGTTGCTCGCGCACCCGCAGCTCGTCGAACGCCGGCGCTATCGCAGCGTGGCAACCGAACGCGGCGCGATGGACATGTTCCTGCCCGCCGTGACCATCGCGGGCATCGAACCGGTGATGGGCGCGGTGCCCGCCGTTGGTCAGCATACCGAATCAATCATGGCCGAACTCGCCGCCAAAAAAGACACCCAAGGGAGCGCAGCATGAACACGCTGAACACACCTGTCGCGCGCATCACCCGCACCGTGCTCGCGGTGCCCGGCCATCGCATGAAGATGCTGCAATCGGCGGCGGCCAGTGCGGCGGATGCGGTGTTCATCGACCTCGAGGACGCCGTGCCGCTCGACAAGAAAGCCGAAGCGCTCGCCTGCGCCGTGCAGGCGCTGAACGAACTCGACTGGGGCGCGAAGTGGGTGGCCGTGCGCATCAATTCCTCGGCGCAAGGCGTGGCCGCGCACGAAGTGCAAACGCTCGCGCGCGAGGCGCGGCGGCTTGACGCCGTGCTCGTGCCGAAGGTGGAAAGCGTCGCGACCGTGCATGACGTGGAGCGTTTGCTCGGCGCGCGCGAGATCGCCATCGAAGCGCTGATCGAAACGGCGCGCGGCCTCGTCGACGTGGACGCCATCGCGGGCGCGAGCGGGCGGCTCGTGTCGCTGCATTTCGGCGTGGGCGATTTTTCGGCGTCGATCGGCGCGCGCAACGTCGAGATCGGCGGCACGCATCCGGGCTACGCGCTCACGCTGAAAAACGAGGCGGGCAGCTACAGCACCACGGCGCTGGACTTGTGGACCTATCCGATGATGCGCCTGCTCGTGGCCGCGCGCGCCTTCGGCCTGCGCGCCATCGACGGGCCGTGCGGCGCGTTCCGCGACCTCGTGCTCACGCGCGCGTGGGCGCTCAAGGCGGCCGCGATGGGCTTCGACGGCAAGCAGGTGATTCACCCCGACCAGATCGCGCCCACCTGCGCCGCGTTCTCTCCCACCGAAGCCGAGATCCGCGACGCGCACCGCACCATCGAGGCGCTCGAAGCCGCGCAGGCGGCCGGGCTCGCGGCGGTTTCGCTCGACGGCAAGCTGGTCGATTACGCGAACATCCGCATGGCCGAGCGCGTGCTCGCGATGGCCGGCAGGTAACGCGCCACGCTCGGTGCAATCGGCACGATCGGAACAATCGCCACAATCCGCGCAATCCGCGCAATCGGCACGATCCGCGCCCTCACGCGCAGAGCGGCGCGGGATCGTTCTCGCCTTCCAGATAGATGCGCAGCGCCTGCGCATCGAGCGGGCGCGAGCGATAAAAGCCTTGAATCAGGTCCGCGCCCAGCGACGCCACGCAGGTCATTTCGTCGGCGTTTTCGACGCCTTCCACCACGCATTCGAGCGACATCTGGCGGCTCAGCGTGAGCAGCGTGCGCACCACGGAAAGCGCCGTCGCGTTCTCGCACACCTGCTTCGTGAACGCCCGGTCGATCTTGATGCGCGTGACCGGCAACTGGCACAGATACGACATGCTCGAATAGCCGGTGCCGAAGTCGTCGAGCGAAATACCGCAACCGAGCGCACGCAACGCGCGCGTGGCGATCTGCACCTGCTCGAAGTCCTGGATCATCGCGGTTTCGGTCATCTCGAAGTCGAGCCGTTGCGGATCGAACCCGCTCGTTTCGATGATCTCGCCAATCGCATTCACCACCTCTTCGGAAGCCAGATCGTGCGCCGAAAGATTGAACGAAAGCCGCAGATGCGCGGGCCAGTTCCGCGCGTCGCGCAAGGCCTTGCGCAGCAAAATGAGCGTGAGTTCGTTGATGAAGCCGATACGTTCGGCCGTGGGAATGAATTCGGCGGGCGACACCGTGCCGAGCGCGCCGCTGTTCCAGCGCGCGAGCGCTTCGAATCCGGTCGTGTGGCGCCGCGCCACCGAAAAAATGGGCTGATACGCCACGCTGATCTCGCTGTCGAGGTCGGCCGATTGCAGCGCCTGCGCGACGCGTCCGCCGCGCGTGATCGCGTCCTTGTGCGCCTCCGAGAAAATCACCACCGAGCCGCGCGAGCGGCGCTTGCCCTGGTAGAGCGCGTAATCGGCGTGTTCGAACAACGCGCGCGCATTGGCCGAATGCGCCGAAAAAATCGCGAACCCGACGGTCGCGCCCACGCGTATCGCCAGTTCGCCCGCCACGATGGGGCGCGCGAGTTCCGCGCACACCGCACGGCCCAGTTCACGCAGACGCGCCTCGCGGCAATCGTCGTCCACCACGATCGCGAATTCGTCGCCGCCAAGACGCGCCACCGCCGTGCCCTGCGCGGCGAACTGGTTGAGCCGCTTGCCCACTTCCTGTAGCACCGAGTCGCCGAACGCGTGGCCGTGCAGGTCGTTGACCGGCTTGAAGCCGTCGAGGTCGATAATGCCGATGGCGAGGTTCTGCCCGTGCGCCTTGGCCGTGTCGTAGGCAATGTCGAGGAACGAGAAGAACGCGCGCCGGTTCGGCAGCGAGGTGAGGCTGTCGAGATTCGCGAGCCGGTAGTTCTCGCCCTGCGCGCGCACGAGTTCGCGAAAAT
The DNA here is from genome assembly GCF_905220235.1 of Paraburkholderia sp. J41. Classification (NCBI taxonomy): domain Bacteria; kingdom Pseudomonadati; phylum Pseudomonadota; class Betaproteobacteria; order Burkholderiales; family Burkholderiaceae; genus Paraburkholderia; species Paraburkholderia sp. J41. Next base: position 364,966 of record NZ_CAJMZE010000001.1, on the reverse strand, counting down.
GTTCGTAGTGCCGAAAGAACACCGCGAGCATGGAGATGGACACGAGCGCGGCGTCGATCGCGATGGCCTCGAACGTCACGTTGCCCGAACGCATGAAGGTAAAGACGAACGCGCCGTCGACGATGATCGTCACCGCCACGGCGGCCGCGAGCAGATGAATCAGGCAGAAAATGATGCCGATGGCCGTGATCGCCATGTAGAACGCCACGTGAAAGCGCAGGTTCGCGCCGCCGTGCGGCAGCAGCGCAATCGCCCACGCGCTGAAACACGCGGCGAGCACCACGGCGAGCACGTTCGTGCGCCGCAGCGCCTTGCGCGCGATCTCGAGCGTCAGCGCGCGGCCGCGCAGGCGCAGCCACAGCGCCATGCGCAGCAGGCACACGCCGCTCAGCGCGAGCGGAAAGATCAGGCCGAGCCCGACCGGCAGATCGTGCAGATGCGCGAACACGAGGCCCCAAGTGTTGACGAGCAACAGCGTGTACATCATCGGCAACTGGTACGTGAAGATGCGCGAGCGCGCAAGCAGCAACGCCGCGTCCTCCTCTTTCGCGAGGACGGTTTGCAGGGATTTCGGAATCAGGTAACGCAGAAGGGACCGCATCCAGAACTTGGCTCACAGGGCGGCGTGGGGCCGCCAAAGTCTGGGCAACCGTGCGGCTGGCCAGTGGAAGTGCATATCGTCGATATAACGGCGCACGCCTGCGAAGCTTGAGGGTAGGGAAAACAGGGACGCCTGCCGCGGCAGTTATGCCCGCCGTGCCGCGCACGCCTCGGTAAAACTTACGTTTCGTCGCGCGAAAGCCTCTTTTCCGGCGCGGCGGCACGCGTGTTGCGGGAGGAGCGCAACCCATCTGCGCGAACTGCGGGAGGCATGATGAACGCACGCATACTCTGGACGACGGCCGCCATCGGCGCGGCGCTCGTCTGCGCGCCCGCCTGGGCGCAAGGCACCGGTCCCGCGCCCTACGGCCAGCAAAGCGCGACGCCCGCTTCGAGCACGGCCGCGCCGTCGAGCGGCAAGTCCGCGCGCAAGAGCGGGAAAGGCTCGGGGGCGAAGCAAGGCGGCTCCGGCTCCGCGCCGCGCGCGAATGCCGCCGAAGACACGGGCGCGCAGCATTCGAACTGATGCGCGAGCCGCGTGATACGCGGGTTGGCCGTGCGCGCGGCGTTCGACGGCCTCTCACGGCGTTGGACGACGCCCGGCTCAGCGCGTCAAATGCTCACGCGCGCTCGCCCCGCGCTCGCCCTTTTGCGCGGACCGTTCGGCGGGCAGCCCCAGCGCCGCGAGCGCCGTCAGCGCATGCAGCGCGGCGAGCAGCACGAACGCGGCGGACCAGGCGTTCACGCCCCACGTCACGGCGTGCGGGCCGAGCCTCCACGCGAGAAAGACGGCGCACAGCGTCGTGAGCGTGGGGCCGCCCAGGCGTTGCGCGATATTGAGCGTCGTGGTGGCCATCGGCAAATCGCGGCGCTCGACCGACGCGTATGCCACCGAAATCGCCGGCAAGCCCACGGCGCCCTGCCCCATGCCGCGCAGGAAAAGCGCGGGCGCGAGCACCAACAGCGTGAGCCCGCGCTGCGCGAGCCACACGAGCGCGAGCGTGGCAGCCAGCGCCAGCACGGCGCCGCCCACCGCCACGTTGCGCGAGCCGAACCGGTTCGTCAGGAATCCCAACGAAGGGAACGTGACCATCATGCCGAGCCCGAGCGGTGCGAGCATCCAGCCCATCGTCGCGGGCGAGCGGCCGCACGCCTGGATCAGAAAGAGCGGAATCAGCATTTGGCCCGCGAACATCACCCCGTTCGAAAGAAACTGCGCCACGGCGGCCACGCTGAACGCGCGGCTGCGAAACTGGTGCAGGTCGATCAACGCGCGCCCCGCGCGGCCTTTTTCGACGACGACGAACACCGCGAGCAGCGCGGCGCCCGCCGCCGCGGCCGCCCAACCCAAAGGCTGGCCGATGCGCTCCGCGCCCGCCAGCACGAGCGCGAGTCCCGGCGAAAGCAGCAAGAGGCCGAGCCAGTCGAGCTGGCGCGACCGGCGCTCCTCGCTGTCGTCGGGGAGAAACAGGAACGCCAGCACGAGCGCGAGCACGCCGATCGGCAGATTCACGAGAAACAGCCAGCGCCACGAGGCGTAATGCAGGATCGCGCCCGCGATCACGGGGCCGAGCAACGGCCCGAGCAGCACCGGAAACGCCGCATAACCCGCGACGCGCGTGAACTGGCTGCCCGCCGCGCGCTTCATCATCATCTGCGCCATCGGTGCGAGCAGGCCGCCGCTCACGCCCTGCAAGAGCCGGAAGCCGATCAGCGAGCTGGCCGACCACGCGAGACCGCACAGCGCGGAACTCAGCGTGAACAGCGCAAAACACCCTAAATACAGCGCTTTTCCGCCGATACGGTCGATGAGCCAGCCGTTCAGCGGCAACACGAACGTGAGCGCGAGCAGGTAGCCACTCGTGACCCACTGGATCGTGGACAGCGTCGAATGCAGGTCTTGCGCGAGGCTGGACAGCGAGACGTTGACGATGGTCGCGTCCAGTTGCGCGAGCAACGAACCGAGCACCGCGACGGCCGTGATCTTCCAGATCGAGCTATCGAGCGACGTGGCCTCGCTCGCGCTCATGCGCGGCTCCCGGGCGGCGCATCGGCGGCGGCGGATGCGTCGGGACGAGCGGCGGGCGGCTCGGCCGTTTCGCCCAGGCGGCGGATGATGGGCAGCGCGGCGGCGAGCGCGCGAATCTCGCCTTCGTCGAATTGCGCGAGATGGCCGACGAGCCAGGCGCGCTTGGCCGCCCGCGTGCGGCTGCGTTCCTCGAGCCCTTTTGCCGTGGGCACGAACAGGATCTGCCGGCCGTCGGTGGGATGCGGCCGGCGCTCGACGCAGCCTTCCTCCTCGAGCGTCGCGAGTATCGCCTTCATCGACTGCGGCTTCATGGCCTCGGCGCGCGCGAGGTCGGCCGTGGTCATCGGGCCTTCGCGTTCGAGGCGCGCGAGCGCGCTGGACTGCGAAAGATTGAGATCGCCGGGATGAGCTTCGGAGCGCAGGCGGCGCACGAGCTGGCCGACCGCCAGCATGAGGTCGGCAACGACGGTTTCGACGGGAGGATGGGCGCGTGTCATGGCCCGCAGCATAGATCACGACAGATTGACTTGCAAGTTAACCTGTTGAATTTCCCAGGCGCACGTATCGAAGCAATCCGTGAAGCCGTGCCGCGAAGGCGTTCCCGGCGCATTGCCGACGCCGGGCGGCGCGTCATGCGCAAATGCAATCCCGCCACCGCGCGGGCCGGGAACGACTTTCGCTACCACGCTAGATCCGACCTGTTTCCGCCGATACACCGAACGCGTGGATGCTTCCTCCGACCTGATCGTCGCCCGTCCCGAGGGCCTGTACTGCCCGCCCGGCGGCTTCTATATCGATCCGTGGCGGCCCGTCGAGCGCGCCGTCATCACGCACGCGCACGCCGACCACGCGCGCTTCGGCCACGCGCGCTATCTCGCGACGCAGGCGAGCCTTGGCGTGCTGCGCTCGCGCCTGCCCGGCATCGACGTGCAAGGACTGCCCTATGGCGAGCGCATCGACATCAACGGCGTACGCCTCTCGCTGCATCCCGCCGGCCACGTGCTCGGCTCGGCGCAAGTGCGGCTCGAACACGGCGGCCGCGTATGGGTCGCGTCGGGCGACTACAAGGTGGAACCCGACCCGACCTGCGCGCCGTTCGAGCCCGTGCGTTGCGACACCTTCATCACCGAATCCACGTTCGGCCTGCCGATCTATCGCTGGGAGCCGCCGCACACGGTCTTCGAGAGCATCGACGCGTGGTGGCGCCACAATGCCGCCGAAGGGCACGCCTCCGTGCTGTTCTGCTATTCGTTCGGCAAGGCGCAGCGCGTGCTGGCGAGCGTGGATCGCGGCATCGGCCCGATCTTCTGCCACGGCGCCGTCGAGCCGCTCAACCGCGCCTACCGCGAAGCCGGCGTCGACTTGCCCGCCACGCGGCTCGTCAGCGAGATCGCCGCGCGCGACAAGGCCGCGTTCCAGGGCGCGCTGATCGTCGCGCCGCCCTCCGCGCAAGGCAGCGCATGGATGCGGCGCTTCGGCGACTATCGCGACGCGTTCGCCTCGGGCTGGATGCGCTTGCGCGGCACGCGGCGCCGGCGCGGCGTGGACCGCGGCTTCGTGCTGTCCGATCATGCGGACTGGCCCGGCCTGCAATACGCCATCGGCGCGACCGGCGCGCAACGCGTGATCGTCACGCACGGCCAGATCGAGCCGATGGTGCGCTGGCTCGGCGAACAGGGGCTCGACGCGAGCGCCTTCACGACCGAGTACGGCGACGATGCGATCGAAGCCGACAACGCGGGCGACGGCGACATCGCAGCGCATGAACAAAGGCCGGCCGAAGCGCAGACGGGAGCGCCGGCGAGCGCGCAATCGGAAATGCAATCGGAAATGCAATCGGAAGCGCAATCGGAAACGCCATCGGAAGCGCAAGCCGGACCCGAAACCGCTCCGCCTTCCGCGAGCGCGCCGCGATGAAACGCTTCGCGGCGCTCTACGCGGCGCTGGACGCCACGACCTCCACCAACGACAAGCTCGAAGCGCTGGTCACGTACTTCTCGGCGGCCGAACCCGAGGACGCCGCGTGGGCGTCGTACTTTCTCGCGGGCGGCAAGCCGCGCCAGTCGGTGCCCACGCGCGTGATGGTCGAATGCGCGCGCGAGCGGGCGCGCCTGCCCGAATGGCTGTTCGAAGAGTCGTATCAGGCCGTGGGCGATCTCGCCGAAACCATCGCGCACGTGCTGCCGCCCGCCACGCGCGAATCGGAACTCGGCCTCGCGCAATGGATCGAGCAACGCGTGCTGACCTTGCGCGGGCTCGCGCCGCCGGAACTGCGCGAACGCCTGACCGGCTACTGGGACGAACTGAACTGGAGCGAGCGTTTTCTGCTCACCAAGCTCATCGGCGGCGGCTTTCGCGTGGGCGTGTCGCGGCAACTCGTGGTGCGCGCGCTCGCCCGCGTGGCCGACGTCGATCACAAGCGCATCGCGCAACGCATGGTCGGCTGGACCGACTCGCGCCAGGCGCCCAGCGCCGCGCGCTATCTCCGGCTGATCGCGCCCGCGGCCGAAGGCGACGACATCGAAACGCCGCACGAAAGCGACATCGGCTTGCCGTATCCGTTCTTTCTCGCGCACCCGCTCCAGGCCGATCCCGAAACGCTCGGCGCGGTCTCCGACTGGCTCGCCGAATGGAAATGGGACGGCATACGCGCGCAGCTCGTCAAGCGCGCGGGCCGCGTCTGGATCTGGTCGCGCGGCGAGGACCTCGTGACCGAGCGCTTTCCCGAACTCGCCTCGCTCGGCGCGGCATTGCCCGACGGCACCGTGATCGACGGCGAAATCCTCGCGTGGGAATCGGGCGCGAGCGCGCCCTTGCCGTTCGCGCGCCTGCAACCGCGCATCACGCGCAAATCGCTGACGAAAAAAGTGCTCGCCGATTCGCCGGCCGCGCTGCTCGCCTACGATTTGCTCGAAGAAAACGGCCGCGACTTGCGCACGCAGCCGCTGGCCGACCGGCGCGCGCGTCTGGACGCGCTCGCGCGGACGCTTTCGCAAACGCTCGCGGTGGACTTGCTGCGCGTCTCGCCGCTCGTCGCCGCGCACGACTGGCCCGCGTTGGCCGCGTTGCGCGAGGAAAGCCGCGCGCGCGGCGTGGAAGGGCTCATGCTCAAGGAGCGCGCGTCGATGTACGGCGTGGGGCGCACCAAAGCGTCGGGCACGTGGTGGAAGTGGAAGATCGACCCGTATGCGATCGACGCGGTGCTGCTCTACGCGCAACGCGGCCACGGCCGCCGCGCGAGTCTCTACACCGACTTCACCTTCGCCGTGTGGGACGACGTGGACGGCGCGCGCACGCTCGTGCCCTTTGCGAAGGCCTATTCGGGACTGACCGACGAGGAGATGCGCAAGGTGGACGCCATCGTGCGTAAAACCACGGTCGAAAAATTCGGCCCGGTGCGCAGCGTGACGCCCACGCTCGTATTCGAGATCGGCTTCGAAGGCATTCAGGCCAGCCCGCGCCACAAGTCGGGCATCGCGGTGCGTTTTCCGCGCATGCTGCGCTGGCGCACCGACAAGACGATCGACGACGCCGACACGCTCGACATGCTCAAGGGCTTTCTCGACGAGGCGCGGGCATGAGCCATTCCAACGACTCCCGGGCTTCCGACAATCGCGACGACATCGGCGAAGGCGCGTCGCCCGATCGTCCGGATGCCGGATCCTCCGGCACGAGGCCGTCGCGCAAGCCGCGCCCGCGCCGCGTGCCCCGCACCCGCGCCGCGCAGGCGAAGCTCGACGCCATCGCGGAAACCTTCAAGCCCGCGCCGTTTCACTACGATCCGGCCGAAGCCGCCACGCCCATCGAAGCGCGCATCGACCGCTGGTTTGCCGCGCGCGGCTGGCAGCCCTTCGCATTCCAGCGCGACGTATGGCGCGAAATCGCGCGCGGCGCGAGCGGGCTTTTGCACGCCACCACGGGCGCGGGCAAGACGTGGGCCGTATGGCTCGGCGCGCTCGCGGCATATGCCGGCACGCCGTCCGCGTCGCGCAAGGCCACGCTCCCCGCGCCGCTCACCGTGCTCTGGATCACGCCGATGCGCGCGCTCGCCGCCGACAGCGCGCGCGCCTTGCAGCAAGCCGTGGAAGCGCTCAACGTGCCGTGGAGCGTGGGCTTGCGCACGGGCGACACCTCCTCGGCCGAACGCGCGCGCCAGAGCCGGCGCATGCCCTCGGCGCTCGTCACCACGCCCGAAAGCCTTTCGCTGATGCTCACGCGCACGAATGCGCGCGAGGAACTCGCGCAACTGCGGCTCGTGGTGATCGACGAATGGCACGAGCTGCTCGGCAACAAGCGCGGCACGCAAACGCAGCTCGCGCTCGCGCGGCTCGCAAGCTGGCGCCCCGGCCTGCAAGTGTGGGGGCTTTCGGCGACGCTCGGCAATCTCGCGCTCGCGCACGACGCGCTGCTGCATTGCGTGCGCACGCCGCGCGTGGTGGTGCGCGGCGCGCAACCCAAAACGCTCGTCGTCGACACGCTCATTCCCGAGAAAATCGAGCGCTTTCCGTGGGGCGGGCACCTCGGCACACGCCAGGTGGGCGCGGTCGCCGACGAGATCGACGCCGCGCGCAGTTCGCTCGTTTTCACCAACACGCGCTCGCAATCGGAAATCTGGTATCGCGCGCTGCTCGAATTGCGGCCCGAATGGGCGGGACTGATCGCACTGCATCACGGCTCGCTCGACAAGGAAGTGCGCGACTGGGTCGAACTCGGCCTGAAGAACGGCAAGCTCAAGGCCGTCGTGTGTACCTCGAGCCTCGATCTAGGCGTCGATTTCCTGCCCGTGGATCGCGTGTTCCAGATCGGCTCGCCCAAAGGCGTCGCGCGCCTGATGCAGCGCGCGGGCCGCTCGGGCCACGCACCGGGACGCATCTCGCGCGTCACCATCGTGCCCACGCACGCGCTCGAACTCGTCGAGGCGGCGGCCGCGCGCTACGCGATCGGCGCGCAGCGCATCGAAGGCCGCGACATGCCGCTCAAGCCGCTCGACGTGCTCGTTCAGCATCTCGTGACCGTGGCGATCGGCGGCGGCTTCACGCCCCGCGACATCTACGCCGAAGTGCGCACGGCCTATGCGTATCGCGATCTCACCCAAGCGGAATTCGACTGGGCGCTCGCGTTCGTCGAACGCGGCGGCGCCTCGCTCGGCGCCTACCCCGACTATCACCGCGTCGTGGCCGGCGACGACGGCGTGTATCGCGTGCCGCGCGAAGACCTCGTGCGGCGGCATCGCAACAACGTCGGCACCATCGTGGCGAATGCGACGATCAACGTGGCTTATCTCTCCGGCGGACGGATCGGCGCGATGGAAGAGTCGTTCATCGCGCGGCTCAAGCCCGGCGACGTTTTCACGTTCGGCGGCCGCGCGCTCGAACTCGTGCGCGTGCGCGACATGACCGCGTACGTGAAGCGCGCCGCGTCCTCGCGCGGCGCCATGCCGCAATGGGCGGGCAGCAAGATGCCGTTGTCGTCGGAACTGGCCGAGGCCGCGCTCGTGATGCTGGCGCGCGCCAACGACGGCATTTACGACGAACCCGAAATGCGCGCCATCAGGCCGCTGCTCGACTTGCAGCACGCGTGGTCCGCATTGCCCGGCCCAGGCGTGCTGGTGATGGAAAACGTGCGCACGCGCGAGGGCTATCACTGCTTTTGCTATCCGTTCGCGGGGCGCATGGCGCATATCGGGCTCGGCGCGCTGATCGGCTGGCGCGTGGCGCGCGATCGGCCCAGCACGTTCTCGATTTCCATGAACGACTACGGCTTCGAGCTGCTTTCGGCGCAACCGTTCGACTGGCAGGCGCTGATCGAAAACGGCCTGTTTTCGCCGGACCATCTCGAACACGACATCTTCGCGAGCCTCAACGCCTCCGAACTTGCCGCGCGGCGCTTTCGCGAGATCGCGCGCGTTTCGGGGCTTGTTTTTCAGGGTCATCCGGGCCAGCAAAAAAGCGCGCGGCAATTGCAGGCGTCCAGCGGACTCTTTTACGAAGTGTTCCGCAAGCACGACCGCGCGAACCTGCTGCTCGCGCAAGCCGATCAGGAAGTCATGTTGCAGGAACTCGAACTCAAGCGCATGCGCGATGCGCTCGTGCGCATGAACGAAAGCCGGCTCGTGCTCACGCAGCCGAAAAAGCCCACGCCGTTCGCGTTTCCGCTGATCGTCGCGCGCCTGCGCGAAAAGGTGACCACCGAAAAGCTCGCGGATCGCGTCGAGCGCATGCTCGCGGAACTCGAAAAAGCGGCGCAACGCGAGGGCGCTCATGAGCGATGATTCGCTGACCATCGACGTGAACGGTCATGCGTTGACGCTTAGCGCGGAGCGTGCCGCCTACGACCCGGCGCGCCAAAGCCTGTTCGTCGCCGACGTGCATCTGGGCAAGGACGCCGTGTTTCGCGCGCGCGGCATACCGGTTCCCGCCGGCTCGACCGGCGAAACGCTCGCGCGGCTCGACCGGCTGATCGCCGCGCATCGGCCGCAATCCCTCGTATTTCTCGGCGATTTGCTGCATGCGCGCGAATCTCATGCGCAGGACATGCTGAATGCGTTGCGCCGCTGGCGCGCGGGGCATCGCGAGTTGCATCTGCTGCTCGTCGAAGGCAATCACGACCGGCACGCGGGCGCGCTCGCCGCCGAATTCGGCGTGCATACCGTGGCCGAGCCGTATCGTCTCGGACCGTGGGCGCTCTGCCATCATCCTCAATACGTCGATCACGCGTACGCGCTCGCGGGCCACGAGCATCCGGTTTTCCGGCTCGCCAGCGGCTTCGACAGCGTGCGCTTGCCGTGCTTCCGGTTTGGCGACCGCGCGGGCGTGCTGCCCGCGTTCGGCGCGTTCACCGGCGGATTCGAAGTGAGCGCCGGCGCCGCGCGCGACAGCGTGTACGTGATCGCGGAAAACAAGGTCTTTCCCGTCAAGCGCTGAAGCGCGCGGCGGCTCGCGCCGCTACCCGCCGCTGCCCGCCGCTACCCGCCAGGCGCCCGTCACGAAGCGCCGTCTGGTTGCCCGGCCTGCCGAATCGTCAGTTCCGCGTAACCGGTTTGCGGATCGTGCTCGCGCGAAAAGCGATGGTCGGGCAGCAGCGCCAGCAGCAATTCCACCGTCGTGCGAACGATGCAGCCCGGCGCGACATGGCCGCCCGACACGTGACCGCACGCGTCGGAAACACACACGTGCAGATGCGCGCCGTCGGGCGAAACGGACCCTGCGAGCGTCAGGATTTCGAGGTCGCCGCGCAGTTCGGCGGGCAATTCGGCGCCCGCGAAGCGCACCTGCGCCGCGCCGAGACTGCCGATGCCTTGCAGCACGAACGCGGCGCTCGCGTTGCACGACTTCAATGCTTCGACCACGGCGTGACGCACGTCGTCGCCGGGAGAAAGACGCAAGGGGTGCACGCGCATGGCATACGCTCCGGTATAAAAACGTCGCGCCGCCGCTTTTCGCGCGGCGGCGCAAGCAAACGCGTCAGGTCGCGCTACGTAGCGTTACGTCGCGTCACGTAGCGCTACGTGGCGGCGAAATCAATGCCGGTGAGCGGGCCGAGATGCGCGACGCTCGTGAAGTGCGAGGTTTCCTTCGTGTCGATGTCGAGTTCGCGCACGTTGCCGCCCAGGTCGGTGACAAACGCGCGGCGCCCGCGCGCGTCGAGCGACACGCCGATGCCTTCCTTCAACTCGCGCGCGAGCACCTCGTGGCCCGTAAGCCCCGCCGCCGTGATGCGCGCGCGATTGAGCGTGTTGCCGTCGTGCGAGTCGTCGCCGCGGTCGGTCCAGTAGAGCATGCCGTCGCGGTGATCGATGTCGAGGTCGATCGGCTCGGGCAGATTGGCGAGCAGGCATTCCACGTCGGGGCGATCGTGCGGCTGTGCGCCGGCGGGCATCTCGATGCCCGCGCGGAAAATGCGGCCTTGGCCCGCGTCGGGCGCGCCTTTCTGCGTCCAGTAGAGATGGCCGTTGGCTTTGTCGAGCACAATGCCCACGCAATGACGCGTGGCGTCGGCGGTATCGCGCGGGAACTCGCCCGTGCGCACCAGAACGGTGACGTCGCCGCCGTCGAGCCGCGCGCGCATCACGCGCATGCCCTCGCGGTCGCACCAGTAAAGGTGGCCGCCTTCCTTGTCGAGCACGATTTCCTTGGGCGTGCCCGCCTCGCCCGAAGCCACGAGCACGCGATGCCCGCTGCCGTCGAGCTTCGCGCATTCGATGGTGCCGTCGTTGGGCGGCAGCGGACCGGAAACCGGGTCGCCATCGACCAGATGAATGCCCGTGCCCATGTTGGTCCAGTAGATCAGCTCGTTGCGAGCGTCGACCTTGATGCCGTCGGGCGTGCGCGTGAGGTTCGCGAGCACGACTTCGTGCGTGCCATCGGGCCAGAGCGCGACGATCGCGGGAGGACGCGCCTGAAGCACGTACAGCGTGCCGTCGTTGCCGGCGTCGTCGGCATGGTTGGGGTTGTCGATATTCACAGCCGGTACCCTCCGTGTGGAAAGTGAACGTGCCGCCGAAAGGCGGCGCCGATGCGTGGACCCGCGTGCGTGCAGGCTGTTCCCGAGAGGCTACATGAGGTTGCGGAAAACCACGTGAACCCTGCGCGCGCGCAAAGTCAGGCTTTCAATTAGCCGTCATTTCGCGTGGCATGCGATTTGCGTTCGCCAACGCGCGCAGCCGATGCGAGCCGAATCATCGACATAACAAAGGAATGTGTATGGCCAACGACAAGCGCCGCCCGCGCGCGACCGGCACAGTCGCCGCGAAACGAGAAAAACGCGGCGAAAAGCCGGCCGGAAAGCACGAGGAAAAGCCCGCGAAACGCGGCAAACGCCTGCCGCAGCCCGACGACCGCCAGGCCATCCTCACCGAGCAGCGGCGCCTCAAGATGGCGCGCTCGCCCCACGCCTACGTGCGCGGCAACACCGCGCAGTTCTACGAATGGATCGTGGAGGCCAACGGCGATTCGCTGCCGCAAGGCCCCGCCGTGTGGATTTGCGGCGACTGCCATACCGGCAATCTCGGGCCGGTCGCGAATCAGGACGGCAAGGTCGAGATCCATATCCGCGATCTGGACCAGACCGTGATCGGCAATCCCGCGCACGATCTCGTGCGCCTCGGCCTTTCGCTCGCCACGGCGGCGCGCGGCTCCGCGCTCGCGGGGCTCACGACCGTACACATGATCGAAGCGCTCGCGGCCGGCTACGAGTCGGCGTTCGCCACGCGCCAGCCGAAGTTCGCGCTGCCCGAGCGTCCCGAGCCCGTGCATCTCGCGATGAAGCAGGCCGTGCGCCGCTCGTGGCGTCATCTCGCCGAGGAACGCATCGACGATCTCAAGCCGACGATTCCGCTCGGCAAGCGCTTCTGGCCGCTTTCGCGCAGCGAAGCGAGAGCCATTGACGCGCTCTTTCGCGACGAAGCGATCGCGAGCCTGCCGGCCGGGCTGCGCGGGCGCAAGAACACCGGCGAAGTGGAGATTCTCGACGCCGCCTATTGGGTCAAGGGATGCAGTTCGTTAGGACGCCTGCGTTATGCGGTGCTGCTCGACGTGGACGGCGGCGTGATCGAGGGCGACGACCTTTGCCTCATGGACATCAAGGAAGGCGTGAAGGCGGCCGCGCCGCGCTACGGCGACGCCGCCATGCCGCGCGACAACGCGGAACGCGTGGTGGAAGGCGCGCGCCATCTCTCGCCGTTTCTCGGCGAACGCATGCGGGCCGCGCGCCTGCTCGACCGCGCCGTCGTGATCCGCGAACTCCTGCCGCAAGACCTCAAGCTCGAAATCGACGAAATCGGCGAACACGAAGCGCGCGAGGTGGCGTTCTATCTCGCGGCCGTGGTGGGCAAGGCGCACGCGCGCCAGATGGACCCGCCCACGCGCCGCGCATGGCTGGGCGAATTGCGCCGCAACCGCTCGAAAACCATCGACGCGCCGCTGTGGCTCTGGAACAGCATCGTGCAGCTCGTGAGCAGCCACGAAGCGGGCTATCTCGAACACTGCCGCCGTTATGCAACGGGCGTCAATTAGGCCGGCCGAACGGCGGCCCGGCACGGGCGGGCGCCACTGCGGGTAAACTGCACGGGACGCCTATTTGCCGGGACCGTAATGACTGCTTCGCCACCGCCGCTGGCCATATTGTTCGTCGACGACGACGAGATATCGCGCGTGCTGTTCGAGCGCGCGATGCAGGGGCTTTTTCACGGCCTCTACACCGTGCATTACGCGCGCAGCGCCGAAGAAGCGTTCGAAACGCTCGAACGGCACGGCAGCGAGATCGCCGTGCTGTTCACCGACTTCCGCCTGCCCGGCCGCAACGGCGACCATCTGCTGCGCGAAGCGGCGCAGCGCTACCCGCATATCGTGCGCATTCTCGTGACCGCGTATGCGGACAAGGCAATGCTGATCGAAACGGTGAACACGGGCGAGGTGTTCCGCATTCTCGAAAAGCCGCTGCGCGCCAATACGCTGCGCGAGTTGCTGCAACTCGCGCTCGACCGCTACACGGAAAGCCGCGCGCACCGGCAGCAGTTGCTGGCGATGGACGAAACCCTGGCGTTTCTCGTGCATGAGCTGAGCACGCCGCTCGCGACCATCGCGCTGTTCGCGCGCACGCTCGAAGGCGAAGCGAACGCGGCCGCGGACAAAGCCGCGAGCGCGAGCCCGGCCGCCACCATGCTCAACAACGCGCAGTATTGCCTCACACTGGTTTCGTCGTTCTGGGAAACGGTACACCGGAGCAGCGGCGCGACCGGCTCGCCGAAGGAAGCGAACCGCGAGGTCAACGCCTCGCGGCTGATTGCGAATCTGCTCGACACCTATCCGTTCGCGGGCGCGCAACGCGAGTGGATCAGCGTGATCGTGCGCGGCGATTTCGTCGTGCGCGCCATGCCCAATTGCGTGGCGCTCGTGCTCTCCTCGCTGATCTCGAACGCGTTGCGCGAGCTGGGCGCGATCCATGCGCCCGCGCTGCAAATCGAGGTGATCGCCGGGAACGAGCCGCAAATCCGCGTTCGCGACAACGGCCCCGGCATCGCGCCCGAGATCATGGCGCGCCTGCTGCAAGACCCGGTCACCACGCACGCGGAGTCGGGCGGTCACGGCATGGGCATGATCTTCTGCAACCGCATCATGCGCTCGGCGGGCGGCAGTTTGCGCATCGACTCGGCATGGGGCGAAGGCACCACCGTGACGATGAATTTCGGCAAGCCAAAGGAAGAAGGCGCGGGCTAGTCGCCAGCGGCGGCAGCGGAGGCCGCCACGAAATAGCGGTGCAGCGCGTCGGCGGAACGGTTGCCGAGCGTGACCACGTGCGCGAGCCAGTCGTCCTCCTGCGGCCACTGCCCGTCGAGCACGCGCGGATAAATCAGCCGCACATGATCGTGCAGCGCCTTGGCGCCGATATTGCCGCTGATGCCGAGCAGGATGTGCAGCGTGTAATGCGCGGTCTTGAGATCGAGCGACTGCGCGCTCGTCACCAGTTGCTCCAGCAGCGAGCGAATCTGCACGATGCCCTTGAGAAACGTGGGGTCGAGCATGTCGAGCGAAACCAGTTCATCGAGATGCGCTTCGTCGAGCAGGTCGGTGTCGGCGAGCGGTTCGAGATCGAGTTCCGCCACGCGCGCGGCCGGCTCGCGCGGCGCCTCCTCGCCGCGCGCCGAGGCCGCGGCCAATGCGAATTGCCGCGCAAGGCACGTATAGAGCGCGCCCACGCGCACCGGCTTGATGAGCACTTCGTTCATGCCCGCCGCGAGACACGCGCGCAACGCCTCCTTGCTCGACTGCCCCGTCAACGCGACGATGGGCACGCGGTCGAAAACGCCTCCGCGCGCGCGTATGCGCGCCGTGGTGGCCGCGCCGTCGAGGCCCGGCATGTTCAGGTCGATGACGATGGCGTCCACGCTGCGCGCCGCTTCCCGCGTATCGAGCAGATCGAGCACGCCCTGGCCGTGCTCCGCTTCGATCACGCTCGCGCCGCAGCGTTCGAGATAACTCTTCGCCATCATGCGGCTATAGGTTTCGTCGTCGGCGAGCAGAATCGTGCGGCCCGCGAAGCCCTCGAAGCGCTGGTTGCGGTTGCGGCGGTCGCCGTTCTCCATCAGCGTTTGCAGCGCGCCCATCAACTCCACGGCGCTGGTCGACTTGCTGATGGATTCGTCCATGCCCGCCGCCAGCGCCAGCCGATGCGCCACGTTATGCGGCTCGACGGTGTGACCGATCACGAGCACGTTGCGGTTCGGGCTGCTTTCGTCGGCGCGCAGGCGTTCGGTGGTTTCGTAGCCGTCCATGCCGGGCATGTTCAGGTCCATCAGCACCGCGTCCCAGCGCCCGCCGTCGTGCAACATGGCCAGCGCCGCCGCGCCGCTTTGCGCTTCGCCCACCTGCGCGCTCACGGCCGAAAGCGCGAGCTGCACGCGCGCAAGCTGGCTCGCGTCGTCGTCGACCACGAGAATGCGCTTGCCTTCGAAGAACAACGCGGCGCGCGCGAGCAGATGACGCCGGTGATCGGCGATTTCGAGTTCCGAAACCGGCGGGAACGTCAGCGTGAATTCGGTGTACTTGTGCGGCTCGGCGCGGCATTCGATCGTGCAGCCGAACGCGTGCATCGCGCGCTGCCAGTACGCGAGGCCGGGCGCGGCTTCCCGGCCGTTTGCTTTCGCGCCGCCGGCAGCCGGAGCGCGCGCGGCCTCGAAGCCCGGCCCGGTGTCGAGCAGCGTGACCCGGCGCCGCTCCACCGTAATCGTGAGCGTGGCGCTGGGCGCGCCCGCCGACGCCTGCAACGCATTGCGCACGAGATTGAACAGCGTGAACAGATAAACCGTTTCGTCGACCTTGAAGGTGAAATCCTCCAGCACGACAAGGCGCACCTTGCCGCGCTCCTTGCGGCCGCTGAAGCCGTATTCGTCGAGCGCCTTGCGCGTGGTGGCCGCGGCGCCCAGATACGCGAGCGTGTCGGCGCGAACCGGCTTGGCGCTCACTTCGTCGAGCGTCATGGCGATGATGCGCAGCCCGCGGTCGATCGCGAGCTGGCCGTGCGCCACGTGCTGCGCAAGCGAAGCCACGCTTTCGGCATGCGCGGCTTGTGCGGCTTGTGCGGCTTGTGCGGCTTGTGCGGATTGCCCGGCGCCGGACGCGGCGAAGCCGTCGAGCGCGTCTTCGATGCGGTCGAGCACGTAGCGCAGCCGGTTGAGCGGATTCAGCATTTCGTGCGCGACGGTGCCCGCGAGCGCGGCCAGCGCCTGGTTTTTCGCGTGCGCCGCCATGCCTTTGCGGTTGCTATGGCTGAACGTCACGCCCGCCACGATGCCGAACGCGAATACGGGCAAATACGTATAAACAACCCGGTGCCAGCTCGTCAGCAACGCGTGCGGCACGAACAGCCATGCGGCGAGAACGGCCAGTCCCACGCCAATCGCGAGATTGAGTGCAAGCGCGATAAACGACGGAAAAATCGCGATCAGGAAGAACACCATGCCCACTTCGGCCATCGACCAGATCATCGAATAATGACTGGTGACGAGATACCACGTGAAAAAGAACGGCAGCGTGTAGGTGACGGTCGCGAAGTAGTACCACGGCAGATAGCGCGCGGCCCGCGCGGGCCAGTGGCGGCGCAGCAGCAGCAAGCCGCAGGCGAGCGTGCCGATCAGGCGCATGAGCGCATTTTCGTTGGGTTGCGGATCGACGAACGTCCACCACAGCCAATAGACGGGGTGCCCGATGGTTCCCACCACGCCGATGGCGAACACGCTGTAATCGGACACGCGATAGGCGTCGCGTATGCGCTGCGTCAAATACCGCATGCCCGCTTCCGTGGCGTTCATATTGCCCTTCGTTGCCGTTTTTATTCCTGGCATTGCTTGATATCGGCGTTACCGTCCATTGCAATGTAATGCGCATACCGCGTGCTCGCCGCCGCGCCCGATGCGACGCCGAAGCCTTCGAGGGCGCGAACCGGAACGATGGTAGCGTGGATTGCGCCCGCGCGCGGCGCGACGCGCGAAAATTTCAGGGCGACGGCGCGCGCCGCGCGGCCCATGAAAAAACCACGGCGTCGCGCGCGGCGAGGCCGTGGTCTTGCGCTGCAAAAAGCGCCGCTGTCAGCTACCCAGCGCCGGATCGCTGAAGCTGGCGCGGCCCGTTTCCACGTGGCCCGCGAGGCGGCGCACGAAGGTCGCGTCGCTGTCGACGGTGATCGTCAGGTCGTACCAGCCGTAGGCATTGCGCAGGTCGAGATAGAGCGACTCGGTGTCGCCGCCGCGCACGGCGCGCGTGATTTTCGCGGACGGATCGTAGGCGTTCACGATGGTGAACTGGCAGCGCGCGTTGCCCGTGTTTTCGAGGCGCAGTTGCAGGTTGCCGTTGGCCACGTCGTAGCTTTCGGCCACTTCGGGGCGCGCCATGTCCTTGCCGCCGAACCAGCTCATCTTCGCTTGCGTGCCCGCGAAGCGGCGCAGAAAACCGTTGGGGCCATGCACGCTGAAGTCGTAGACGCCGCTCGCGCCGATCGCGAGCGTGTCCTGCAAGTGCTTGCCCGCTTCCACCGTATAGGTGCGCGGGGCGTCGGCGCTGCCGGCCGCGTAGACGAGAAACACCGCGCCCGCGCGGCCCGAGTTCACGAAGCGCATGCCGCCCGCGTGATTGCCGCCGGCGTCGAAACGCACGAACAGCTCGTACGGCAGCGCCCGCGCGTGACGCACGCCCGCTTCCTGCTTCGGCACGCTGCCCACGGCCGGCGGCAGCGGCACGTAGTCGGGGTGACGCACGCGGTCGGGCGGCGCGTAGCTCGCGGTGGAAGGCAGCGCGGGCAGCGCGGCATTGGGCGTGGCGAAATCGAACGCCGCGGTGAGGTCGCCGCACACCGCGCGACGCCATGCCGTGATGTTCGGCTCTTGCAGATTGCGCCCTTCGCCGAAGCGCTTTTCGATAAAGCGGATCACCGAGGTGTGATCGAACGTCTGCGAGCAGACCCAGCCGCCGCGCGACCACGGCGAGACCACCAGCATCGGCACGCGCGGGCCGAGACCGTAGGGGCCCGCGGCATACGCGCTGCTGCCCGGAAAGATTTCGTTGGCCGTGGAGACGGTGGAAAGGCCGTTCGCGCTCGATGCGGGCGGAAACGGCGGCGCGACGTGATCGAAGAAACCGTCGTTCTCGTCGTAGTTCACGAGCAGCACGGTCTTGCTCCAGAGATCGGGGTTCGACGTGAGAATCTGCAAGACCTGATCCACGTACCACGCGCCGTAGTTCGCCGGCCAGTTGGGATGCTCCGAATACGCTTCCGGCGCCACGATCCACGAAACCTGCGGCAGCGCATTGTTCTGCACGTCCTGCTTCAGCACGTCGAAATAGCCGCCGCCCGCGAGCACGTTGGTGCCTGTGCGTGCGCGGTCGTAGAGCGGATTGCCGGGCTGCGCGTTCTGGTATTGGTGGAAGTAGAGCAGCGAGTTGTCGCCGTAATTGCCGATGTACGGGTTGTCGCCGGTCCAGCCCCACGCGCCCTTGGCGTCGAGCCCTTCGCCCACGTCCTGATAGATCTTCCACGAAATGCCCGCGTTTTGCAGCACTTCAGGATACGTGGACCAGCCGTAGCCCGCTTCCGCGTTGTCGACCACGGGGCCGCCGCCGCTGCCGTCGTTGCCCACCCAGCCCGTCCACAGGTAGTAGCGGTTCGGGTCCGTCGAGGTCAGCGTCGAGCAGTGATAGGCGTCGCAGATCGTGAAGGCGTCGGCGAGCTGGTAGTGGAACGGAATGTCGTCGCGCGTGAGGTACGCCATCGTGGTGGTGCCTTTCGCGGGCACCCACTGGTCGTAGCGGCCGCCGTTCCAGGCGGCGTGCGTCGTCGGCCAGTCGTGCGGCAGGTCCTGGATGAATTGCAGGCCGAGATTGGCCGCCGTGGGATGGAACGGCAGCACTTCGCCCACGCCCGCTGCGATGGGCTGGTTCCATACCGGCTTGCCGTTGGGCAGCGTGATCGTACGCGTGTCGCCGAAACCGCGCACGCCGCGCAGCGTGCCGAAATAATGGTCGAACGAGCGATTTTCCTGCATGAGGATGACGATGTGCTCCACGTCGCGCAGGCTGCCCGTGCGGTTGTTCGCCGGAATGGCGAGCGCGTTGCGGATGCCTTGCGGCAGCATCGTCAACGCAGTGGCCGAACCGGCGCTCATCGCGGCGGTGCGGAGAAAGTCACGGCGGCTTCTCGAAGTCATGTTGTGGTTTCCATCTTCAGGTTGAGAAAAGCGCGCGCGGTGCGCCGCCGTCCACGAGTCGCGGAGGTTCGGACGGCGGGCGGAAAAGCCGCGCGGCCGGCGGGTCAATCGGCGGTGTGAAAAACGGGTGGTGCGAGCGGCGCGTTCTGCGCCGTTTGTGCGTTCGGTGCCGTTTGTGCGTTCGGTGCGTTCGGTGCGCTTTGGGTGTCCTGATCCGCGTTCGCGTCTTGCGAGGCGGCGCCCGGCGAGGCGCCGCCCGCGTCGAGGCTGGGCGCGGCTGACGCAAGCGGCCTCGCAGGCGAGCGCACTGCGTCGGCAGGAATCGCTGCGTCCGGGTCCGCGCCGTTGGCGGCGCTGTCGAAGCCGTCCAACGCATCGGCCGATGTCGATGTCGATGTCGATGTCGATGGCGATGGCGAAGGGAAACTGGGCGGCGTGGCGGGCTGCGCACCCGCGCTATCGGCAAGTTCGCGCGCGGCGCTCGCGGTGAGCGCCACCCGCGTGCCGCCCGCGCGATCGCCGCACGCGCTGATTGCGCAAGTGGCCAGCGCGGCGCACGCGCTCGCGGCAAGCATGACCAGGGCGCGCCAATGCGCGCGAGCGCGGGATGCGCCCAAACGTTTGCGCGGCGCGTTGCGCAAAAGCGCACGCGCCGGCGCGGATTCGACCGTCATCGAAGTCTCCGTCCAGGGACAAGAAAGAGGCACAACAACGGCTCGAGGAGGCGGCCCGAGCATGCCCGCCGCGCGGCAACGCGAGACGCTGCGATGCGGCGGCGAAGCGACGGCCAAGCATAGCGGCGCCGCTTTTAAGTTTTGTGACGATGGAAGCGTTTTCGCGACGGTTCGCGCGGCGTTTTGGCGGGCTGTGGTTTTGGCTGTGGTTTTGGCCGCGCTTGGCCGTGCTTTGGCCGTGCTTTGGCCGTGCTTTGGCTGTGCTTTGGCCGTGTTTTGGCCGTGTTTTGGCCGTGTTTTGGCCGTGTTTTGGCCGTGTTTTGGCCGTGTTTTGGCCGTGCTTTCGGCTGCGCTTTCGGCGCTGCTTTCGGCCACTCTCGGCCACGCTATCCGCCATGCTGCTGGCCACCCGGTCCGCCTGGCCGTTGGTCGCGCCAATCGCCGCGCGCTTATCAGTGAAATTATCCGCGCAGCAAATCGCGCAACTGTCCGCGCCGCGTCTCAAGCGCGCTTACAGCCGGCTTTCCGCGCGCCGCGAGAGCCGGTCGCACACGCCCTGCTACACTGGCGCGTTCGTTCGCCAACGTCCGGCGCAGGCACGTCGGGGGCAGGCACGATACGCGCCGCGCTCACCGCATTTCGCACCGCCCTTTCGCGCCGTATTTCGCGTCGTATTTCGCACCACATTTCGCACCGTATTTCCCAATTTTTCGCATGTTCGACTCGTACTCCATCGACCGCGCGCTGGCCGCCAAAGGCATTGCCGCCGACCCGAGCCAGCAGCGCGCCATTGCCGCGCTCGGCGCGCTGCTCGACGGCGCCGGCCCGCAAGGCGTCTATTGCCACGGGCTGCCGGGCCGCGGCAAGAGTCTCGTGGTCGACACGATGTACGCGCTCGCGCCCTGCGCCAAACGCCGCCTCTATTTCCACACCTTCATGCGCGACGTGAACCGCCGCGTGGTGCAGGCGCCGCCCAGCGAAGACCGTCTCGGCGACGTGGCGCGCGCGTGGCTCGAAGGCGTCGAACTGCTCTGCTTCGACGAATTCCACGTCCACGACATCGCCGACGCGTTCCTGATCGGCCGCTTTCTGGAGACGGCGCTCGCGCGCGGCACGCGCATCGTGCTGACGTCGAATTACAGCCCGACAAACCTGCTGCCCGATCCCGAGTTTCACGCGCGCTTCGAGCCGACCATCGCGTTGATCGAACAGCATTTCGCCGTGATCGCCTTCGACGGCGCGCGCGATTACCGGCAACACCGTGCCCACGGCCCACACGACACTCACGACACTCACGGCACGCACGACACACACGGCACATACGGCACGCACGGCGGCGATGCGGCGGCGGCCTGCTATTTCGCGCCGCTCGACGGCACGCGCGAGGCGCTTCGGGCGATCTATCGCGCGCACGAGACGCAGGCGGCGTTGCATCCGTCCACGGTGGAAGTCGCGCACCGTTCGCTGGACGTGACGGCGGCGGGCAAGCATTGGCTGTGGGCCGATTTCGGGACACTGTGCGGCGCGCAGCGCTCGCACCTCGACTACCTGGCCATCGCCGAGCGCTGGCAGGGCGTGATCGTCGATCGGCTCGACACCGCGCGGCTCGCGCGCCGCGACGTGTTGCAACGTTTCGTCTGGCTCGTCGACATCCTCTACGAACACCGGCGCCGCCTCGTGATCGCGTCCGACCAGCGGATACGCGCGGCGCTCGATGGACTTCACGGCGCGCACGACGTGGCGCGCACCACGAGCCGTCTCGCCGAAATGCAGTCGCGCGAGTACGTGCACGACGCATCGTGCGGCAGGCACTGAACGCGATGCCGGCCGCCGCCTTGCTCGCCGAAACCTTGCGCCTGGTGACGCGGCGCTACGGCTTGCCGCCGTTCGAAGCCGAAGCCGACGCCAGCCACGACGCGCGGCCCGCCACAACGCTCGCGCTGACGATCGAACAAGCGCGCCGCGCGCTGGCTTGCAACGCAACGCCCGACGACGCGCTGCGGGCTGTTTTCGTCGATGCGCTCGCGCGGCTGATTGGCGAGGCGCTGCGTACCGATACGGCGTTTCAGGCCATGCTGCTGCGCCATCGCGTGGCGCACGTGCGCGAGTTCGCGTCGCTTGCCGCGCACGCGGAGCGGGATCGCCGCTCGATCTTCGCGAATGTGAACGCGATCGCGCATCCGGCCAGGCAGGCGCGCACGGCGGACGAGGCGCAGCGCGCGGCGCTCGCGCGCGTGCATGCGAGCGCGGCATCGGCATCCTGGGCGCAACTGCGCGAAGCGGCGCGCGACCTCGCGCGCATCGCAAACGACGCCGGCTTGCGGCACGGCCTCGAACGGCTCGTCCACAATCCCGCGCTCGCGCATCTGGAGCGCCTTGCCGCGCTTTCCGCCGACGCCGCCGTGCAGCAATATCAAGCGCTCTGGGACTGCCAGGGGCCGCGCCCCGGCAGCGCCGACGCCGTGGCGCAAGGCAGCGCTTCGCAACAACGCGGCGCGGCGGTCGAGGCGCTGGCCGCGCAGGCGCTCGAAGCGCTCGCCGCGCGGCTGGAGGCCGAGGAACGCGCGAGCGGCATCGTGAGCGGCAGCGGCCATCATGAGAAGCACTACCGCGTCGTGACCTCGATGCGCGTGCCCGCGTCCATTCCCGCGAGCGCCGAACGCGCCAAAAGCGAGTGGGACGCCGTGCTGCTGCGGCGCGCGCCGGCCGCGAATCCAGCGGCCGCGCAGGACGTGTGGCACGTTTGCCTGCTCGTGGAGGCGAAGGCTTCCGTGGACGCCGCGACCACGGACTTTCCGCGCCTGCTGCGCGGCTTGCGTCTGCTCGCGCACGCGAACCCCGACGCCGCATATGCGTTCGAAACGCAGCAAGGCGCCGTGCGCCTCGCGGGCGCTTCGCTGCACGCGTTGTCCATCGACGAAAGCGCCGTGCGCGGCACGGTGCTCTATTGCTCCGACGCGCCCGCCGAACCCGCGCCGCGTCTGCTGGGCGCGGCAAGCCGCATGCAACTGCTTTCGGCGCCCGCGAGTCTCGCGTTCGCGAGCACGGCCGCCGACGGGCGCGAGCCCGACGCGCGCGATCTCGACGCCGTGTGGCAAGAGTTGCTCGCGTCGCCGCGCTGGGCGGGCGTGCTGAACCAGTATCCGCTGCTGGATCAGGTGCGCGGCCTGATGGTCCATACGGACGATCTGCTCGCGGCCATCGGCGCGGCGCGCGCGGCGTAGCTGCATCGGCCGATGATTCGCGCAGCGCTCTGCGGCCGCTCGCATCGCGCCCGCCTGCTGCTTTCGCTGCCCGGCATCCGGAAGGTGCGCGGCTTTCTCGACCTCGCCACCGAAAGCCGCGGGCCGGAACCGCCGCGTCAACCGCGCCCTGACGGCGCTCGCCCAACGACCTTTCGGAAAGCTATACTGGGCCCCATTTCCCCATTTCGTCTGACAAAAAAGTCGGAGCGCGCATGCGGCCCATCGTTCTGCCATTTTTGATCGCCAAAGGCGACCGGAAACGTTTTCACGATCGCTCGCTCGATCATCAGCGGCCGCTTTCCTTCGGCACGATGACGCTTTCGCTCGGCGCGTATGCCCTGTTCGCCGCGGCGCGCGCCACGCTCGTCGCAGCGCCCTTTCCGCTCCTCGTCAGCACGGCCGCGCTGGTGGCGCTCGTGCTGCTCGTGCTCGCGATTCCACGCACGCGCGACACGCTGCAATTCGGCTTTATCGGCGTGGCTTATGTGGTCGTCATGCAGTTGGCGGCCAACGCGCTCGTTGCGGGAACAACGAACCCGCTGGCCTGGATGCTGCCGGTCGTGGTGGCCGTCATGGTGTGCGCCGCGCCGCTCTGGCTCACGCCCGCGCATTTCATCACGGGCGCGATCTGCTACTACGCGGCCACTGCGCCGTTTTTTATCGGCCTGCACGGCAACGTGGAAAATCAGGCCGTCTTTCTCGTCTGGGTGGCGATTTCGTTCACGACGGCCTGCGTGTTTCATTTCGGCTTTTACGGCTTCCGGTATCGCCATTTTCAGCTCGAACAACAGCTCACCTCGCGCGCCGACACCGACCCGCTCACCGGCGTGAAAAACCGCCGCGCGTTTCTCGACGCCGCCACCGCGCTCGTCGAACGCAGCACGCTCGCTCAACGCGCGCTCACGCTGCTGCTCATCGACATCGACCTGTTCAAGTCGATCAACGAGCAATTCGGCTATGGCGCGGGCGACAAGACCTTGCAGAACGTGGCCGGCGCCATCGGCGAAACCGTCCCTGAACACGCCCTGATCGCGCGCATGGGCGGCGAGGAATTCGTGGTGCTGGTGGAAGAAAGCGCCTTGACGTCCGCCGCCGAATTCGCCGAAGCGCTGCGCGCCGCGATCGCGCGCATCCCGCGCCCGGACGGCTACGTGAGCGCGAGTATCGGCGCGGCGCGGCTCGCGCCGCAAGACACCGTCGCCTCGCTGCTCGAACGCGCCGACGAAGCGCTCTTTCGCGCAAGGCAGGCCGGGCGCAACCAGGTGGCTTTCGAGCGCGGCCGCACGCTCGTGGCCGTGCGCAATACGGCGTCCGCCGATGCCGCCGCGCCGGCCGAAACCGCGCCTCGCGCGCCGCGTGCCCCGGAGCCGGGCGCGCGCTGGCGCGGCATGACGCTGGTTTCGCATTTCCAGCCGCTCTGGAGCGTGCCGCGCGAAAAGCTCGTGGGCATCGAGGCGTTGCTGCGCGGCGAGGACGGCCACGGCAATCTCGTTGCGCCCGCAACGTTGTTCGCGGGCCTCACGCATGCCGAACTCGGCGAACTCGACGTGCTTTCGCACGCATGCCACCTGCGTAACGCCCGCGCGCAATTGCCCGCGGGCGCGCGGCTTTTCCTCAACCTGCTGCCTTCCACCTTCGTGCGCGAGGGCTACGAACTGGAACTCGCGCGCATGGCCGCCGAAGCCGGTCTGGACCCGCGCGACATCGTGCTCGAATTGCTCGAATCCGACGACGCCAGTCCCGACGCGCTCTCGCTCGCGGCCAACCGGTATCGCGACTGCGGCTTCGGCATTGCCGTCGACGACTTCGGCGCGCGCTATTCGAACCTCGACCGCCTGCTGCGCATTCAGCCCGACCTCGTGAAGCTCGACGGCGAGCTGATACGCGCGCGCAACCGCCGCTCGGGGCGCCCGCTGCTGCGCGACCTCGTGACGCTGCTGCATCAGGCCGACATCGCCGTGGTCGTCGAAGGCGTGGAAACCACCGAGGAACTCGTGCTTACCGTCGAAGCGAAAGTCGACGTCGTGCAGGGCTTTCTGCTCGGGCGCCCCGCCGCTTCGGTCAATTCCACGACGCTCGCGCCCGCGCGCATCGACCATGCCTTCGACGTGGCGGCCGAATCGCGCTCCGTGCGCCTGTGCCGCTTCGACCTCATGATGCGGCCTTTGCTCGACGCGCTCACCGAAGCGGGCCAGCAGGTGCAGGCGGGCGCGCCCTTCTCCGCCGCGCTGGAGCCGTTGCGCGCGAGCGCGTTATGCCTGCGCGTGTTCGCGCTCGGACCGATGGGACGGCCCGCGCTCTACGAAGCGCACGGCGCGGCGAATTCGGCGGCGTCCAATGCGCGGCCGGCGGGCACGGGCGTGCTGGACGGCCGCTGGGACCATCGCGCGTTCTTCTGGAAAGCCGCGCGCCGGCAAGGCTGCGCGGTCTATTCCGGTCCCATGCTTTCGCCGCTCACGCAAAGCCTTTGCATCATTGCGTCGATCGCCGTGGAAAGGAACGGCGCACAGGTGCTTCTCGCCGCCGAACTCGACTGGGCGTCGCCGGAATTGCCGTGGCCCGAGGCGGCGTGACATCGAAGGGGCGTCAAAGCGCGGACCGTTCGCGCGCTTTGGAATACTCGCACAGGCCAGCCGTCGGTCCCGGGCCACGCGGCCGGCTCATTCGAGTGCAAAGCCGTCCTTGAAGGCTTGACGCAAGAACTCCGCGAAGCGCTTCACCGCGCGCGGCACTTGCGCGCCGTAAGGACGCACCACATGAAGCTGCGAAGCAAAGGCGTCCACCGGACGCCAGTTCGGCAGCAGCACGACGAGCTTGTTCGCGCGCAGCGCCGACTGCGCGCTGAAATCGGGCAATAGCGCAATGCCGAGATGTTCGAGCGCGGCATCGCGCAGCGCCTCGCTGTTGTTCGCCGAAAACGAGCCGTTCACCGTCACGCTCACGCGCGCGCTTTCCGTTCGGCGCGAGGTTTTCTCGAACGTCCATTGCGCCGGGCCCAACGTGCGCGGATAAAACAGGCAGTCGTGCTGCGCGAGATCATCCGGCGTTTGCGGCGTGCCGCGCTGCTTGAGATACGCGCGCGTGGCGACGATCACCGAGCGCGTGTCGCACAGCTTCCACGCCACGTGCGTTTCGGGCACTTGCGCGCTGTGGCGGATCGCAAGATCGAAGCCTTCGCTTGCGATCGACGTGAGGCGGTCGGAGAGTTCGAGTTGCACGCGCACTTCGGGATTCGCGCGCGCGAACTCCGCGAGGCGCGGCACGAGTTGCTGCCGCGCGAACGCCACGGGCGCGGTCACGCGCACGGTGCCGCGCGCCACGTCGGCCATTTCGCGCACGCTCGCGAAGCTCGCGGCGATGCGGCCGAATTCCGCGCGCGTTTCCGCAACCAGCCGGTTGCCCGCTTCGGTGAAACGCACGCTGCGCGTGGTGCGCTGCACGAGCGCCACGCCCGCCACGCGCTCCAGTTCCGCGATGCGCTGGCTCATCGCCGCCTTGCTCACGCCCAAACGCGCGGCGGCGGCCGTGTAGCTGCCGTGTTCGGCCAGCACGTTGAGCCAGTGCAAATGCGCCCAGAGCGCTTCGATTCGCTGATTGTCCATCGACGGAATTCGCCTGAAGCCGTTTCAAATCGTTTAAAGCCGCTTCAATCGCATGAAGCCGCTTCAAATCGTATGAAATCGCATGAAGCCGGGATTGCCGATCGTAGCATCTTTCATCGCACCGGCAGCAGATTGTTCACGTCGGCAAACAATCAATTCAGCGCCGCGATCTTTGCGCCCACGCGCGCGGTTCGTACACTGCAAGGCATGCGAAACCTCACGAGGAGATGACATGCAGGCTTATACCGATTCCGCGGACGTGGTGAACTTCATCGGCGGCAAACCCGCGCGCGGCGCGGGCGAGCGCACGCAGGCCGTGTTCAATCCGGCCACGGGCGCCGCCGCGCGACGCCTCGTGCTGGGCGAAGCGGCCGACGTGGACGCGGCCGTCGCCGCCGCCAAGGCCGCATTTCCCGCATGGCGCGACACGCCGCCCATTCGCCGCGCGCGCGTCATGCTGCGCTTTCTCGAACTGATGAACCGCCACAAGGACGAGCTTGCCGCCATCATCACGGCCGAGCACGGCAAGGTGTTCGCCGACGCGCAGGGCGAAGTGGCACGCGGCATCGACGTGATCGAATTCGCCTGCGGCATTCCGCAACTGCTCAAGGGCGACTACACCGAGCAGGTTTCCACCGGCATGGACAACTGGACCGTGCGCCAGCCGCTTGGCGTGGTGGCGGGCATCACGCCGTTCAATTTTCCGTGCATGGTGCCGTGCTGGATGTTCCCGGTCGCGCTGGCCGCCGGTTGCACGTTCGTGCTCAAGCCGAGCGAGCGCGATCCTTCGGCGTCGCTGTTCATGGCGAAACTGCTGACGCAAGCGGGCCTGCCCGACGGCGTGTTCAACGTCGTGCAGGGCGACAAGACCGTGGTGGACGCCCTGCTCGCGCATCGCGACGTGAAGGCCGTGAGCTTCGTGGGCTCCACGCCCATCGCCAACTACATCTACGAAACGGGCGCGAAGCACGGCAAGCGCGTGCAGGCGCTCGGCGGCGCGAAGAATCACATGGTCGTGATGCCCGACGCCGATCTCGACCAGGCCGTGGATGCGCTGATCGGCGCGGGCTACGGTTCGGCGGGCGAGCGTTGCATGGCGATTTCCGTGGCCGTACTCGTGGGCGACGTGGCTGAAAAGATCGTGCCGAAACTGGCCGAACGCGCCCGCGCGCTCGTCGTCAAGAACGGCATGGAAGCCGACGCGGAAATGGGTCCGATCGTCACGAAAGCCGCGCTGGAACGTATCGAGGGCTATATCGCCGCGGGCGTGGAAGAAGGCGCGCAACTGGTCGTGGACGGACGCGGCCTGAAAGTGCCGGGCCACGAAGCGGGCTTCTTCACGGGCGGCACGCTGTTCGATCACGTCACGCCGGAAATGCGCATCTACAAGGAAGAAATCTTCGGACCGGTGCTGGCCTGCGTGCGCGCGAAGGACTTTGCCGAAGCGGTGCAACTGATCAACGACCACGAATTCGGCAACGGCGTGGCGTGCTTCACGCGCGACGGCAACGTGGCGCGCGAGTTCGGCCGCCAGATCGAAGTGGGCATGGTGGGCATCAACGTGCCGATTCCGGTGCCGATGGCGTGGCACGGCTTCGGCGGCTGGAAACGCAGCCTTTTCGGCGACATGCACGCGTACGGCGAGGAAGGCGTGCGCTTCTACACGAAGCAGAAGTCGATCATGCAGCGCTGGCCGGAAAGCACCGAAAAAGGCGCGGAATTCACGATGCCGGTCGCGAAATGAGCCTCAAATAAGGGCGAATCGGGAAAAAACGGGAGCAAGCCGGGAAACAAGCCGGTCAGGAAGGCGGCGCGGCGGGAAGGCCGCCGCCGGCGATTCATGCGTTCGTGCGTTCGTGCGTTCGTGCGTTCGTGCGTTCGTGCGTTCGTGCGCAACTCGCCGCCGCAAGCCCGATCGCGGCGGCCGGTTCCGACGGGCGGCTGCTTCGTTCCGCTAAAATCCCGCCTTTCCCTCGTTTTCGCCCTTCCGCCGCGCCCGATGCAACCTGCCTTTCCCGACCCCAGCACCACCGACCGCCCCGCCCCGCTCGACGCTCACGACGCTCACGACGCTCCCCGCGATCTCGTCTACGGTCCCGACGACCGACCCGCGCCCGCCGTCGCTTTCATCGCCGCGCTCCAGCATTTGCTGGCCATCCTCGTTCCCATCGTCACGCCCGGCCTGCTGATTTGCCAGGCGCTGGGCGTATCGAGCCGCGACACCACGCTCATCGTTTCGATGTCGCTCGTGATCTCCGGCATCGCAACCTTCTTGCAGTGCAAACGCTTCGGCCCGCTCGGCGCGGGACTGCTGATCGTGCAAGGCACGAGCTTCAACTTCGTCGGGCCGCTCATCGCGGGCGGCAGCCTGATGGTGAAGCAAGGCACGCCCGTCGAAACGGTGATGGCCGCGATATTCGGCGTGGTGATCGCGGGTTCGTTCGTGGAAATGGGGGTATCGCGCATCCTGCCGTTCGTGAAGCGGCTCATCACGCCGCTCGTCACCGGCATCGTCGTGTTGCTGATCGGGCTCACGCTCATCAAGGTCGGCCTGGTCAGCATGGGCGGCGGCTACGGCGCGATCGCGAAGGGCACGTTCGCGAGCGTGCAGAACCTCACGCTTTCATGTCTCGTGCTGGGCACGATCATCGTGCTCAATCGCGTGCCCGTGGTGTGGGTGCGCAGCACGGCGCTCGTGATCGCGCTCGTGCTCGGCTATCTCGTGGCGGGCGCCATGGGCCGCCTCGACTTTACGGGCGCGCGCGAGGCCGCGCTGTTCCAGATTCCCAGGCCGCTGCACTTCGGCATCGGCTTTTCATGGCCGTTGTTCGTGCCGATGCTCGTGATCTATCTCGTCACCTCGCTCGAAGCGATTGGCGACGTGACGGCCACCAGCAAGATTTCCAGGCAGCCGGTGGAAGGCCCGCTGTGGATGCGGCGCATCAAGGGCGGCGTGCTCGTGAACGGCGCGAACTCGCTGCTCGCGGGCGCATTCAACACGTTCCCGAGTTCGGTGTTCGCGCAGAACAACGGCGTGATTCAGCTCACCGGCATTGCGAGCCGCCACGTGGGCGTGTGGATTGCCGGCATGCTCGTGGTGCTCGGCCTGTTTCCGCCCGTGGCCGGGGTGCTGCAAGCGGTGCCCGAGCCGGTGCTCGGCGGCGCGGCCATGGTGATGTTCGGCGCGGTGGCCGCTTCGGGCATCAACATTCTCGCGGGCACTCGCCTCGACCGTCGCGCGTTGCTCGTCATCGCCGTGTCGCTCGCGCTCGGCCTGGGCGTTTCGCAAGTGCCGGAAATTCTCACCAGCCTGCCGCACGCGCTCAAGAACGTGCTCGAATCGGGCGTGGCGACGGGCGGCATCTGCGCGCTCGTGATGAACTGGTTCCTGCCGGAAAAGCGCTGATAAGCCGATTGGCGCGATTGGCGCGATTGAGCGATTGAGCGATTGAGCGATTGAGCGATTGAGCGATTGAGCGATACAGCGATACAGCGATACAGCGATAGGGCGATACAGCGATACGGCGCTCGGGCGAGCGGCGCGGCGCGGGCTTCGCTCGAATCGCCTCCTCAACGCGTATCGCGCGAAACACCAGAAAGCGTTTTGCAAGCCACTCGCAAGCCAACCGCACGACACGTATCAATCGCGCGCCATGCGCCGCAAGCGCACGGCATGCAGCCGCTGGCTGATGCCCTTGAACCTGCTGCCTTCGTGCGGATCGCCGAAATGCAGCAGCACCGTGCAGCGCACGCTGCTCGGCAAGCACGCCTGATTCGCGTGCAGCGAACGCATGCCCCAGAAAAAGTACAGATTGCCGGGCGTGAGCGGCACGATCTTCGCGGCCAGCAGGCGCTGCACGAACGGCAAGCGCCATACGCGATGCATCACGTTTTCCACCAGCAATTTCTCGACGATGTTGACGACCACCCAGCGCCGCGCATTGCGCATATTGGGGAACATCACGAGATGCCCCGGCGGCTCGTTAGGCCCATCCGGTATGAGGATCGGCACCAGCACCGTGAGCATGTACGAATCGTAGTGAAAATTGTTGGCGTGACGCAGGCCGTGCGTGCCCGTCAACGCGCGCATCACCGGATAGATGCGCTCGGCAGGCGCGGCGGCGTGCATCTTTCTTTCGTAGAGCGTGTCGAGCAATTCGCGCAGCGCCGCGCTTTCGTATAGCGGGCGCAGACAGGTTTCGTTAATCCACTGCGCGCCCGAAAGCCCGAAATACTGGCCGCCGCGCCGCTCGATCTGCTCCGCGACGAAGCCGCGCATCTGCGCGAGCACGGTCTCGGAGATGGCGTCGTGGAGCACGCCAAAGCCTGTTTTATCCATCGAATCGCAAAGATCCTGCGCCTTCGCCACGCACTCCATCGGCAACATCCCGTCGCTCAGTACGGTCATCGCTCTCTCCGAACGTTGGTGTAATCGGGTGTGCGAACGGTTTTCGTGCGCCGCTGGCAAAGACTGAGCGAAGAATCTGCGCCGTTCGGTGCGGCGCGCCACATAGCGCGAGAACTCGGTCGAGCGAGCGCGAATTCACGCGCCGTTTATCGAGTGCGGATAACGTGAGGCTGACGCGCCAAAAGCAAAACCGGCCGGTCACGTATCGCAGGGATACGCCGACCGGCCGGGCGGCGGAGACAATCAATCGTCAGGGTTACTGACCATTGCTGTTGCCGTTCACTCCACCGTTCATTCCGCCATTCATGTTGCTGCCCGGCGACATCGAGTTGCCCCGCATGCCGCGTTGCTGCGCCGGCGCGGCGCCCGTGCCGGTGCCCGTGCCGCCGCCGATGGCGGTCGTGCCCGGCGAGCCGTAGCCGCTGTCGGGGCTGCCCGCGCCGCCGTTCAGATTGGCCGCCGGGCGCGCCGTATTCACGCCGCCCGCGCCCCCGGCCGTGCCGCCGCCGGCGCCCACGCCGTTGCTACCGCCCGAGGCACCGCCGCCCGCACCGCCCGCGCCCTGTGCGAACGCCATTGCGGAACACGTCGCGATCGCGACACCTGCCAGCAAACGCTTCATTGATCCATTCATGTCGATCTCCTTGAATCTTGGTGGATGGAACTTCAACGTGGCGCTGGTGTTCCGCCACGTGCTATGCGCCAACGTTTCCGCAAACGCCGTTCCACACATGGCGGCCTGTTCGCCGCTCGCGGCGTGCCTTCGCGGCGGGCACGCATCGCGACCTCATTAACCACGCCATGGCGCACGAGGCGCGGCATCGTGCTTGCGGTAGGTGGACCGTGAAGCAACGCTGCTTGACACGGCCCGATCCGGCACGGAAAACACCGGTACGGAAAGGGCCGAAACGTTCACGAACACGGAGGAAATCGCCATGAGTCAAACACTCGATAACTGCAAGGTCGCCATTCTCGCCGTCGACGGCTTCGAAGAAGCCGAACTCACCGAACCGCAACGCGCGCTCGTCGAGGCGGGCGCGAAGGTGGAGGTGATTTCGCAGAAGGGCGGCGAGATTCAAGGCTTCAACCACGTCGACAAAGGCAGCAAGGTCAAGGTCGACCGCACGTTCAGCGACGCCAGCCCCGACGAGTACGACGCGGTCGTGTTGCCCGGCGGCGTGGTGAACGGCGACGCCATACGCGTGATTCCCGAGGCGCAGGCGTTCGTGCGCGCGGCCAACGACGCGCAGAAAACCATCGCCGTGATTTGCCATGGCGGCTGGCTGCCGGTTTCGGCGGGCATCGTCAAGGGTCACACGATGACGAGCTGGCCCACGCTGCAAGACGACATTCGCAATGCGGGCGGCCAATGGGTCGATAAGGAAATGGTCCACGACGGCAACTTCATCACGAGCCGCAAGCCCGACGACTTGCCCGCCTTCAACGCCGAACTGATCTCGACGCTTTCGTCGCAGCGCGCGGCGTAATTCGGCCGTGCAGCGTCGGCCGTGCAGCGTCGGCCGTGCAGCGTCGGCCGTGCAGCGTCAGCCGTGCAGTGCGTGCCCGCGCGGGCACGCACGCTGCGGCACCGCCGCCTGATCGCGGCGCCGTTGCCGCATCATGGGAAGAAGTCTTGTAAATCGTTCGAAACGGAGGCCATCATGCCGCTTAGCAAAGGAAAGTCGCGCGAAGCAATCTCGAAGAACATCAAGACGGAAGTGAAGCAAGGCAAGTCGCAAAAGCAGGCCGTGGCAATTGCCTTGAATCAGGCGCGCAAATCGGGAGCGAAAATCCCGAAGAAAAGCCACAAGTAATCCGCCGAATCGTCGGCCGCAAAGCAAACGCGCCGCTTCAAACAGCGGCGCGTTGCTTTTTTGCGTCGTTCGGCATCAACCTCGGCATCAACCGTCCTCGCCCACTTCCACCGGGTCCGGCAACTCGGGCAATTCCTGCTGCTTTTCTTTCTCGTTGTCGCTTTGCGCGCCTTCGTCGTTTTCGCCCGGCGTTTGCGGTCCATTCATCGCCGCGAGATCGAAATGCGCGATGTCGATACGCACTTCGCGCCGGAAAGCTTCCATCTGCGTTTGGGTTTGCGTCATGTCGTTCTCCGTGAATGCGGTGTCACTGCGCCTGCACGCCCACCTTTTGCGCGAGCGTCTGCGCCATGCGGTAGTGGTTTTCGATAGTCGGCAACGCCTTCTGCGCCGCCGCCTTCAGCTTGTCGTTCTGACCGTCGCTGATTTCCTTCTGGAACGCCTGAATGGCTTCCTTGTGGCCTTCCAGGCCGACCTTCTGCGTATACGCCGTGTCGAAGTCCTTGCCCTTGAGCGGGCGCAGCGAGTCCACGACCGAGGTGTCGCTGTTGTCCTTCGGCACGCTCACGCCATGCGGCGCGGCCATCTTGAGCTGCGCGGTGAGCTTCATGTGATCCACCATCATGTGACGCGCGAACGACTGCACGTCCTTGTTCTGCGTGTTCTTCATCGCGAGCTTGGCCGCGTCGATCTCGGTCGACGACGATTGCGAGGCGGCCTGCACGAAGTCGCGATCGGGGGCCGGCAGCGGATTGGCGGCGGTGGTCGAAGCGGCTTGCGTTTGCTGCGCTTGCGCGTAGAGCGGCGCGGCGCACGCGAGCGAACAGGCGGCAGCGGCGAGAATTCGTTTCATTTCGGACTCCTTGTGACGATGGGCGAGTTTTCGGCGCGTCACCGGACCAACACGCCGCAGCAAGCAGCCGATGCGCAAAGAACCGGTACGGCTCCATAAAAAAGAGAGCGCAATCCACATACCGCGCACATAGCACTCAGATAGCACGCACATCCCCGCGCACCGACCGTGCGTGCGAGGCGCAAGCCGCGCCGGCCTTCGTGCGGGCACGGCAAATGCGCGGCGCTGAACGCGAGACGCCGCTCGCCCTGCCGAGGAGACCGCCCCCATGTTCCGTGCCTGCCCCATTACCGCGTCGTGCCGCGCGCGGCGGCTGCGGGCATCGCCGCCGTTGCGTTCATGAGGGCACGCGTGGTTCGTCTCCTTGCCGCGCCGCTGCGCGTAACGTCGACGCTATTCTTCGCGGGCGCGCGCATGCCGCTCGCGCAGGCGCAAGCACCCGGCGACATCACCCCGCTCGCCTATTTCCTTCACAGCGCCGGTCCCGCCGCCGCACCCGTGCGCGTGCTCGACTGGGCGCTCACGGCGCTTTGCGTGGTCGTATGCATCGTCATCGCGGCCTTGCTGCTGATCGCGATGCGCCGCAAGCGCCGCGACATCTCCGGCGACGACCTGAGCGCGAACGAGACGGCAAACGGCGTCGCGAACCGCATCGTCATCATCGGAACCGCGATTTCGACCGTGCTGCTGCTGGGCGCGCTCGTGGCGATGCTGCGCGTGCTCGCAGCGGTCGCGGAGCCGCCCAGCGACCCCGCGCTCACGATCACCGTCACCGCTTACGACTGGTGGTGGAAAGTCACGTACACGGGGCCGTCGGGCCAGCCGTTCAACACGGCCAACGAGATTCGCATTCCGACCGGCGAGCCCGTGCAGGTGCGGCTGCAAAGCGCCGACGTGATCCATGCGTTCTGGGTGCCCGCGCTGGCCGGCAAGACCCAGGCGATTCCGGGCCAGGTCAATCGACAGTGGCTGCAAGCCGACCGTCCCGGCATCTGGCGCGGGCAATGCACGCAGTTTTGCGGCGCGCAGCATGCGCACATGGCAATGGAAGTGATCGCGCAATCGCCCGGCGACTTCGCGCGCTGGCTGAGCGCGCAGGCGCAGCCGGCGGCCGCGCCGCCCAATGCCGGCGCGCAACGCGGCGAGCAGGTGTTCGCGACGCACTGCGCCGCGTGCCACACGGTGCGCGGTTCGCAGTCGAACGGCGCGCAAGGCCCCGATCTCACGCATCTCGCCTCGCGCCGCCTGATCGCGGCCGGCACGCTCGCCAACACGCCCGCGAACCGGCTCGACTGGGTGGCGCATGCGCAAGCCATCAAGCCCGAATCGCTGATGCCGAACATCGCGCTCACGCCCGCCGAAGCCCGCGATCTGGGCGCATGGATGGACACCTTGCAATGATGAACGCCACGACATGAACGATCTCCCCGCCGCTCCTTCCGCCGAAGGCGCCGCGCGCGCAGCCGTGCCGCAGCGCCCGCGCGCGGCGCGCTTGTCGCGCGTGCCCGAAACCGGCACCGCGCCGCTCGACGAAGCCGCGCTGCGCCGCCTCGAGGCGATCTGGGAAACGCGCCCCGGCTGGCGCGGCTGGCTCTCCACGGTCGATCACAAAAGCATCGGCCTGCGCTATCTGATCACCGCGTTCGTGTTTCTCGTGCTCGGCGGCGTGGAAGCGCTCATCATGCGCCTGCAACTCGCGCGTCCGAACGAAACGCTGCTCACGCCGCAGCAATACGATCAACTGTTCACGATGCACGGCGTGACGATGATCTTCCTCTACGCGCTGCCGGTGCTGAGCGGCTTTTCGAACTATCTGTGGCCGCTCGTGCTCGGCTCGCGCGACATGGCGTTTCCGCGCCTCAACGCACTTTCATACTGGGTGTTCCTGGGCGCGGGCATTCTGCTTTATGCGAGCTTTCCGCGCGGCCAGGGCGCGGACGCGGGCTGGTTCAACTACGTGCCGCTTTCCTCGGCGACTTACGACCCCGGGCCCAATATCGACGTCTACGCGCTCGGCATGGTGCTGCTGGGCATTTCGACGACGGTGGGCGCGGCCAACTTCGTCATCACGTTCTTGCGCATGCGCGCGAGCGGCATGTCGGTCGCGCGCTTGCCGATTCTCATCTGGGGCACGCTCACGGCGTCGTTTGCGAATCTGCTCGCGGTGCCGTCGGTGAGCCTCGCGTTCTTCATGCTCTGGCTCGACCGCAACATCGGCACGCATTTCTTCGACACCACCGCCGACGGCCGTCCGCTGCTCTGGCAACACCTGTTCTGGATCTTTGCGCATCCATGGGTCTACGTGGTCGTGCTGCCCGCGATGGGCATCGTTTCCGAGGCGCTGCCCACGTTCTGCCGCCGTCCAATCGCCGCTTACGCGGCCGTCGCGCTTTCGACCGTCGCGACCATGCTGATCGGCTTCGAGGTGTGGCTTCATCACATGTTCGCGACCGGCTTGCCGCCGCTCGCGCTGGCGTTCTTCGGCGCGGCCAGCATGCTGATTTCCGTGCCGAGCGCGATTGCCGTCTTCGCCTGGATCGCCACCATCTGGACCGGCAAGCCCGTATTCAAGACGCCGTTCCTCTACTTCGCGGGCTTCGTGCTGATGTTCACCGTGGGCGGCGTTTCGGGCGTGATGACGGCGGCCGTGCCGCTCGACTGGCAGCTCACCGACACTTATTTCGTGGTCGCGCACCTGCATTACGTGCTGCTCGGCATCAACGTGTTTCCGGTGCTGGGCGGCGTTGCTTACTGGTTTCCCAAGTTCACGGGCCGCCTGATGAACGAGCGATTCGGCAAGTGGACGTTCTGGGTGTTGTTCGTCGGCTTCAATCTCGGCTTTTTTCCGATGCATATCTCCGGGCTGCTCGGCATGCCGCGCCGCGTGTACACCTACCCGGCGCACATGGGCTGGGACACGACGAACCTGCTCACGAGCGTGGGCGCGTTCGTGTTCGCGGCGGGCATCGCCATGTTCATCGGCAATGCGCTCGTGAGCGCGCGGCGCGGCGAGCGGGCGGGCGCGAATCCGTGGAATGCGGCGGGCCTCGAATGGTCGACGTCGTCGCCGCCGCCGCCCTACAACTTCGCGGTCCTGCCGAGCGTGCGTTCGCGCGACCCGCTCTGGGCCGCCGACGCCGGCGTGCCGCGCCCCGGCTATCTGCTGCATCGCGGGCGCGAGGCGCTTGGCGTCACGCCGCTCGCGGGCGAGCCCGACGTCATCCTCAAGATGCCCGAGGACGCGTATTCGCCCTTCGTGCTGGGCGTGGCGGCAACGTTCGTGTTCGTCGGCATGCTGCTGCATTCGGTGGCGTTGACGGCGCTCGCGGGCATGGTGTGCGCGCTCGCATTGCTGGCGTGGATGTGGCCGCAGCGCGCACTGGGCCAGCGCGAGCCGTTCGCGGCGCAACCCGCGGACGAAGCCGCCAGCGAGGTTGCGAACAAGGTCACCGATAAAGCCGCGAATAATGCCGCGAATGAAGTCACGAATAAAGCCGCGAACAAAGCCGCGAATGAGTCCGCAAGCGAACCGGCGCGAGCAAGCGAGGACGAAACGCTCGCCTTGCCCGTGGGCAGCGCGGGCGAGCACGCGGGCGGCTGGTGGGGCGTGCTCACCCTGGTCGTGACCGAAGCCGCATTGTTCGGATATCTAATCTTTTCCTATCTCTATCTTGCCTCGCAAAGCGCGCAGCCGTGGCCGCCGGAGGGCTTGCCGAAGCTCGGCATCAGCGGCATCAATACCGTGCTGCTGCTCGCGAGCAGCGTGTTCGTGTGGCTCGCGGGGCGATTCGTGCGGCGCGCGCGCAAGTGGCCCGCATTCGGGTCGATGATCGCGGGCATCGTGCTCGGCATTGCGTTCGTGACGATCCAGTTCTTCGAATGGCACGATCGCCCTTACGGCATCGCGTCGAATCTCTACGGCTCGCTCTATTTCACCATCACCGGCTTTCACATGGCGCACGTCATGGCGGGCGTGCTGATGCTCGCGTGCCTCGCGTTCTGGATCGCGCGCGGCTACTTCGACGGCAGGCGCGACGCGGCGCTCACGATCGGCGGCCTGTATTGGCATTTCGTCGATCTCGTCTGGCTCTTTATTTTCGGCGTGCTGTATCTTTCGCCGTACTGGATGCGAGGCCGATAGCGATGCCGCACGCTCCTCATGCCACCCGTCCATCGCGCGCCGGTCACGCCGCCGGCCAGGCGCGACCTTCGCTCGCGCAGCACGCCGCCGTGTGGTACGGCCTGGCCGGCGTGCCGTTCGTGTGGGCGGGCCACGTGCTGCTCTGCCAGATGCTCGCCGCCACGGCATGCGCGGGCGGCGTGGCGCAACGCAACGCGCAGCCATGGAACGTCGTGCATTGGGCGCTTGCCGCCGTCTCGGCGCTGGCGTTCGCGCTCGCGCTCGCCGGCGCGCTGGCCGCGCGGCGCGCCTTGCGCGAGACCGCCAGGCTGCCCGCGCCCCAACGCGAAACTTTCCGCTTTCTCGCGTGGTGCGGCACGGCCGTCGCCATTGCGTTCACCATCGGGCTCGTGTTCACGACGTCGGTGCTGTTTGCGCTGCCGCTCGCGCGCCTGTGCGGAGCGTTGCGATGACGACGCGCCTCGTTACCGCCGCGCTCTGCGCAGCCGCGCTCGCCCTGCTTTCGGCATGTCAGCGCCACGACGAATTCGCGCACACCAGGCCGCCGCCCGACGCCGCGCAAATCGCGCTCGGCGAACGCCTCGCCCAGGCGGGCGACTGCGCTTCGTGCCACGATTCGGCGCAACGCGTGCCGTTCGCGGGCGGCCTCGCCGTGAACTCGCCGTTCGGGCCGATTTACGCGAGCAACATCACGCCCGACCCGCAGCACGGCATCGGCAATTACACGCCGGCGCAGTTCGCGGCCGCGTTGCAGCGCGGCGTCGCGCCCGGCGGCAAGCGGCTTTATCCCGCCATGCCTTATCCGTCGTTCGCGGCGCTCGACGGCAGCGAGATCAACGCGCTTTATCAATACTTCATGTACGGCGTGCAAGCGTCGCCGAACGTCGCGCCGCAAACGCATCTGCCGTTTCCGTTCAACCAGCGCTGGGTCATGACGTTCTGGCGATTCTTCTTCGCGCGCCACGGCCGCTACGAGGCCGATCCGGCGCGCTCGGCGCAGTGGAACCGCGGCGCGTGGCTCGTGCAAGGGCTCGGCCACTGCGGCGCCTGCCACACGCCGCGCGGACCCGCGTACAACGAAATGGGCTACACCGATCGCAGCCCGCTCTATCTCACTGGCGGCGTGACCGATCACTGGTACGCGCCCAATCTCACCGGCGACCCCGGCAGCGGCCTTGGCCGCTGGAGCGAGGACGAAATCGTCACGTTCCTGCGCGACGGCCACAACGACCGCGCGTACGCGTTCGGCGCCATGGCGCCCGTGGTGGGCGCCAGCACGCAGCACCTCAGCGACGACGACCTGCACAGCATCGCCGTGTATCTGAAATCGCTGCCCGCACGCGAGCCGAGCGGCCAATACGCCGATACGCCCGCCGCGCGCGCGGGCACGATGGCCGCGCTGCACGGCGGCACGCCCGAGCGGCCCGGCGCGGGCCTGTATCTCTCGTTCTGCGCGAAGTGCCACGGCGCCGACGGCAACGGCACGCAAGGCAAGGCGCCGCCGCTCGCGGGCAGCTCGCTCGCCCTCTCGCGCGACGCAACGAGCATGCTGCGGCTGATCGTGGAAGGCAGCGAAAGCCCGGCGACGCCCGGCGACGGCACATCGCGCAAGATGCCCGCGTTTCGCGCGCAATTCACCGACACCGAGATCGCCCAGGTCGCGAGCTTCGTGCGCGGCGCGTGGGGCAATGCCGCGCCGCCGATCGCGCCCGCCGAGGTCACGCGGCTGCGCGAAGCCATTCATCGCTAGAACGCGATCGGCAATTCCGGCGCCCGCGGCTTACGGGGCGCAAAAAAAACGCGGCGAGCAGGAACTCGCCGCGTCATCGTCAGGGCTGCTAATAATTAGTTGCCCTTGGTGTCGCTGCTCGCGTCGGCGCCCGGGGTATTGGTCGTGTCGTTCATCGGCTTTTTCGCATGCGACTTCATGTGCGAGCGATGCGTGGACTTATGCATGGTCGAGCCCGTGCCCGATGCGCCCTGCTCGGGATAGGCGTTGCCGCCCTGGCCGCCCGCGCCCACGGTGCCGGTGCCCGTGCTGCTGCTGCCGCCGCCCGCGCCGCCGCCTGCACCGCCTGCGCCACCCGCACCGCCGCCTGCGCCACCGCCCGCACCCTGGGCGAGCGCCGCGCCGGAAACGGCGAGCATAAGACTGGTCAGTGCCGGAATCAGATATTGACGTGCTTTCATGACTGGTTTCCTCATTGTCGCGTTGAAAAACGCGCGGGCAGGCTTATGTCGAACGCGACGTGCCCACGCAGACGCCTGCCTTACCGCACGCGGCGTGCCTCGCCTGCGTCGCCATCGGCCCGGCGCCGCGCGCGAGGCGGCATGGCCCTTGCGGCGCCCTTTCGTCCGGTCATCGCTTTTTCCAAGAGGTTTTTCCATGTCCGCCGATCGCCCCGACTCCCTGCCCGTTCAGCAACAGGATCAAACGCCTGGCCGCACCGCGCCGATGCATCCCCAGCCCGATCACGGCGAAAGCAGCTATCGCGGCTCGGGCAAGCTCAAGGGCAAGGTGGCGCTGGTCACGGGCGGCGACAGCGGCATCGGCCGCGCCGTCTGCATCGCTTTCGCGCGCGAAGGCGCCGACGTCGCCATCGCCTATCTCGACGAACACGACGACGCGAAGGAAACCGCGCGCTGGGTCGAGGAAGCGGGCCAGCGCGCGCTGCTGCTCGCGGGCGACATCACGAGCCGCGAATGGTGCCGCCAGCTCGTCAAGCAGACGCATGAAACCTTCGGCCGCATCGACGTGCTGGTGAACAACGCCGCGCACCAGATGAGCTTCGACTCGATCGAAGCCATCAGCGACGACGAATGGGACCGCACCTTCGATACCAATATCGGCGCGATGTTTCGCATTTCGCGCGAAACGGTGCCGCTCATGACGCATGGCGGTTCGATCATCAACACGGCGTCCATCAACGCGGACAAACCGCGCCCCACGCTGCTCGCCTATGCCGCGACGAAAGGCGCGATCCAGAACTTCACGGGCGGCCTCGCCCAACTGGTCGCGCAACGCGGCATCCGCGTGAATTGCGTGGCGCCGGGGCCGATCTGGACGCCGCTCATTCCTTCGACGATGCCTGCGCAGGACGTGGCGCAATTCGGCCAGAACACGCCCATGCAGCGTCCCGGCCAGCCGGCCGAACTCGCGGCCGCCTACGTGCTGCTCGCGAGCGACGAAGCGAGCTACATCTCGGGCGCGACGATCGCGGTGACGGGCGGCACGCCGCTGCTCTGACGCCTGGCCGCGAGAGTCGCCCATGAGCCCGATGCCGCTTGCCGTCAGTTGGTCCGATCTCGTGTTCAGGCTTGCCGTGGCGTTGATCGCGGGCGCGGTCATCGGCCTCAATCGCGGCGAATCCGGCAACGCGGCGGGGCTGCGCACGACGATGCTCGTGTGCCTCGCCGCGTGTCTCGCCATGCTTCAGGTGAACGTGCTGCTGGTTCAGCACGGAAAACCTGAGGATTCCTTCGTAACGCTCGACTTGATGCGCTTGCCGCTGGGCATTCTTTCGGGCGTGGGCTTTATCGGCGCGGGCTCGATCCTGCGCCGCGACGGTCTCGTGCAAGGCGTGACCACGGCGGCGACCATGTGGTACGTCACCGTGATCGGCCTGTGCGCGGGCGGCGGCCAGTACGCGCTCGCGATAGCGGGCACGGTGCTCGGGCTCGTCGTGCTGCAAACCTTCAAGCTCGTCGAACACCGCCTGCCGCGCGGCCGGCGCGCGCGCGTCACGCTCGGCCACGCGCCCGGCGACGACGCCCGCGCGCTGCTCGACGAAGCCGTGCGCGGGCGGCGCTGCCGCGTGCTCACGCTCGGCCTCGCGCATCACACGGCCGACAGCGCACCGCACCGGCGGCTCGATGCGCACTACGAAATCCGCTGGCAAGCCGCGCCCGGCGACGACGGCATGGAAGCCGCGCTGTCGTCGCTCGTCGCGCGCCTGCACGACGAGGCTTCGTGGTCGATCGAACGTTAGACGCTCGGCGGCGCTCGTTTCGCGTAGGGTTGCATTGCTTCGCCGCCCGCCGCCGGCGCACGGTTCAGCGCCGAACCGGCTGGAA
Source organism: Paraburkholderia sp. J41 (assembly GCF_905220235.1). Taxonomy (NCBI): domain Bacteria; kingdom Pseudomonadati; phylum Pseudomonadota; class Betaproteobacteria; order Burkholderiales; family Burkholderiaceae; genus Paraburkholderia; species Paraburkholderia sp. J41. Next base: position 323,331 of record NZ_CAJMZE010000001.1, on the reverse strand, counting down.
TCGGCTGCAACCGGGCTGGAACCGGCTGCAATCGGCTGCAACCGGCGTGAATCATTTACAGGCAACGCTTGCAACGGCCCGTGCGTCGCCCGAGGTTGCGGCGAAGCGCGAGGTTCGGACCCCGTCGGCGCGCGAGACCCGCGCGCCGCCGCTCAAACGCTGCCGCTCGACTGGCGCAGCACCACGAGCTTGCCGTGCGCGTGCCCCGCCTTCAAACGCTCGAAACCCTTGGGCGTGTCGTCGAAAGCGAAGCGGTCGGCCACTTCGATCTTCACCACGCCCTTTTCCACGAGTTCGACGATATGCGCGAGCTGGCCGCCATCGGGGCGCGCCGTGTAACGCACGCCGCGCGCGCCATGCTCCGCCGCTTGCGACTGGGAAGGCTCGTTCAGCGTGGACACCAGCGCGCCGCCGTTTTTCACCACCTTCCACGAGCGTTCCTGCGTTTCGCCGCCGATCAGATCGAATACGAGATCGACCTCGCCCGCGACATCCTCGAAACGCTGCGTCTGATAGTCGATCACCTCGTTCGCGCCGAGCGCCGTCAACGCGCTGCGTTCGTGCGCCGATGCCGTGACCAGCACGTGCGCACCGCAATGGCGCGCGAACGCCACGGCAAAGCGGCCCACGCCGCCGCTCGCGCCTTGAATCAGCACGCGCTCGCCGGACTGTAGCTTGCCCTGATCGAACAAGCCTTGCCACGCCGTGAGCGCGGCGAGCGGCAGCGCACCCGCGGCGTCGATGGGACAGCTCGACGGCACGCCCGCCAGCGCGCTCGCGCTCACCGCCACGTAGTCGGCCAGCGCGCCCTGGCCCTGGCCGACGAAGGCGCAAACGCGCGCGCCTTGGGGCCACGCCTGCGCATTGGCGCCGCGCCTGACGATCACGCCCGCCACGTCGCGGCCGAGCGTGTAGGGCAGCGCGTCCTGCTTGACGAGCGGATAGTGGCCTTGCAGCGTTTTCAGATCGACGGGATTGAGCCCGGCGGCTTGCACTTCGATCAGCACTTCGTCCGCGCCGGGCTCGGGCACGGCAATGTCCTGCTGTTGCAATGCGTCGAGTCCGCCGAAGCGGGTGGCGCGCCAGGCGAGCATGGTTTTCGGTACGGCGGGTTCCATCGTCGGCTCCTGTTGGCGTGTTGAAAGCCGCGTCGGTATCGCGCGTTCATCTGCCTGCCTTGCGGACAGATGCGCGAGTCCGTGCGTCAGCCTTCACGCATGGGGAAAGCGGTGAAAGGTTGCTGCCGGCGTTGCGGCGTCGAATGCTGCGAGCGCGCAATCCGCGAACCTGGCAGCGTGCTTTCAGGTGCAAATTCGGGTGCAAGTTCAGGTGCAAATTCGGGTGCAATTCGGGTGCGATTCGGGTGCAACCCAAGCGCGATTCCGGCGAGATTCGAGCGCGATTCCGGCACGGTTTGCCGACTCGATGCACCGCTGGATTCCATCGTCGATTCGCGTTGCCGGGCCTCGAACGGGCACATCGCTTGCTAACTCATCGCGCCGTCTTCGCCGCCCGGCGGCAAGACGCTTCCGGCCGATGCCCCGCATCGTCGCCTCGATTCACCGCCTTCCGAGGAAGCCGCCTTCATTCGAGCGCCGCATGACTTCTTTTTCATTTTTCGCAGATCCGAAACTTCAGCGAGGTGCCGCGCATGGCTGACGAGCGCGACGCCTCGGGCGATATCGGCGCGTGGTCGCGCCATCATCATGGCAAGCCGCGCAAGACCGACGCCGCCAAACCGTCGAAGGACGGCGATAAAAACGACGGCAAGGACGAAGGCGGCAAGGACGGCAAGGACGACAAGGGCGGCGACGAGAACGGCAAGCAGGACGGCCGCAAGAAGCCCGGCAAGAAGCCGTTGATCATCCTCGGCGTGGTCGTGCTCGTCATCGCCATTGCCGCGTTGATCTGGTGGTTCCTCACGCGCAACCAGGTGAGCACCGACGACGCCTATACCGACGGCAACGCCATCACCATGGCGCCGAAGGTGTCGGGCTACGTCACCAAGCTCAACATCAACGACAACGTCTACGTCCACAAGGGCGACCTGCTGCTCGAGATCGACCCGCGCGACTACGCGGCGCAAGTCGATCAGGCGCGCGCGCAACTCGGGCTCGCGAAAGCGCAATTGCTTTCGGCGCAGGCGCAGCTCGACATCGCGCGCGTGCAGTATCCGGCGCAGTACGAGCAGGCGCGCGCGCAGATCGAAACCGCCAACGCCAACTACGCGAAGGCGCAAGCCGATTACGAACGCCAGCATGCCGTCGATCCGCGCGCCACGACGCAGCAGAACGTGGATACCGCCAACGCGCAGCAGCGCAGTTCCCACGCCGACGTCATGAGCGCGCAGGCGCAATTGAAAACCGCGAGCCTCGTGCCGCAGCAGATTCGCCAGGCCGTGGCCGCCGTGGAAGCGCGCCGCGAGCAGGTCGCGCAAGCGCAGGCGCAACTGGAATCGGCGCAGCTCAATCTGGCGTGGTGCGATTTGCGCTCGCCTTCCGACGGCTGGATCACGCGCCGCAACGTGCAGTTCGGCAGCTTCCTGCAAGCCGGCACGTCGCTGTTTTCCATCGTCACGCCGCAGGTGTGGATCACGGCGAACTTCAAGGAATCGCAGCTCACGCGCATGCACCCCGGCGACAAGGTGAAGATCAGCGTCGACGCCTATCCGAAGCTCGAACTGCATGGCCACGTGGACAGCGTGCAGCTTGGCAGCGGCTCGCGCTTCTCGGCCTTCCCCGCCGAAAACGCCACCGGCAATTTCGTGAAGATCGTGCAACGCGTGCCGGTGAAGATCGTGATCGACGACGGCTTGCCGAACAACCAGCCGCTGCCGCTCGGCATTTCCGTGGTGCCGACGGTGTATCTGAGCCACTGATTGCAACTGGTTTGCAGTTGATTGCGCGCAGGCCGTGGCGCGCGCAAGGAACGGCTTTTGCTCTCTTTCGCGCGACCTTGACCGCCGTTTCCGACGGCATTCGGGAAACGGAGGATACGTGCCTGGCCAATCCCAACAGTCGAACTGGCGTCCCGCGGGCAATCCGTGGCTGATCGCCATTTCGGTGACGCTCGCGGCGTTCATGGAGGTGCTCGACACCACCATCGTGAACGTGGCGCTGCCGCATATCGCGGGCACGATGTCCGCGAGCTACGACGAGGCCACGTGGGTGCTCACGTCCTATCTCGTCGCCAACGGCATCGTGCTGCCCATTTCGGCGTTCTTCGGCCGCGTGCTCGGGCGCAAGCGCTACTTTCTCCTGTGCATCGTCGCGTTCACGATCTGCTCGTTTCTTTGCGGCGTCGCCACGAGTCTTGGCCAGCTCGTGACCTTTCGCCTGCTGCAAGGCTTCTTCGGCGGCGGCCTGCAACCGAACCAGCAGTCCATCATTCTCGATACGTTCGACCCCAGCCAGCGAGGCCGCGCGTTCTCCATTTCGGCCGTCGCCATCGTGGTCGCGCCCGTGCTCGGCCCCACGCTCGGCGGCTGGATCACCGACAACTTCACGTGGCGCTGGGTGTTTCTGCTCAACGTGCCGGTGGGCATCCTGACGACGCTCGCCGTGATGCAGCTCGTGGAAGATCCGCCGTGGGTCAAGAAGGAAACGCAACGCGGGCTCAACTGGCGCACCGTGGACTTTCCCGGCATCGCGCTGATCGCCGTCGGCCTGGGCTGCCTTCAGGTGATGCTCGATCGCGGCGAGGACGACGACTGGTTTCACTCGCCGTTCATCGTCACGTTCGCGGCGCTCTCCGCGCTCGGGCTCGTGGGCGCGGCCTTCCGGCTGCTCTATGCGAAACATCCCGTCGTCGATCTGCGATGTTTGCGCGACCGTAATTTCGGGCTCGGCTGCCTCATGATCTTCGCGTTCGCAACCGTGCTTTACGGCAGCTCCGTGATCGTGCCGCAGCTCGCGCAGCAGCAGTTGGGCTACACGGCCACGCTTGCCGGTCTCGTGCTCTCGCCCGGCGCGCTGCTCATCACGATGGAGATTCCCATCATCAGCCGGTTGATGCCGCATATACAAACGCGTCTGCTCATCATGACGGGCTTCATCCTGCTCACCGTCGCGCTCATCTACGCGCGCACGCTCGTGCCCGACGTCGATTACGACACGCTCGTGAAGATGCGCGCGGCGCAGTCCATCGCCATCGGCTTCCTGTTCGTGCCCGTCACCACGCTCGCCTATCTCACCGTGCCGCCCGCGCTCAACAACGACGCCTCGGCGCTTTTCACGATGTTTCGCAACGTCGCGGGGTCGATCGGCATTTCGGTGTCCACGGCGCTGATCCGCGAACGCTCGCAGGCGTGGATGGCGCACCTTTCCGGGCACATGTCGCCGCTTTCGCAGAACTATCAGGACACGCTCATGCGCAACGCGCAAACCGTCATGGCGAGCACGGGCGAGCCGCTCGCGCAAGCCATGCAGACCGCAACCGGTCATCTTTATCAGACCTTCGTTTCGCAGGCGACCATCCTCGCCTATATCGACGTATTCGGCATGCTCGCAATCTATTGCGCGATCTTCGTACCGGTCGCGCTGTTCTTCTCGCCCGTGAAAGCGGCCGGCCAGGGAGGGCATTGAGATGCGGCTGCGCACGGCTTCCTCGTTCTTTTTGCGCCTCGCGCCCGGCGCGCTTCCAACGGCGCTCGCAACCACGCGCGCCACCGCGCTCGCCGCCGCCTTGGCCGCCACGCTCGCCGCATGCACGGTCGGCCCCGATTTCAAGCCGCCCGAGGCCAACGCGCCCGCCGACTGGAACGCCACGCACGCCGCGAACGCGGCCAACGCGCCCGGAGAAAAACCGGCCGCTTCCACGCCGACGATGCAGTCCGATCCCGACCCGCGCTGGTGGAAAAATTTCCGCGACCCCACGCTCGACGCGCTGATCGACCGCGCGGTGCGCGGCAATCCCGACTTGCAGATCGCCGTCGTGCGCATTGCCGAGGCGCGCGCGCAAACCCAGCAAGCCGCCGCGCAAGGTCTGCCGAACGTGCGCGCGAGCGCGAGCTACGAACGCGAGCAACTGGGCGCGAAGGGCCTGCTCGAATCGGAAGGCGTCTACGACAAGGTGAACGCGCTCGGCGCGCCGAATTCGCCCGTGAACCAGTTCGCGCCCGGCGAAGGTCCGGCGCTCGAAAGCGGCGTGCGCAACGCGCTCGACCAGATCACGGCGCCCGTCAACCTGTGGCAAGTGGGCTTCGACGCCTCGTGGGAAATCGACCTGTTCGGGCGCGTGCGGCGTTCCGTCGAAGCCGCGAACGCGCAAACCGACGAAGCCATCGAGTCGCAGCACGACGCGCAGGTGTCGCTCGAAGCCGAAGTCGCCGAAACCTATCTGCAATTGCGCGGCGCGCAGATGCTGCGCGCCACCGCGCTCGACATAATCCGCCAGCAGCGCGAAACCGTCGATCTCGCGCGCAATGCGTCGAAGCACGGCCTTCAGAGCCAGCTCGACGTGGAGCGTTCGGAGGCCGAGCGCGCGCAAACCGAAGCGCTGCTGCCGCAATACGATCAACAGATCGCGCAGTCGCTCAACGCGCTCGCGGTGCTCGTGGGCGAGGCGCCGGGCGCGCTCGACGCCGAACTCACGCCGCCGGGCGCATTGCCGGGCACGCCGCCTTCGGTGCCGGTCGGCCTGCCGGCGACGCTCGCGCGCCGCCGCCCCGACATTCGCCGCGCCGAAGCCGCGCTCCACGCGGCCACGGCCAACGTGGGCGTGGCCGTCGCGCAGTTCTACCCCGACATTTCGCTCACGGGGCAAGTGGGCACGCGCGCGACCACGCCGCACGATCTCGCGCACTGGGCCAACCTGTTCTGGTCATGGGGGCCGAGCATTTCGCTGCCGATCTTCCAGGGCGGCGCGCTGGTGTCGAATCTCCAGCTTTCGAAGCTGCAACAGCAGGAGGCGGCGCTCGACTATCGCAAGACGGTGCTGGGCGCCCTGCGCGACGTGAACAACGCGCTCACGGTCTATCAAACCGACCAGTCGAAACGGGTTTCGCTCGACGAAAGCGTGGCCGCGCAGCGGCGCGCGTTCGATCTCGCGCGCGACAGTTATCGCAAGGGCATCGTGTCGTTCATCGACGTGCTCGACGCCGAGCGTCAGTTGAGCAGCGCGCAGCAAAACGCGCAGCAAGGCGAGTTGCAGGTATGCACGGATCTCGTCTCGCTTTACAAGGCGCTGGGCGGCGGCTGGGACGACACGGCCGCGCCGCTCGCCGCGGCGCCTTCGCCCGCGAGCGCCGCGCAGTGAGCGTTGCAGTTGCAGCGGAACGCCGGCGCGAGTGCGCCGGCGCATCCTTTTGCACGGGGTGGTGGCGACAGGAGGTTTTCACGGCGGCGTTTTTAGCGCCGCGCCTTCGACTCAATGCCTTGACTCAGTGCTTTGACTCAGTGCTTTAACTCAGCGTTTTAACTCAGCGACTTGCTCGCCGCGCGGCGGCGCCGCTTGCTCGCGCGCCTGAGCGCCGCGAGCGCAGCCTCGGCGCCGGCTTCGTCGGCGAAGACTTCGCGGTGCTGCGCAAGCAACTGCTCGCTGGCCACGGCGTCGTTGAGTTTGCCGAAGCGCGTCTGCAACTTCTTCAGCGCCTTGAGCCGGTCCACGTCGCGCGCTTTCAGCTCCGGCTCGAAAAACTCCAGCAGATAACGCAACTTCTTCGCGCCTTTGCGCACTTCGTGCCACGACGCGTATTCGCCGCGCTTCGCTTTTTCCGCGTGACGCATGCGCTTTTTCAGGCTGCGCCGCGCGTCGCGAACGCGCTCGCGCGCAAGCCGCTTCACGCTCGTGCGATCCGGCGAAGTATTGAGCGCGAGATTGACGTTGTGCAGCATTTCGCGCAACGCATGCTTGAGATCGGCGGCGGCAAGCGTGGCGGCCGCGCGTTGCCGCGCGTCGCGGCGCGCGGCTTCGAGACGCTCGCTAGAAAGCGGCTCGCCCGCGAGCGACGCGTCCTTGCGACGCGCGTCCCCGAGCAATTCGATGGCGATGTCCCAGTCGCGCGCGCCGCCCGCCGCCGCCGCCGAGCGCTTGAGAAACGCGCGCTCGCGCTCGGCGGCCTCGCGCCCGAGCAGCGGCCGCCACGCCCACAACAGGGTGCGCAGCCGCCGCAGCGCGATGCGCAGCTTGTGAAAATCGTCCGCGCCGGGCTCGTCGAGCGCCGCATACGCAAGCGCCTCGTCGACGAGCGGTTTCGCGTAGTGCGAGAACCGCGCCTGCGCGCTCTCGCCCGTGTCGGTTGTTTTTGTCATCGCTCGCTCCTGGCGGATTGAGCGCGGCGGCGGCGCGCAGGAAAGCGCCGCGCGGATTCGCCGCGCGGCCTTCCCATGCGCGCCCTCACCGCGCGTTGCGATCCGGCGCGCTCAAGCGGGCACGCTTTCGGCCTGCGCCGCGCGCGACCACACGCGGTGCTGGCCCATCGTGTCGATGAAATCCTTCAGCACGCGCTGCAAATCCTTCGCGTCGCCGGTGGACACACCGTCGGCCTGATCGGGCAAATGCGCGGCCTGCAACACGAGCCGTCCCGTATCCACGGCGCCCAGCGCCTTCAGATGCTTGAACGCTTCCAGCACGAAGTGGCGCGCGTCGCCGGACTGCGCGAGCGCTTGCGCCGCCTGCTCGCCGCCCGGCACGAACACCGCGTCGAACATCACCGAAGGCATGCCCGCGATGGTCGCGTCGGGCACGATGTCGCCGATTGCCGCGAGCGTGGGCGCGATCACGAGCGCCGCCGCGCCTTCCTTCGCGAACGCGTCGCGCAACTGCTTGAGTTGCGCCGCGTCAGCGCCGGGCGCCGTGAGCAAGGCGATCTTGCGCGTCTTGATGCCGGGCTTCACGCGATTGAGCAGGCTGAGCGCGGGCGACGACGCCGTTTTCGGCTTGCCGGGCTTGCTGCCCGCCTTCGGCTTCGGCAACCCGAGCGCCTCGGCCACGCTCGCGGCGAGATCGGCGTCGATATTGGCGAGAATCTCGTTGACCTCGCGCTCGCGAATCTCGGGCCGCGTGACCTTGCCGAGTTCGAACGCATACGCGGCCTTGATGTGCTCCTTCTCCGGCTCCGACATGCTGTTGTAGAACATGGTCGCCTGCGAGAAGTGATCGGCGAACGAGTCGCTGCGCACGCGAATCTTCGCGCCGTCCATCTTCTCCTGGTAGCTTTCGAAGCCGCCGTCCGCCGGATCGGTTTCCTTCGGCCAGCCGCCGCCCACCGAATTCGGCTCGTACGACGCCTGGCCCACGTGGATGGTCTGGCGGTGCATCGCGTCGCGCTGGTTGTTATGGAACGGGCACACCGGCCGGTTGATCGGCAACTCGTGGAAGTTCGGGCCGCCCAGGCGGCTGATCTGCGTGTCGGTGTACGAGAACAGGCGTCCTTGCAGCAGCGGGTCGTTCGTGAAGTCGATGCCGGGAACGATGTGGCCCGGGTGGAACGCGACCTGTTCGGTTTCCGCGAAGAAGTTGTCGGGATTGCGATTGAGCGTCATCTTGCCGATCAGCTTGACCGGCACGAGTTCCTCGGGAATCAGCTTGGTCGGGTCGAGCAGATCGAAGTCGAACTTGTGTTCGTCGCTTTCCTCGATCACCTGCACGCCCAGTTCCCATTCGGGGTAATCGCCGCGCTCGATCGCTTCCCACAAGTCGCGCCGATGAAAATCGGGGTCCTTGCCCGAGATTTTCTGCGCCTCGTCCCACACGAGCGAGTACGAGCCGAGCACCGGCCGCCAGTGCCACTTGATGAAGCGCGCCTTGCCCTGCGCGTTGATGAAGCGGAACGTGTGAACGCCGAAGCCTTCCATGGTGCGCAGGCTGCGCGGAATCGCGCGATCGGACATGGCCCAGACGACCATGTGCGCGCTTTCCGGCACGAGCGAAACGAAATCCCAGAACGTGTCGTGCGCGGTCGCGCCCGTGGGCATTTCGTTGGGCGCCTCGGGCTTCACCGCGTGTACGAAGTCGGGAAACTTGATCGCGTCCTGAATGAAGAACACCGGCATGTTGTTGCCGACGAGATCGAAGTTGCCTTCTTCCGTGTAGAACTTCACGGCGAAGCCGCGCACGTCGCGCACGGTGTCGGCGGACCCGCGCGGGCCTTGCACGGTGGAAAAGCGCACGTAGACCGGCGTTTCCTTCGCGGGGTCTTGCAAAAAGCCCGCGCGCGTCAATTCGGACTGCGATTCGTAGACCTTGAACACGCCGTGCGCCGCCGAGCCGCGCGCATGCACGATGCGCTCGGGAATGCGCTCGTGATCGAAGTGCGTGATTTTTTCACGCATGATGAAATCTTCGAGCAGCGAGGGGCCGCGCGGGCCGGCGCGCAGGCTGTTCTGGTTATCGGCGATCTTCACGCCCTGATTGGTGCGCAGCGCTTCGCCGTCGGCGCGCGCGCGAAACGGTTCGAGGCTCTGCGACTTGGCGTCGGCGGAAGGCGGGGTGCCTTGGGGGCGAGCGTTCTTCGGCATAGGTGAACTCCTTGTGGGTCGGCGTGGGCGCGCCCGGTGGTTTTGAGTTGAGCCTTGCACGGCGCAAGCGTTGTGCCGTGCGGCGCGGCGCATGCTCCGGCGCGCCCCGCCGCTGCGGCACGGCGCTTGCGCTCACGCGGCGATCAACCCCGCGGCGACAAACCGATGCGCCCTCGATAAACCTCAAACCTCATCCGGAGCCGCCATGGCGGATTGGACCAAGGCGATGGACGCCGCCGCATTGCCCGAGCACGGCATGCGGCGCGTCGAACTGAACGGCGTGCCCATCGTGCTCGTCCACGCCGGCGAGCGCCTGCGCGCATTCGGCGGCGATTGCCCGCACGCGGGCGCGCATCTCGATGAAGGCGCGCTCTGCAACGGCCGCATCGTGTGCCCGTGGCACAAGGCCGCCTTCGATATCGACGACGGCGAGCGCCTCGAACCGCCCGCGCTCGAAGGTCTCGCCTCGTATCCCGTGCGCGTGGAAGGCGGCGCGGTGCTCGTCGATCTGCAAACGCAGCAACGCCCGCGCGCCGAGCGCAAGCCGCGGGCGGCGAGCGCCGCAGCGGCCACGCGCAGGTTCGCGATCGTGGGCGGCGGCGCGGCGGGCGCGGCCGTGGCGGCCACGCTGCTCGAAGGCGACGCGGCATGCGAGGTCACGCTCTACGCCGCCGAACCCGAAGCGCCCTACGACCGCACCTGCCTCAGCAAATTCGTGCCCGCCGGCGAAATGAAGCCCGGCGAGGTTCCGCCGATCCTGCCCGACGCCGTCGCGCACGATCCGCGCTTGCGCATCGAGCACGCCGAGGTCAGGCACTTCGACGCGCGCACGAGGCGCGTGGAGCTTGCCGACGGGCGCGAGGCGAGCTTCGACGCCGTGGCGCTGGCAAGCGGCTCGGTCGCGCAACGCCCGGACGTGCCCGGCGCGGAACTCGGCAACATCTTCACATTGCGCAACGTCCGCGACGCGGGCGCGATTCTCGCGGCGCTCGCGCCGGGCGAACACGCGCTCATGCTCGGCGACAGCTTCATCGGCCTCGAAACCGCCGCCGCGCTGCGCCAGCGCGGCGTGGACGTCACCATCGTCGCGCCGGGCGGCGAGCCGCTGCAAAAGCAGCTTGGCGCGCGCGTGGGCGCGCTCTTTCGCGAATGGCACGAGGCGCACGGCGTGGTGTTCCGGCGCGCGAAAGCCGTGGGCTTCATCGGCGAGACGGAAGTGGACACCGTCGAACTCGACGACGGCTGGACCGCGCGCGCCAAGGCCGTGATCGTCGGCATGGGCGTGAAGCCGGCCACGCGGTTCATCGGCGGAATCGAGCTGGACGACGACGGCGGCATCAGCGTCGACGCCGCGATGCGCGCGTGCCCCGGCGTCTACGCCGTGGGCGACATCGCCCGGTTTCCGCTGGGCGAGCGCAAGCTGCGCATCGAACATTGGCGCGTCGCGCAGCAGCACGCGCGCGTGGCGGCGCGCAACATGCTGCGCGAACAATCCGGCCAAGCCGGCGCGGACGCCGACGCCGCCACCGCCGCCGCCGCCGAAGCCTACGAAGACGTGCCGTTCTTCTGGACGCAGCACTACGGCCAGCGCGTCGATTATCTCGGCCACGCCGAGGACTGGGACGATCCCGTGATGAGCGGCAAGCCCGGCGACGAACGCTTCGGCGTGCTTTACGGGCGCGACGGCCGCTTGCTGGCGGCGCTCGCCTGCGGCTACGGGCGCGAGATGGCGCTGCTTTCCGAACGCATGCGCGAGCGTCTGTCGATCGACGCCGCGCGCGAAACCCTGGGGTTCTGATGACGCGCAATCTCCTGATCGACCCGGCCGCGCCCGAGCGGCTCGCCGCGCTGCCTTGCGCGTCGCTCGAAGGTGTGATGTTTCCGCTCGACGCAGCCGCCCTGCCCGAAGCCGCGCGCCAACTGGTTGCCGCGTGCCCGTCCCTGCCGCAGCCCGGCGGCGGCCACACGCTCGCGCGCTGGCAGTTTCTCGCGGCGCTTGCCGGCCGCGATCTCTCGCTCGTGAAGATTTACGAAGCGCACGCGGACGCGCTCGCGATCCTCGCCGAAATCGGCGTGCCGCAAGCCGCCTGCGCAGCGGGCGCGGACAGCGCCGCGCCGCCCGTATGGGCCGTCTGGGCCGCCCGCTCGCCGCATCACGAACTGCGCTTCACGGTGCGCGACGGCGCGCGCGTGCTGCTCTCGGGCGTCAAGCCGTGGTGCTCGGGCGCGGCGTTCGTCACGCACGCGCTGGTGACGTGCGTCGACGAAGAAGGCCGCGACTGGCTGGCCGCGCTGCCGCTCGATCAGCCCGGCGTGAGCGTCACCGCGCGCGGCTGGGAGGCGGTCGGCATGGCGGCCACGCAAAGCGTGGAAGTGGAAGTGCAGAACGCGCATGCCACGCTGATCGGCGCGAGCGGCGCGTATCTGCATCGCGCCGGCTTCTGGCACGGCGGCGCGGGAATTGCCGCGTGCTGGTACGGCGCGGCCGCGGCGCTCGCCGTGCATCTGCGCAACGCGGCGCAACGGCGCGACGATCCGCATCTGCACGCGCACCTGGGCGCCGCCGACGCGGCGCTGGTCGCCGCGCGCGCCCTGCTGCGCGAAGCGGCCGCCACGATCGACGCGAGCCCGCAAGCGCCGGCCATGACGCTCGCGCTGCGCGTGCGCGCGGCCGTGGAAAGCGCCGTGGACGCCACGCTCGTCGCCTGCGCGCGGGGCCTGGGCGCAGGACCGTATTGCCGCGACCGCGCGTTCGCGCGCATGGCCGCCGACCTGCCCGTGTTCGTGCGGCAAAGCCACGCCGAGCGCGATCTCGCGGCGCTCGCGAAACAACTGGCGGGCACCGGCGAGGACTGGTCGCTGTAACGCCGCCCCCGCCCCCGCCCTCGCCGCCGCCCTATACCGATACCGACCACGCACACGCCATGGATCAACCGACTTCGCTCGCCGACTATTTCGACGGCCAGTTCGCCGACGACCCCGACCCGTGGCGCTACCGCACGAGCTGGTACGAAGCGCGCAAGCGCGCCTTGCTGCTCGCCTCGCTGCCGCGCGTGCGTTACCGGCGCGGTTTCGAGCCGGGCTGCGCGACCGGCGAATTGTCCGCCGCGCTCGCCACGCGCTGCGACGCGCTGCTGTGCGCCGATTTCGCGCCGCGCGCCGTACACACCGCGCGCATGCGCCTCGCGCCGTTCCCGCTCGTGCGCGTCGAATCGCTTGCCATGCCCGGCGACTGGCCGTCGGGCCGCTTCGATCTGATCGTCGTGAGCGAGTTCGCGTATTACCTCGACGAAGCGGGCTGCGCCGCGCTCGCCTCGCTCGCGGCCGACGCGCTCGACGCCGACGGCACGCTCGTCTGCTGCCACTGGCGCCACGGCGGCGAGGCGTGGATGCTCGACAGCGCCGAAGTGCGCGAAACGTTCGCGCTCGCCGCGAGACGCGCTTCGCTGCACGACGTCGTGCATGTGGAGGACGCCGATTTCCTGCTCGACGTCTGGAGCGCCGACCCGCTGAGCGTCGCGCGCCGCGACCGCGCGCGCTGAACGCCGCGGCGAGGCCACGATGCGCGCGTCCGCCCGCCAGGTGCCGCGCGCCGTGTACTACGCGCTGGCTTCCAACGTGGTGGTGACGATCTGCAAGTTCGCCGCCGCCGCGTACACGCACTCGGGCGCGACGCTCGCCGAAGCCGCCCATTCGAGCGCCGACTGCGTGAACCAGATCCTGCTGATCGCGGGCCGCCGCGCCGCGCACGGCGACGCCGACGAACAGCACCCGCTCGGCTTCGGCCGCGAAACGCATTTCTACGCGATGCTCGTGGCGATCCAGTTCTTCCTCGTCGGCGGTTTGGTGTCGGTCGGCATCGGCGCGTGGCGGCTCTGGCATCGCTCCGAATTCGATCATCCCGAAGTGGCGGTGGCCGTGCTGCTCGCTTCGGCCGCGATCGAGGGCAGCGCGTTGCGCGCGTCGATCCGCTCGATCGACCGCAAGCGGCGCGCGGGCGGCTTATGGCGCTGGTTTCGCGAAACCGGCGAACTGGAAGTCATGCTGTCGATCGGCGAGGACGCGGCCGCGCTCGCGAGCGTGCTGGTCTCGCTCGCGGGCACCGGGCTTGCCGCGCTCACGGGCTGGGCGGGCTTCGACGCGATCGGCAGCATCGGCGTGGGCTGCGTGATGATGGCAACCGCCGTGTTCTCACTGCGCGAGATCAAGTCGCTGATCGTGGGCGAGGCGGCGCGAGCGAGCGTGCGCACGGCCATGCGCGCGTGGCTCGACGCGCGGCCCGAGATCGCGCGCGTCGTCACGTTCGTGGTGCTGCGCTGGTCCGACAGCCTGCTCGTGGCGATCCAGGCCGAACTCGCGAATCCGCGCGACGCCGAAACGCTCGTGCGCACCATCGACGCCATCGAACGCGATTTGCAGCGCGACTTTCCCGCCGCGCGCTGGATCTATTTCGAACCCGAATTGCGCGAGCACGGCGAACATCCGGTTTGACGGCGGCGCGCGGCGCCCCGGAACGCGCGAGGGAAACGCGCCGCCCTTGGGTGTGCTTATACGTGCGCTTATACGTGCGCCCATGCATGTGCCGATGTGCGCCCCTGGGTGCGCTTAGGCGTGCGCCCTACGCGCGCCTATACGCGCTCCACGCGCCAGTAACGCTCGGGCTTGGCGAGATCGGCGGGAATACGCTCGCCGAACGCGCGCAACTGGCTCGCATATTCCACGATGCCGCGCCGTTTGATGTCGAGCGCGCGCGCCGTCAGGCGCTCGGGGCACCAGGTCGGGTCGAGCGGCGCGATGCGCAGGCCCGCCTTGTCCAGTTCGCCGAGGCGCTTTTCCACCACGCCGCGCGCCGCGCGATGAATCGCGTCCTCGTAGACGATGCACGACGCCACGCGCCCCGTGCGCAGCAGCAACGCCCACGCTTCGCCCACGCGCACGTGGTCGGGGTGATGCACGCCGAGCGGCGCGACGAGCGTCGCGTCGCCGTCGCCCGCATGTGCGGCAAATGCTTCGTAGAGCGCGTCGGCGAGCGTTTCGGCGGCGGGCAACGCGCCGTACTGGCCGTCGAGGAAATCGAGCCGCAGCGCCTTCGCGCGGCATACGCCCAGCGCGCGGTCGTCCTCGCGCCAGCGTCCGCGCATGGCGTGCGTCGAATCGGCGTAACCGGCCGCGCGATCCCATTCGGTGTCCTGCCGCTCGCCGGGCGTGCCCGCGAATACCGTGCAGACATACGCGCCCGGCCGCGCGGCGAGCAGCGCGGCGCAACCGAACACGGCGTCGTCGAGATGGGGCGAGATCGCGAACAGCGTGCGCGCCGCGTCGAGCTTGCGCGACGGCGAAAGCATGGGCGAAAGCGCGGGCGGGAGCATGGGCGAGTCGATGAGCATGGCGGCGTGCCGATGGCGGTGAGCGTGAGCAAGATTGAGCAAGTCGCGTTCCAGCCCTGGCCGGGCGCGTTGAGCGGCGCCTTGAACGGCATTTCTGCGCGAGCGGGCAAGGCCGTTGCGCAGGGCTACGTTCGAACCCGCGCAGCCGCGCGCTGCGTTCGCGCTCCGGATCGACCCGATTTGACGCTCGAATCGTGCCGGAACGGCACGACCCGGCACGAGCCGGATCGAGCCGGAGCGCTCCATCGACACTCCATCGTCACCCCACGAGGACGCCATGCACACGACCACCAAACCGTCGTCCGCCATACCGGTCCGCTCGCCGGACGCCTTACCCGTCGAACTCACGATCAACGGCGAGCGCCGCGCGCTCGATGTCGAGCCGTGGACAAGCCTGCTCGATCTGCTGCGCGAGCATTTGCATCTCACCGGCACGAAAAAGGGCTGCGATCACGGCCAGTGCGGCGCCTGCACGGTGCTCGTGAACGGCACGCGCATCAACGCGTGCCTCGCGCTCGCGGTCTCGCACGACGGCGACGAGATCACCACCATCGAAGGTCTCGCCGAGGACGGCGCGCTGCATCCCGTGCAGCAGGCTTTCGTCGACCACGACGCGTTCCAGTGCGGCTACTGCACGCCGGGCCAGATCTGTTCCGCCGTGGGACTGCTCGCCGAAGGCCACGCGCAATGCCGCGACGACGTGCGCGAGCAGATGAGCGGCAACCTGTGCCGCTGCGGCGCTTACGTGAACATCGCGAACGCCGTGGAATCCGTGCGCCTCGCGCGGCGGATCGACACGCGCGAGGAGGACGAGGCGCACGCAGCGCATGCACCGCACGAAGCGCACGCACCGCACGATTCGCACGATCCCCACGCAGCGCCCCAGGCGCAAGGTCCGCACGCAGCGCAAGATCCGCATGCACCGCACGAAGCGCAAAACGCACAAGGAGACGCACCATGAACCGCTTTTCGTATGCGCGCGCGAAAAGCGTCGCCGACGCCGTGCGCCTTCACCACGTCACGCCCGACGCGCAGTTTCTCGCGGGCGGCACCAACCTCGTCGATCTGATGCGCGAGAACGTCATGCGCCCGAAGGCGATCATCGACATTTCGCGGCTGCCGCTGCGCGAGATCGAGGCGACGGAATCCGGCGGCCTGCGCATCGGCGCGCTCGCCACCAACAGCGCGCTCGCGTGGGACGCGCGCGTGACCGAGCGTTATCCGCTGCTCGCGCAGGCGCTGCTCGCGGGCGCATCGGCGCAAATCCGCAATGCCGCCACCGTGGGCGGCAATCTTTTGCAACGCACGCGCTGCCTGTACTTCTACGATCCCGCCACCTGCTGCAACAAGCGCGCGCCCGGCAGCGGCTGCGCCGCGCTGGACGGCGTGAACCGCATGCACGCCATTCTGGGCGCGAGCGAGCATTGCATCGCCACGCATCCGTCCGACATGTGCGTGGCGCTCGAAGCGCTCGACGCGACGCTCACGGTGGCCGGGCGGCGCGGCATGCGCACGCTGCCGTTCGACGGCCTGCACCGTTTGCCGGGCCGCACGCCGCACCGCGAAACCACGCTCGCCGGCGAAGAACTCATCACCGCCGTCGAGTTGCCGCGCGAAGGCTACGCGCGCAATTTCGCCTATGTGAAGCTGCGCGACCGCCAGTCGTATGCGTTCGCGCTCGTTTCCGTGGCCGTGGGGCTGCGCGTGGAGAACGGCGCGATTGCCGCGCTCGGCTGCGCGCTGGGCGGCGTCGCGCACAAGCCGTGGCGCGACCGCGAGGCGGAGTCGCTGCTGATCGGCCGCGCGGTGGACGACACGCGCGCCGTGGAGCGTTACGCCGACGCCGTGCTCGCGCCCGCCGACCCGCGCGAAGGCAACGCGTTCAAGGTGGAACTGGCGCGGCGCGCGATCGTGCGCGCGTTCGAACTCGCGCGCGCACCGCATTGCGCGGACGCGGCCAACGTCACCGCACACGACTCAGGAGAACCCGCATGAGCACCGCATTCGATCATGGCGTGCAGGAACGCGCGCGCATCGGCCAGCCGCTCTCGCGCGTCGACGGCCGCAGCAAGGTGACGGGCGCGGCGCGCTATGCCGCCGAATTCCAGGCGCCCGGCCTCGTGTACGGCGTTGTTGTGAACGCAACCATCGCGCGCGGCGAGATCGTCGCCATCGACACCAGGGCGGCGCTCGCGGTGCCCGGCGTGCTGGAGGTTTTCACGCACAAGAACCGCCCGCCGCTCAACGACGACAACGACGCCTGGAAGGACCAGATCGCGCCGGGCGGCACGCCGTTCAAGCCGCTCGCCGACGCGCGCGTGCGATTCTCGGGCCAGCCGGTCGCGCTCGTGATCGCGCAAACGCCGGAACTCGCGCATTACGCGGCTTCGCTCGTGCGCATGCGCTATCGCGGCGAGCCGCATCAAACCGATCTCGCGCGCGCGGTGGCCGGCGCCGTCACGCCATCGACGGAAAAAGGCGGCTTCGAACCGCCGCCCGAGCCGCGCGGCGACGCCCATGCCGCGCTCGCGCGCGCCGAGGTCCGCACCGACGCGTTCTACTCCACGCCCTCCGAATTCCATCAGCCGATGGAAATGCACGGCTGCACCGTGGTGCCATCCGACGACGGACGCTATACCGTCTACGAAAAAACCCAGGGCGTGACGAACACGCAGCAATACCTGATGAAGGTGTTCGACTTGCCGAAGGACCGCGTGCGCGTGGTGTCGCCGTTCGTGGGCGGCGCGTTCGGCTCGGGCCTGCGGCCGCAATATCATCTGCCGCTCGCGATGATGGCCGCGCGCGCGTTGCGGCGGCCCGTGCGCGTCGCGCTCACGCGCGCGCAAATGTTCACGTTCGGCCACCGCCCGGCTTCGGTGCAGCGCGTGGCGCTGGGCGCGCGCGCCGACGGCCGGCTCGATGCGATCCTCCACGAATGCGTGGGCGAAACTTCGCAGTTCGAAGATTTCACCGATGTCGTGGTGAACTGGGCCGGCCAGCTTTATCGCGCCGACAATGTGCAGCTCGGCTACAAGGTCGGGCGGCTCGACGTCTACACGCCGCTCGACACGCGCGCGCCGGGCGCCGCGCAAGGGCTCTATGCGCTCGAATGCGCGATGGACGAGCTGGCCGTCGCGCTGAACATGGACCCGCTGGAGCTGCGCATCCGCAATTACGCCGACGAAGACGCCAACAAGAAGCTGCCGTTTTCGAGCAAGGCGCTGCTCGACTGCTATGCGCAAGGCGCGGAGCGCTTCGGCTGGGGCGCGCGCGTGGCCGAGCCGCGCGCGATGCGCGAGGGCCGCGAACTCGTGGGCTACGGCATGGCGACCGGCGTGTGGGACGCATTGCAGAACGAGGCCACGGTGCGCGCCGTGCTCAACGCGCGCGGCGAACTCGAACTCGCGAGCGCGACCGCCGACATCGGCACGGGCACGTATACGGCCATTTCGCAGATTGCCGCCGACGCCATGCACATGCGCATCGACGACGTGCGCTTCACGCTGGGCGACACCTCGCTGCCGAACGCGCCGATCGAAGGCGGTTCGTGGACCGTGGCTTCGGTGGGCAGCGCGGCTTCGGCCGCATGCACGCAACTGCGCTCGCGGCTCGCGCAGCTTCTGGTTGCGCACGGCGGCTTCGGGTTCGCGAATCGCGATCCGGGCGCGCTCTACGACACGCTGGTGATCGAGGACGGCGAAATACGCTTGCGCGCGCCCGACGGCGCGGCCAGCGACGCAACCGCGAGCGGCGCGACCCGCGACGAAACGCCGCGCGTGCGCGTGGCCGACCTGCTCGCCGACGCGGGCATGAAGTCGCTCGAGGTCGAGATCACGCTCAAGCCCGAAGACGTGCAAAAGCGCTTTTCGATGGCGACGCACTCGGCCGTGTTCGCGGAAGTGCGCGTGGACGAAACGCTCGGCGTGGTGCGCGTGGCGCGCGTGGTGAGCGCGATCGCGGCCGGGCGCATCGTCAATCCGAAAACGGCCGCGAACCAGATCGCGGGCGGCGTGGTGTGGGGCATCGGCATGGCGCTGCACGAGGAGGCGCAGTTCGACCACGCGCTCGGGCGCATCATGAACCACAACTATGCGGAATATCACGTGCCCGTGAATCGCGACATCGGCGAGATCGACGTGCTGTTCGTGGACGAGCACGACGACGTGGTCAACCCGCTGGGCGCGAAGGGCGTGGGCGAGATTGGCGTGGTGGGCGTGGCCGCCGCGGTCGCGAACGCGATCTATCACGCCACCGGCAAGCGCGTGCGCGACCTGCCGATCACGCTGGACAAGCTGCTGTAACGATCAGGCGACGATCAGGCGACGGCGGGTGCTTCGCCGTCGCGTTCCTTGTCCGGTTCCTTGTTCTCACCGCGCGCCCAGGCCGCGAGCGTATCGCCGAAACCGCCGCGCACGCGTGCGTCGGTCCGTGCGCTCGTGACCACGCGCGGCGCGGCGCTCCATGCGATCACCGCGCCGCTCGCGCTCAGCAGATCGACCAAAGCGACGTCCTCGCCGCACGCGAGCGGCGCGAAGCCGCCCGCGCGCCGGTAAGCCTGCGCGCTCACGCCGAGATTCGCGCCGTGAACGTGCCGATGGCCGTCGGCGTCGCGGTAGCGCGCCTGCCAAGTCGCGCGCGTGCGCGACGGGTGCGTGCTCCAGTCGTCGACCATGACCGAGCCGCAAACGGCGTCCGCGCCGAGCGCGAGCTGCGCCGCGAGCCAGTCGGGCGCAACGCGGCTGTCGGCGTCGGAAAACGCGAGCCAGCGCGCGCCCAGCTCCAGCAAACGGCGCGCGCCCGCCGCGCGGGCCGCGCCCACGTTGCGCGCATCGACAGTCAAGGTTTCCACCTCCATGCGCCGTGCGATGGCGGCGGAGCCGTCGGTACAGCTATCGAGCACGAGGAGCAGGCGCACCGTTTCGCCGCCTAGCGCCGGATGCCGCGCGGCCTCCTGGGCCGCGGCGAGACACGGGCCGAGCAGCGCTGCTTCGTTGTGTGCGGGAATGACGATACCGATCATGGCGAATCCTTCTGCCGGAGGATGGAGTTCGACCGGCGCGGCGCGCCGGTTTGATCCGGCTCCTAGCGCAACTGCGATACCCGGCCGGGCGGCGAGGGACGGCACGCATGCGGCGCGGCAGGTGGCGGGCACGCGGCAGGTCGGCCCGATGGGCTCGCTCTCACGTCATGGGCACACTTCATGGGCACACGTCATGCGCTTTCGCGGGCTCAGGGAAACGCGCGCGGCGGCCTTCGCACGGCGATGGATGCGCCGTTCATCGCCAGAAGTGCAGACAGGGAGCAGAGACATGATGACCACCGAAGCGCGCCAGGCGCGCTGCATCATTCGCGGCGCACCCGCGCTCGTGACGTTTTATCCCGACAGCCACATCGTGCGCATCAGCGCCGAAGGCGGACGATGCTTCGAGGAAATGCGCTGGCTGTTCGGCTGGCAAGCCTTGCTCGATGCGCTCGGTCAACCGGAGGAAGCGAAGCTCCCGCGCGATGCCTCGCTCGACGCGCGGTCCAGAACGGCGCCCGAGCCTTTCGCCGCGCCCACGGGTGCGGCAGGTTGACCGCATCGTGAACGCATCGGTCTCGCCGCCGCACATCGGCCAGTCGACGCATCGGCGCATCGCCATTCGAGTTGCATCGCGCCGCCATTTTTGCTTTGTTCGCTCTTTTCGCTTCGTTCGCTTTGTCCGCCTCACCGCAATCCGCGCGCTGATACCCGCGCCGTAAATTGCGCAACGCCTTATCCCTTGCTTTAAGTCAATCGAAAGCCGGCCGCGCACGCAATACGCATTAACGTCGCGTTGTTTCGGATTTATCTCGTATGAGATAAATATCGCTCGCGTTAAAAAGAAACCAGCGATATCGCGCCGCTCGATGCGCGTCGTTTTCCGTTTTCGAGGCCCTTCCGATGAAAAACGCAGCCACCCAGCGCGAAGTCGCGCGACTGGGCGACACCACCGATCACGGCGGCACCGTGATCGGCGCCGCAACCAACCTCACGCACAGAGGAATTCGCGTGGCGCTCGACGGCCACATGGTCGAGTGTCCGAAGTGCGGCGGCGTGCATCCGATCGTCGCGACCGGCGCGCGCACGCATGGCGGCGTTCGTGTCGCGTTCATCGGCGATAAAACAGCGTGCGGTGCGACGCTCGTTCGTGCATGAGGGCCGCGCGATGAAGAACCACCTCGCCAATCATCGCGGCATCTATCGCGCGCCGAAACGCCCGTTGATGATCGACGGCCCGGCCATACCGCGCTGGCAACCGCTGCGCCCGCGCGAGGACTGGTATTACCGCATTCCCACGTCGAAGGCCGAGCCGGAAGATACGAGCGAACCGGTTATCGTCGCCCTGCGGCTGAATGGCGTCGAGACCGTGGGCGAGCCGTACAGGTACACTGTGCGCACGCGCACCGCCATCGAGGTGCCTTCGTATCCCGACGTGATCACGCTGGCTCTGGACAGGATTGTGGGAACGCCCGTCACCGTTTTTATCGACATTCCGGGTAAGTGGAATTTCAAGCCGGGTATGCCGGGCGATACCGGTAGCGGCAACATCGGTTTTCATGTGCGCGAGATTTCCGGCATGGTCACTGACGCCCGGTTTGTGGGTATGGACGATCGCGCCTATCTCTACGACTTCGATATCGAACCGGCCTTGAAGGAAGCGAGCCTTGGACGGGATTACCGGATATGGCAGAACGTCACGGTTATCGACGTCATCCGCGATCTGCTTGCGCCTTATCCGTTCACGATCGACTGGCGCATTGCCGGGCCGATTCACGGCCGGCATTATCCGGTTCGCGACCTGATACGCCAGCACTTCGAAAGCGATTTCACCTGTTTCCAGCGTCTTTGCGAACGCGCCGGCCTCTTCTACTGGTTCGAACACGCCGGGCAACGCCACGCGATTGTTATCGCCGATACCCTGGGCGGATTTCACCGGCACGGCCCGGCATACGAAACGGTCCGCTATGCGCCCGGCGAGAATCGCGTCGATGAAGAAACCATCGAATGGATCGAGTACAGCAGCCGTCAGACCATCGGCGAAGCGAAGAACGTCAGCCACGACTACACGCAGCCGCGCGCGGCGCGAAGCACGATTGCGCTCAGCGCTTCCAGCCGGAACCCGCGCGACACGGCGCGCGAAGGTCCGCAATTTTATGAGCCCGTCAACACGGCCCAGCCGTTGCAGGGCGCGATGGGTCTCAACGGGCGGCCGCTCGATCTGGACGAACAGGCGCTTCAGGCCGCGACGGTTCGTATGCAGTCCGAACGATGCAAGGGACTTCGGGTAAAGGGATTCGGGCACCTGCGCGGATTGTTGCCTGGTTTCATCTTCGAACTGACCGATTGCCCGTTCAAGGAAGCGAACCGCGAATACCTCGTCGTAAAGGCCGAACTCACCATTACCGCCAACGACCAGTCGAGCGGAACCGGCCAGCAGTTCAGCGTCGATACCGCGTTCGAACTGCATCCGTTGCGCGAAAGCTATTTCCGTCTGCCGATCGTCACGCCCTGGCCCTGCATCGGCGCGGAAACGGCTATCGTAAGCGGCCCCGAAGGCGAGGAAATCTTTACGGACCCCTATGGGCGTATCCGCTGCCGTCTGGTGTCCGCCCGCGAGGGTCAATACGACGAGAACGCGTTTATCTGGGTGCGTGTGGCGCAGTCATGGCGCGGGCCGCAAATGGGCACGGCATTCATTCCGCGCATCGGCCACGAAGTCAATGTCGATTACCTGGGCGGCGATCCCGATCAGCCGGTCATACGCGAGAGCGTGACCAACGCACGCAATCTGCCGCCGTGGGAACTTGGGCGTAACCTCGCCGTGTCCGGTACGCGAAGCAGGGAACTGCACGGCTGGCGCACGCAGCACCTGGCCTTCGACGACACGAAGGACCGCATACAGGTTCAACTCGCGAGCGATCACGGCAAGTCGAGCCTGAGCATGGGCTACATCACGCGCATCGACGGCAACAAGGGGCGGCAGGACGAACGCGGCGAAGGCTTCGAACTTCGCACCGACAGGCACGGCGTGCTGCGCGCGGCGCTTGGGCTGCTTTTTACCACGTTCGCGCGCAGCAATGCGGCGGGCAAGGTCAAGGAGATGGGGGAGACAATCGCGCTGGTGACGCAGGCGCGCGATATCCACGAGAATGCCACGCTGCTCGCGCAGCAGCGCGGCGCGCAGGACGCAAGCGGCGACGCGCGCGACGTAGTGGATTCGATGCGCGATGCGAATACCGCATTGAGCGGCAAAGCCAACCCGGGACCGTCCGATTTCCCCGAAATTGAAAACCCCGACATTGCGCTTTCGAGCGCGGCGAACCTTCACCTGGCCGCCACCGATAACGCTCACTTGTCGAGCGGTCATCACATCGCGCTCACTACGGGTGGCCACCTCGCCATCGCAACAGGGAAATCGCTATTCGCCTCTGTGCGTTCAAAGCTGGCGTTCTACGTGCAGCAAGCAATGACGCTGATTGCTTCGGGCCGCGTTCATATCGAGTCGCGCCTGGATGGCATGAGGCTGCTTGCGCAAGGCGATATCTCGCACACGAGCACGCAGGGATGGATACGCCTCGCCGCGTCGAAAGGTATCGAACTGCACGTCAATGGCAGCGTTGTTCGAATCACAGGGCAAGGGGTGACGATCCACACGGGCGGCGAATTCGTCGCCCATGCAGCAAGCCACGCGACAAACGACCCGGACCCGCGCCCGATCGACTTTCCGGTTACGCAGGATCAGCCGGGGAAACTGGTTGCTCATCATGTGCTTGTGGAGCACGACGGCGGGTTTGCGATTGCCAATCAACCATTCCGACTGACGCTGGACGATGGGCAAGTTCTTTCGGGCGTGACCAACGAGCTGGGCGAACTGCCGATCATCACAAGCAACACAGCAGCGTTCGGCTTGATCGAGTTAATGTCTCAAAGCGAATTCGAGGACGTAGTCGGTCAAATTCAGACGGCAATCTATCGGGACACATCTCAAGCTGCGCCGCCCGAGCCGCAAGCCATGAAGCGCACGACACAAGCGGGCGGAACGGCTATTTCAACGCCGGAAACCCATTCCACATCGACTGGAAAATTCCCCGACTTCCTTACCTGTGATCCCATGAATTTCGGTCTGCGGAGATATCGGTATATCCGCAATGGCAATTCGCAACCAGTGAGCGTTCATAGTCGTTCGGACGTGGAATATCCAGTCGCGAAAAAATATACAATTAAAGTCAAGAAATCACTGACTGAAATTGACTAGAATAATCTCAAATCCAAATCATACTCCGAGATTGAAAAAATAATTGCTGACGCCGTCCAAAACGCCTTGTACGAAGCATTGGGAGACGGCGCCTTCGGTATTCCGGCCACCACCATGCCTGCCATAAAATTGGATGTGGCGGTAGAGGCCGCGGCGGCGAGCGGGGATGCCACCGTTGCCTCGTTCGATAGCTTGTCCTGGAGCATGGGAGTTCGATTGCAGGCAATTAACGCAATATTCAAACGACTTGCAGCGATCGAACAAGTGAAGGATGATCCCTACAAGGCGAAAATAGCGAAATTGGTTTTCCAGGATGCGCTGCGGGATTTAGCCGTGACGATCTATCATGAGGCACGCCATTGTCAGCAAGATTTCTGGATGATCGCGCTCTACTATAGTCACCAATCAGATTATTCGAAATTTTCCCAACTGGAGAAATTTATAGAATTTGCGTATCACTCAAGCGTTCGGGAGGTCGCGAAAAAAACGGCTTTTCCCAACGATGATCGCGTTTTGACTGGCGTCCACCATCTATTTATCTTCGCGTATTGGTGGGAAATCGCCGCTCTGAGAAACAAGCCGGAATGGTCATTTCTTGAGGTCGATGCGAGCGAAGCGCAATCGGAAGCATCAGAACTACGAGGGGTGTCGCCCGAGCAAGTGGCAAAAATGGCGGCCTACGACCCTGGTTATTACAGCCAATACCACGAGGAAGACGCTTATGCGACCGAAGACGCAGTTCGCCAATATTGGGAGAATGGTGATAGCGCTTCTGTTCTCAATCCCGGCGTATGCACACCCCGTTACGAATCAACCCTCCGAACGATCGGAGTCACCGGCAATGGATGATGTCACGGCAGACGGTCAAAAGCACGCGCTGATTTTACTCGTGAGGCACGCAATAACGATAATGCGAGGTGAGTTTCCGTTCTCAAGCAACGACCCCGAACTCGGGTCTCTCTCCTTTGTCGATCAACGTTACAAACAAATTGGGAACGTCTATCATTATCAAAACAATACCATACCAGCCGCCAATATAACGATCACGACCACGGACGATCCACTTGACTATACCGAAGATCGCGAAAAGGTAAAAATTGTTCCATTGGAATTTAGTCTTGGTTTTTATATTCCAGTTCGGAACATAGATCAAAATATAATTAAAAATCAGCTCAATTTATCTGGTTACTGGGTTGGATCTGAAGGAAAGCGCTTCGAAGGGAACGATATTGGCGCCGGCTTGCCACCGAATACGCAGGAACACAGATACCGATACCGGGCAGAAAACATTTCTGGTTCCGAATTTCCTGTCGATGTGGAATTATATTATTTTGATAATCCGGACAATGAACGTGAAGTCCGGAAGCCGGGATTCTGGAGAATCGACATTCGGCGCGCGTATCCCTATCTCACACCCGAAATGCGCAAACAAAAACGCGACGAGGAACGCGAGTCCAAGCGCGAAAAATACGGCTACATGAACCTATGCACGGGCGCGATATGCCCCGAAACGGGCATATGGGAAGGCTGGACGAAGGACGGCCCCACCGACGTGTTACGGGTCGAGAAAGGCCGCAAGTTCGACGTCGTCCGAACGGTGTCGATCAACCAAAGCACCGCGCCTTGTCCCATGATCGAGGGTCAATGGATGTGGCTGTGCGCTCTCCAGGACGAGCGCGGCTTCGTCTGGAACGGCATGGCGCTTGGCGGTTAGAGGGGCGCCGCCGCGGCAAAGCCGCGATTCGACGGCCTGCCTCACAACGCCACTTGCACGCCCAACTCCACCACGTGCTCGGGCTGCAACCCGTAATACTCCGCGCTCGAAGCCGAGTGAAACGACATGAACGCGAACAACCGCGCACGCCACGCGCTCACGTCGCGCGCGGCGGGACTGCGCAATACTTCGTCGCGCGGCAGATAAAACGTCGTGCGTTTGGGATCGAATTGCCAGTCGCCCAGCTTGCCCTGCAACGACTCCAGCAGATGCGGCAAATTCGGCCGCTCGACAAAGCCGTGATGCGCGATCACTTCCCAGCAGCCCGCGCCCAGGTCGCGCGTTTCGATGCGCGTCTTGTCGTCGGCTTGCGGTGCGGACTCCGAAACATTCGCGAACACGATCACGGTTTCGTGCAGCACATGATTGTGGCGCACGTTGCTCTTGAGCGCGGCCGGCGTCATGCCCGGCGCGCTGCCGGGGTACACGGCCGTGCCCGGCACGCGCGTGAGCCGCATGGCGGGCGCTTCGCGCGCGCTGCATACGTCGTAGAGAAATGCGTCCACAGGCAGGCCATGGCGCGCATGACGCGCCTCGAGTTGCCGCCCGCGATGCCACGTGCTCATGGTCACGAACAACAGCGCCCCGACCGACACCGGGAACCAGCCGCCGGCCGGAATCTTCGGCAAGTTCGCGGCCAGCAGCATGCCGTCCACCACGAGCAGCGGCACGCACGCGAGCGCCGTGGCAAGCCGCGACCAGCCCCACACATGGCGGCACACGGCGAGCATTTGCAGCGTGGTGGTCAGCATCGTGAGCGCCACCGCGAGCCCATACGCCGAAGTCAGTTTCTCCGAGGTGCGAAAGAACAGCACGAGAAACACCACGGCCGCCAGCAACCCCGCGTTCACGGCGGGCACATACACCTGGCCACGCCGCTCGCGCGAGGTTTCGATCGTGCGCATGCGCGGCAGAAAGCCGAGTTCGATGGCCTGGCTCGTCATCGAAAACGCGCCGGAAATCACGGCCTGCGAAGCGATGACGGTGGCCAGCATCGCAATGCCCACAGCGGGAATGAGCGCCCAGTGCGGGACCGAGCGAAAGAACGGCTGGCTCGCGCCCCGCGGATCGAACAGGATCGTCGCGGCCTGGCCGAAATAGCCGAGCACGATGGCGGGCAGCACCACGCAGAAAAACGCGAGGCGGATCGAGCGCTTGCCGAAGTGGCCGATGTCGGCGTAAAGCGCCTCGGCGCCTGTCAACGCAAGAATCACGGCGGCCAGCACGCCGAACGCGAGCGCCGGATGCGCGAGCGCGAGCCGCGCGGCCCACACGGGCGAAGCCGCGGCGAGAATCGCCGGATACAGCGCGATGTGATAGACGCCCACCGCGCCAAGGCTCACGAACCACAGCGCCATGACCGGCCCGAAGGTGCGCCCCACCACGGCCGTGCCGCGCGACTGAAACACGAATAGCGCGACCAGGATCACGAGCGCGACGGGCAACACCGCCTTGTCGAACGCCGGGCTGATTTCCTTGAGCCCTTCCACGGCCGAGAGCACGGAAATGGCGGGCGTGATCATCGAGTCGCCGTAGAACATGGCCGCGCCCACGAGGCCGGCAAGCAGCAACGCGGGCGGCGCGTGCCGTCCCGCGCGCTGGTAGCCCGCGCGCACGAGCGCGGTGAGCGCGACGATGCCGCCCTCGCCTTCATTGTCGGCGCGCATGACAAAGCACGCGTACTTGAGCACCACCACGATCAGCACGGCCCACAAGATCATCGAGAGCACGCCCATCACCATGGGCTGGGCCGTGGAATGCGCCGTTTGCACCGCTTCGCGCAGCGCATAGATGGGGCTCGTGCCGATGTCGCCGAACACCACGCCCAGCGAGCCGAGCACGAGCGCGCCGGGGCCGGGCCCAGGCCCGGCATGCTCCTTTTCGTGGCGGTGGACATGGCCGCGCCGCACGCGGCCAGACGAAGGAAGGCGGTCCTGAAGCATGGTCGCGCGCTCTTTGATCGACGCTTCGTCGAGAGCGTCGTGTTGCGCAATCCGCGTACCGTCGGGCTACGGAACGCTTGCGCCGCCTTGGCGCTCGCTTGCGCCCGCGTCAGTCCTTCGCTGCGTAATCGCGGTCGAGCTGGTCGAAGAACGGCTTGTTCACGAGGCGCTGACGCTCCGCGAACGGCGCGACGAGATTCGCGTCCTCGTCGAGGCGGCCCTGCGCGCTCAACTGGCCGAGCGCGCGCTGCATGCCCACCACCGCGCCTTGCAGCGCGGCATTCGCGTACAGCACGAGCGCATAGCCATAGCCCGCGAGCGTTTCGCGCGACTGCACCGGCGTTTTTCCGCCGATCACGATGTTGATGAGCTGCGGCGCGTCGATCAACTTCGGCAAACGCTCGATATCCTCCAGTTTTTCGGTCGCTTCGATAAAGAGAATGTCGGCGCCCGCCTCGATGAACGCGTGGCCGCGCGCGATGGCGTCCTCGATGCCGTGCACGGCGGCGGCGTCGGTGCGCGCCATGATGAGCAGATTGCCGTCGTCGCGCGCATCCACGGCCGCGCGAATCTTGCCGACCATTTCGCTCTGGCCGATCACTTCCTTGTTCGTGAAGTGGCCGCATTTTTTCGGCATCACCTGATCCTCGAACTGGATGGCGTCGGCGCCGCTGCGCTCCAGCGTGCGCACGGTGTGGCGCACGTTGAGCGCGTTGCCGAAGCCGGTGTCGGCGTCGACGATCAGCGGCAGCGCAACGGCGTCGCGCACGCGCGCCGTGTGTTCGGCGACGTCCGAAAGGCCGATGAAGCCCAGATCGGGCATGCCGAACGACATATTGGTGACGCCCGCGCCCGTGAGGTACAGCGCCTCGAAGCCGGCGTCCTCGATCACGCGCGCGCTCATTGCATTGAAGGCGCCCGGCACGAGCAGGCCGCGGCGTTCGGCAACCTTGGCGCGAAACGCGCTGCGGCGGGCGGCGGTGGAAGTGGTCATGAAAGGCTCCAGTGAAGTTTGGGGATATGGAACGTATTTGCACGATCCATGCCATCGTTGCGTCAATCGGCAAAACTCAGTCGAATCAAGCGTTTAATGCGAAACAGCGTTTCATGGCAAAATCGCCGGAGCGTTTCACGAAACGTTTCAACGTCCCGACCGTTCCGAGGTTTCGACCGTGCCGCCGCTTTCCTCACCCTGGCTTGCCACGCCGCTTTCCGGCGCCTCACCCGCCGCCGGCCGCCCGAGCATCGCGCTGGTGAGCATCAGCCAGTTGCGCGCGCTCTGCGAAACCGTCGCGCCGCGCTACGCCGACCGCGCGCGCTTCTTCTACGTGCGCGAGGGTTACGGCGACGCCGTGGCGGCATTGCAGCCGTCCATCGAGGCGGGCGCCGTCGACGTCGTGCTCGCCGCCGGGTCGAACGGCGCGTACCTGCGCGAGAACCTGAGCGTGCCGGTGGTCATGGTCAAGGTGAACGGCTTCGACGTGCTCGCGGCCATCACGCATGCCAACGCCACCTGGCCCGGCGTGCCCATCGGCCTGATCCTGCACGACAGCGTCTCGCACGAACTCGCCGATCTGGGCGCGTGGCTCAACCTGCGGCTCACGCAACGCGCCTACCGTTCCGTGGACGAAGTGCGCGCCGCCGTCGCCGCGCTCGCGAACGAGGGCTGCCGCGTCATCATCGGGCCGGGCATGGCCTGCGATCTCGCGCGTGCGGCGGGGCTCGAGAGCGTATTTCTCTACTCGATGGGCGCGGTACACGAGGCCTTCGAGCGCTCGGTGGAACTCGCGCGCGTGAGCCGCGAAAAGGAGTCGAAGCGCGTGCGCCTGAACACGATCGTCGCGCATCTGCGCGACGGCGTGGCCGCGTTCGACGCGGCGGGCCAGCTCGAAGCCGTCAATCCCGCCATGCTCGATTTGCTCGGCATCGACCGCGCGCGCGACATTCCCGCGCAACTCGCACGCGCGCTCGCGCCGCTGCTGCGCGAAGCGGCGCACGGCGCGGTAAGCGAAAGAACGGCGGAAGGCGTGGCGAAAGAAGCGGCTGCGGAGGAGCGCATCGAGCAGATCGGCGGGCGCTCGCTGATCGTGAACTGCGTGCCCATCGTCGAACAAGGCGCGCGCTCGGGCACCGTGGTCACGGTGCAGGACGCGCTCGTCGCACAGCGCATCGACCGTTCGCTGCGCACCACGCAGCGCCCGCGCGACCTCGTGGCGCGCTATGCGCTCGACGACCTCGTGGGCGCCTCGGCGGCGATGGCGCGCGTGCGGCGGCTCGCGGCCATGAGCGCGGCGCACGACGCCACCGTGCTGTTGACGGGCGAAAGCGGCACGGGCAAGGAACTCGTCGCGCAAGGCATCCACAACGCGAGCCGGCGGCGCGGCAATCCGTTCGTCGCCTTCAACTGCGCGGCGCTGCCCGAAGGGCTGATCGAAAGCGAGCTGTTCGGCCACGAGGAAGGCGCGTTCACAGGCGCGCGGCGCGGCGGCAAGCCGGGGCTCGTGGAAAACGCGCATACGGGCACGCTTTTTCTCGACGAAATCGGCGAAATGCCGCCCGCGCTGCAAAGCCGTCTGCTGCGCGTGTTGCAGGAACGCGAGGTGATGAAGCTGGGCGCGAGCCGCGCCACGCCCGTGGACGTGCGCGTGATCGCCGCCACGCATCGCGACTTGCGCGCGATGGTCGAAGCCGGTGCGTTTCGCGCCGACCTCTATTTCCGGCTCAATCTGCTGGCCATTCCGCTGCCCGCGCTGCGCGAGCGCCGCGAGGATCTGCCCGCGCTCGCGCGGCACCTGCTCGAACGCATGGCGGGCCGCTACGCGCTGGACGAGCGTACGATCGCGCGCGTGCTCGCGCGGCTCGCGCCGCATCTCGCGCGCTATGCGTGGCCCGGCAACGTGCGCGAACTGGAAAATCTGCTGGCGCGCGCGGCGATCTTTCTTTCCGCCGATGCCGAAGTCGATGCCGAAGTCGATGCCGAAGTCGATGCCAACGCCGGTGCCGATAACGGCGCCGATGCCGCTCGCCGCGGCGGCAACGCCGATCCTTCGCGCGGCGGCAACGCCGATCCTTCGCGCGGCGGCAACGCCGATCCTTCGTTATCCGAGCTATTTCCCGAATTTGCCCAAGGCGGCGCAACGCCGTCCGCAACGCCGTCCGTTCATGGCGCCGCAACGCCGCCCGCCAAGGCGCAACCCGCGCCTCACGCGCCAGCGCCGCTCACGCGCGCCGACATCGAACGCGCGCTCGCCGCGCATGGCGGCAACCGGGCCGCGGCAAGCCGCGCGCTCGGCATCGGCCGCACGACGCTCTGGCGAATGATGAAAGACGACTGAAGGCGCGCGGCGCGGCGTCAGGCCGCGACCGCCTGGCGGTCGTTCGCGCTGGCGCCCTGCGGCTCGCGCGCGCCCGGTTGCGCCGCGTTTTCCTCGGCGCTGGCAACGGCAATCTCGCGAATCGTCGCGAGCAGTTGCGCCCAGCTTGCTTCCCAACGGTCTTCGCGCAGGCATTGCCCGGCGGCATTGCACACGCGCAGCACGCAGGTGTCGGGATAGTAGGTGAAGGTCACGGGCGCGCCGTCGATGACGCACGTCGTGGTGCAGGGCTTGGTCGTGTACATGGTCGTTCCGGTTGATGGTGTGGCGGATCGTCGTGGATCGCTGCGACGCCCTTCCGCAATCGCCGTGCCCGGCCGCCCGCGACGCGGTGTGCGCCGCGCGCGGTCGGGCCGCGCCCGATCGTGCTTCATCGCACAATGACCGCTTCGCGCACGCGCCGCGTTTTTGTATGATTGCGTTTGCTTCGATCTAGCCCGCAAAAACCGGCAAATAAGCGGCAAAGCGCGCCATCGCCAACTAAAAGCGCGGCTTCGCCCAGATAAACCGGTCGACATTGCCGATTGTCGGCCCATCACACGATCCAATTCGGAAAAAATGCCCGCTTTCACCGCGATCGACCAGGAACGCTTCAAACGCATCATTCAACGCAACGTGGCCTTGCCGCTCGCGGCGGGCTTCGCTACCGCCGTGGCCTTCGTCGCGCTGATCGCCTATCTCGTCTCCACGATGAACTGGGCCGAGCATTCCGAGCGCGTGATCGGCGAGGCCTACGAACTCATGCGCGTGCAGGCCGACCGCGAATCGAGCCTGCGCGGCTTTCTGCTGAACGGCGACGAACGCACGCTCGCGCAGTACGAAGTCGGGCGGCCGCGCTTCGACGCGCAGATCGACAGCCTCAGCGCGCTCGTGGCCGACAACCCGCCGCAAGTGGAGCGGCTCAAGCGCGTGCGCGCCATCGTCGGCCAATGGGACGCGTTGGCGCACGAGGCGATCGTCGCCCGCCGCAACCGCGACATGACGCTCGCCATGGTGCAGGTCGACCGCAGCATGACGAACGCCAACGCGGTGCGCACCGAATTCGCCGATTTCCTCGACGAAGAAACGCGCCTGCGCCTCGAACGCACCACGGCCGCGCGCCAGCTCACCATCGCCACCGTCGCCATTTTTCTCGCGCTCACGGTGATCGTGAACGGCCTGCTCGCGTGGCTCGGCCGCCGCGAAATGACCTCGCTCTCGCGCACCTACGACGAAGCGCTGCGCGGCCAGGCCGAAAAATCGGACGCGCTGGCCGAACAGGTGTGGCTGCGCTCGGGCCAGCGCCTCGTGGCCGAAAGCGGCATGAATCACGAAGCGCTCGGCGACGTGGGCCGCTCCATGCTCGACTGCCTCGCGGGCTATCTGAGCGCGAGCGTGGCCACGCTCTATGTGCGCGACCACGAGGCGGGCGCGCTGCGCCGCATCGCCACGTTCGGCTTCGGCGCGCAAAGCGCCTACGACATTGCCGAGTTGCAGGACGGCGAAACCCTGGTCGGCCAGGCCGCCGCGTCGCGCCGCGTGATGGAACTGCGCGAGGCGCCCGCGGGCTACCTCAAGGTCGAATCGGGGCTGGGCGCGGCCACGCCCGCCTCGCTGCTGATCGCGCCCATCGACACCGCGGGCCGCGTCAACGGCGTGGTCGAGCTGGGCTTTCTGCGCGAACTGCTGCCGCGCGACAACGAATTCCTCACGCGCGTTTCCACGACGATGGGCGACCTCATCGAAGCCGCCGTCGCGCGCGAGAAACTCCAGGCGTCGTACAGCGAATCGCAGCAGCTCAACCACGAATTGCAGGTGCAGCAGGAAGAACTGCGCGTGGCGAACGAAGGCCTGGAAGAACGCGGCCGCGCGCTGATGGATTCGCAGGCGCGCCTCGAAGCGCAGCAGGTCGAACTCGAACAGACCAACGTGCAGCTCGAGGAATACGCGCGCCGGCTGGAAACGCAAAAGAGCGAACTCATGCGCGCGCAGGACGAACTCACGCGCAACGCCGAGCGTCTCGCGCAATCGAGCCGCTACAAGTCCGAGTTCCTCGCGAACATGTCGCACGAATTGCGCACGCCGCTCAACAGTTCGCTGATCCTCGCGAAGCTGCTGCAACAGAACCGCACGGGCAACCTGAGCGAGGAACAGGTGCGCTACGCGGCCACGATCCACGCGTCGAACACGGATCTGCTCGCGCTCATCAACGACATTCTCGATCTTTCCAAGGTCGAGGCGGGCCAGGTGCAACTGGTGCTCGAAACCGTCAAGCTCGACGACATCACGCATTCGCTGCGCGACACCTTCGCGCCGCTCGCGCGCGAAAAGCACGTCGCGCTCGCGATCGACCGCCTGCCCGGCGTGGCGGACACGCTCGTGACCGACGGCCAGCGCGTGCTGCAAATCCTGCGCAATCTCATGTCGAACGCGCTCAAGTTCACGTCCGAAGGCGAAGTCGCGCTCTCCATCTCGCCGGTGGACGCGAACATGCTGCGCTTCGACGTGCGCGACACCGGCATCGGCATCGCGGCCGACAAGCTGGAAATGATCTTCGAAGCGTTCCAGCAAGCCGACGGCTCGACGAGCCGTCAATACGGCGGCAGCGGTCTTGGCCTGTCGATCTCGCGCGAGCTTTCGCGCCTGCTCGGCGGGCGTATCGGCGTGGCGAGCGAAGTGGGCGCGGGCAGCGTGTTCACGCTCTGGCTGCCGCTCGACAGCACCGAAGCGGCCGCCAGCAACGAAGCGCAGAACGCCGCCGCGCAGATGCCGGCGCGCGTGGCCGCGCACATGGCGGCACAGCCCAGGCTGTTCACGGACACGCCGGCCACACGCGACGCGCCGCCGGGAAAAACGCCGGCCGCCGCGCTGCTCGATACGCCCGCGAACACGCCCGCCAATGCGCTCGCGCAGGAGCTGCGCGAACCGGCGCTCGACGACGACCGCGACAGCCGCACGCACGGCAATCGCGCGATTCTGGTGGTGGAGGACGACCTGCACTTCGCCGCCATCCTGCGCGACCTCGTGCGCGAGCTGAACTTCGACTTCCTGCACGCCACCGACGCCGCGAGCGGCTTCGCGCTCGTGAAGGAGGCCGCGCCCGTGGCCGTGCTGCTCGACGTGGGCCTGCCCGACCGCTCGGGCCTTTCCGTGCTCGAATGGCTCAAGAACGACCCGGCCACGCGCCATATTCCGGTACACATCGTCTCGGCCACGGATCACGCCGACAAGGCGCTGCATCTCGGCGCGATCGGCTATACGCTCAAGCCCACGGCGCGCAGCACGCTCGAAGCCGCGATTCGCCGCCTCGAATCGCGGCTCGAACAGCGCGTGAAGCGCGTGCTCGTGATCGAGGACGACCAGGCGATGCGCGAAAGCATTCGCGCGCTGCTGGTGGGCGACGGCGTGGAGATCGTTGCCGTGGGCACGCTCGCCGACGCGCACGCGCAAATCGCGCAAGGCGCCTTCGACTGCATCGTGACCGACCTCACGCTGCCCGACGGCACGGGCTACGATCTGCTCGAAACGCTCGCGGGCGAAGCGGGCGTGGCGCCCTTGCCCGTGATCGTCTACACGGGCCGCATGCTGTCCGACGACGACGAACAACGCCTGCGCCGCTATTCGAAGTCGATCATCATCAAGGGCGCGCGCTCGCCCGAACGCCTGCTCGACGAAGTGACGCTGTTCCTGCACAGCGTGGAAGCGCAGCTCGCGCCGGAGCAGCAGCGCATGCTGCGCGCCGTGCGCCAGCGCGACGACACGTTCGAAGGCAAGACCGTGCTGCTCGCCGAGGACGACGTGCGCAACATCTTCGCGCTCTCGCATGTGATCGAGCCGCTCGGCGCGAAGCTGCTGATCGCGCGCAACGGCCGCGAGGCGCTCGATCTGCTCAACGTCACGCCCAAGGTCGACCTCGTGCTGATGGACGTGATGATGCCGGAGATGGACGGCATCGCCGCGATGCGCGCGCTGCGCCAGGACGCGCGTTTCGAGCGCCTGCCCGTGATCGCGCTCACCGCGAAGGCGATGGCCGACGACCGCATGCGCTGCCTCGAAGCGGGCGCCGACGACTACGTGTCCAAGCCCATCGACGTGGACAAGCTCGTCTCGCTGTGCCGCGTCTGGCTGCGCAAATGAGCCGCGCCGCCTGCCTGCGTCATTGCGAACGGCATTGAGAACGGAAAGCGATTCATGACCGATACGCCGAATCCTGCTTCAAATCCCGCTTCAAATCCGGCCTCGAACGCGGCTTCGGGCCTCGCGGCGGATTCGCCCGCGACGCCCGCGACGCCCGCGCTCGCCTCGCGCCGGACGATGAGCGATTTCGACATCGAGCTGCGGCTCCTGCTCGAAGCGATCTACCTGAAGTATCAGCACGACTTCCGGCACTACTCGCTGCCCTCGCTGCGCCGCCGCCTCGAACAGGCGCGCCAGGACTTCGGCGTGGCGACGTTGAGCCAGTTGCAGGACCGCGTGCTGCGCAGCACCGACGACTTTTCGCGCCTGTTCAGCTACATGACGATCCAGGTGAGCGACATGTTCCGCGACCCGGACTACTTCCTCGCGCTGCGCCGCAACGTGCTGCCCGTGCTGCAAACCTATCCGTCGCTCAAGGTGTGGGTGGCCGGATGCAGCACGGGCGAGGAACTGTGGTCGCTCAAGATCCTGTTCGAAGAGGAAGGGCTCGCGGAGCGCACGCTGTTCTACGCCACCGACATCAGCCCGGAAGCGCTGGAGCGCGCGGAGTCGGGCATTTATCCGGTCGACCGCTTCGCGGGCTTCAGCCAGAACTACCTGGCCGCGGGCGGCAAGCGGACGCTTTCCGACTACTATCACGCGGCCTACGGCAGCGGCCGCATCTCCAGCTCGCTGAAGGAGCGCGTGGTGTTCGCCGACCACAGCCTCGCCACCGACGAAGTGTTTCTCGAAGCGCATCTGGTCTCGTGCCGCAACGTGCTGATCTATTTCGACCGGCCGTTGCAGGACCGCGCGATCGGGCTGTTCGAGCACGCGCTCGTGCGGCGCGGCTTTCTCGGCCTCGGCAGCAAGGAAAACCTGCGCTTTTCGAAGCGCCACGAAGCGTTCGACGAATTCTGCGCGGCCGAGCGCATCTATCAGAAACGCTGACGGGACCATGCGCGACACGCCTCTTCGACCCCCATCCGTCTCGCCGGACGCGCTGCGCGCCGTGCGCGGCGCGGGACGGCGCGCGCGCGGGCCGTTCGACTGCGTGGTGATCGGCGCATCGGCGGGCGGCGTGGAAGTGCTCGGGCAAATCCTGCCCGCGGTGCCGGCCGCGTTCGACGCCGCGCTGCTCATCGTCATGCATTTGCCGCCGTCCTCGCCCAGCTTTCTCGTGCAGGCGCTCGGCAGCCGCTGCGCGCTGCCCGTGAGCGAGCCCGACGCGGGCGAGCCCATCATGGGCGGGCGCGCCTATGTCGCGCCGCCCGACTACCACATGCTCGTGGACGCCGGCGCCACCGTGGCGCTTTCCATTGAGGCGCCGGTGCGCTATTCGCGGCCCTCCATCGACGTGCTGATGGAATCGGCGGCCGCCGTCTACGGGCCGCGCCTGCTCGGCGTGCTGCTCTCGGGCGCGAACGACGACGGCACGCGCGGCCTCGCCGCCATCCGCGCGGCGGGCGGCACCACGTGGGCGCAGGCGCCCGGCACCGCTGTCGCGCCGCAAATGCCGGAAGCGGCCATCGCCGCGGGCGCCGTGGACGAAACGCTGACGCCCTCCTCCCTCGCCGCGCGCCTTGCCGCGTGGCCGAGGCTGACAACGAATGACAGGTATGACCGGGATTGACCGCATGACACAGCCCACCGTCAATGTTCTGATCGTCGACGACATCGAACACAACCTCACGGCGCTCTCGGCCTTGCTCGCGAAGCCGGAAGTGCGGCTGCTGCTCGCGCGCTCGGGCGTGGAAGCGCTCGAACTGCTGCTCGAACACGAAGTCGCCGTGGCCGTGCTCGACGTCAACATGCCGGGCATGAGCGGCTTCGAGCTGGCCTCGCTGATTCGCGGCAGCCCGCGCACCTCGCACGTGCCCATCATCTTCCTCACGGCCACTTCGCAGGACGCGATCCGCACCTTCCAGGGCTACGAAGCAGGCGCGGTCGACTTCCTCTACAAGCCGATCGAGCCGCGCATCGTGCAATCGAAAGTCGGCATTTTCGTGCAGCTCGAAATGCAGAAGCGCCAGCTCGCGGAACAGCTCGCGGCCACGCGCCAGATGCTCGAAGCGAACGAAATGCTGATGGCGGTGCTGAGCCACGACTTGCGCACGCCGCTTTCGGCCGTGATGGTGTCGGCGGAATATCTGATGCGCGCGTCCACCGACGAAAAGATCGTGACCGTGGGCCGCCGCATCGAGAATTGCGGGCGCCGCATGACGCGCATGGTGGAGCAGTTGCTCAATCTCGCGCGCCTGCAAGGCGGGCGGCTGCCGTTGCGCCGCACGACGGTGCAGCTCGACGCGCTGAGCCAGAGCGTGATAGACGAATTCGCGGCGCGGCACGCGGAAGGGCGCGTCACGCTAGAGCGCAGCGGCGACGTGACCGGCTACTGGGACGCCGACCTGATCGCGCAGGCCATTTCGAACCTCGTGAGCAACGCGCTCACGCACGGCGAGGCGGGCACGCCCGTGCATGTGCGCGTGCGCGGCGAGTCGGCTTCGGAAGCGCTCATCAGCGTGTCGAATCGCGGCGCGATCGCCGCCGAGGTCGTGCCGCTTCTGTTCGACGCCTACAGCGCCGCCACGCGCGCGGGGCATCAAGGCTCGGGCCTGGGGCTGGGCCTGCACATCGTGCGGCTGATCGCGCGTTCGCACGGCGGCGAGGTGAGCGTGACGTCCAACGAGCGCGACGGCACGGCGTTCACCATACGGTTGCCGCGCGCGGGCGTGGGAAGAAACGAGGTGGTGAGTTCGCTCGGGCGGTGAGCCTCGCACGCGGCGCGAGGTTCGGGCAGCGAGCGCCCGCGCGAAGCGCAGGGTTTGAGTACAGCGTTAAGCGAAGCGGATAAAGCGAGGGAAAAGCGGGCATTGCGCCCGCTCATCCCACGCATTCCGCGCATTCATTGCGCCGGCCTAGCGCCCGATCTCGCGCAGCGGCTTGCCCGCCAGCAGATTTTCCTCGATCTTCTCCAGCGGCACGCCGCGCGTCTCCGGCACGAGGAAGAACGTGAACGCGATGAACAGCGCGTTGAGCACCGCATAGAACCAGAACGTCTGCGCGTGGCCGAGCGTGTTGAGCATCGTCAGGAAGGTCGCGCCCACGACCGTGTTGGCGATCCAGTTCGTGAACGTCGATGCCGCAATGCCGAAGTCGCGTCCCTTGATCGGCTGGATTTCGGAGCACAGAATCCAGATCATCGGTCCCGCCGACATCGCAAAGCCGGCGATAAAGATCAGCAGCATCGCCACGGCCACGATCTGTTGCGTATGCGTGCCGATACCCAGATGCAGCAGCCAGCCCAGCGCGCCCATGCCCACCGTCATCACGCCGAAGCCCGTGAGCAGGATCGGGCGGCGGCCCCAGCGATCGACGAGACCGATGGCGATAAACGTCGCCACCACGTTCACCACGCCCACGATCACCGTGCCCCAAAGCTGCGCCGCGTGGCCGCTATACCCGGCAAGCCCGAAAATGCGCGGCGCGTAATACATCACCACGTTGATGCCGGTAAGCTGCTGCACGATCTGCAAGCCAATGCCGAGCGCGAGCGAGCGGCGGAAATCGCGGTTGGTGCGCAGCAGGGAAAAGCCTTGCTCCTTCACTTCGAGCTGGCGCGAGATGTCCTTCATTTCCTGCTCGACCACGGCGGTTTCGGGGCGCAGGCTGTTGAGCACCTTGCGCGCTTCGTCGTTGCGGCCTTTCATCATGAGCCAGCGCGGGCTGTTGGGCAGCGCGATCACGCCGAGCAGGAAAATGCCGGCCGGAATCGCGACCACGCCCAGCATCCAGCGCCACGCGCCCGCCGAGGAAAACGCCGTATCGGAGAGAAACGCCACGAGAATGCCCACGGTAATCATCAACTGATACGCGGAGACCATCGCGCCGCGCACCTGTCCCGGCGCGATTTCGGAGAGATAAAGCGGCGCCGTGAAAGTGGCCACGCCCACGGCGACGCCCAGCACGAGCCGCGCGGCGATCAGGAATCCGGCGTTCGGCGCGCTCGCGCACAACAGCGACCCGACGATGAACAACGCCGCGCCCAGCAGCAGCGAATACTTGCGGCCGAGCCAGAACGACAGACCGCCCGCGGCCAGCGCACCGATGGCCGCGCCCACCATCATCGAGCTGACGATCCATTCCTGCATGCGGTCGCTCACCTGGAAGTCCTTGGCGATGAAGGGCAGCGCGCCCGCGATCACGCCGATGTCGAGACCGAACAGCAAGCCCGCGAGCGCGCCCATCGCGCACGTCATCCATACGCGCGCGCGCGTGCTGCCGTGCAGACCGTGAGGCTTATGTGTGTGAGAGACGTAAGTACCCATGTCGAAACTCCTGCGCAAATTCGGATTGCGTCGAGGTCGCGACCGGATGGATACGCGAAACGCCTCACGCGAATGCCGCGCGGCCTTCGCGCGGGGCGCTTGAATGCGAGGCGTCGGCTTCGCGTGAAGGGAGCGGCATCGCGTACCAAGCAATCGACGTGCCGCAGGATTACGGCGCTCGCGTAAGATGAAAGGTCTGCCGTGCTCGACGTGCCGCCGCGTTCGCGGTGCGCGCGCCCCGATGCGTGCG
Organism: Paraburkholderia sp. J41; assembly: GCF_905220235.1. Lineage (NCBI taxonomy): Bacteria > Pseudomonadati > Pseudomonadota > Betaproteobacteria > Burkholderiales > Burkholderiaceae > Paraburkholderia > Paraburkholderia sp. J41. The sequence continues at coordinate 283,384 of NZ_CAJMZE010000001.1, read as the reverse complement.
CAACCTCTCGACCCATTCGCGCCGACCGATCATGACCTCCCGACTCGACGTTCCGTTCGCCGGCTTCGCGCGACTTGCGCTCCGGGTGCCGCTTGCCTTCGCGGCCTTCGCGGCCTTCGCGGCCTTCGTGACACTCGCGTCGCTCATCGTCGCGTTGACGGCCGCGTCGACGGCCTTCGCGCAGGAAGCGCCGCGCGTCGTCGACATTCCCACGCGCGCGGGCGTCACGCAGCGCTTTCTGCTGATCGCGCCCGCCGCGCCCAAAGCCGTGGCCGTGCTCTACGCGGGCGGCCACGGCGGTTTGCGGATCGCGGCGAACGGCGCGTTCGGCTGGGGCAGAAACAACTTTCTCGTGCGCGCGCGGCAAGCGTTCGTCGACGACGGCGTGGCCGTGGCAATCGTCGATGCGCCCAGCGACCGGCTGACGCCGCCCTACCTCGGCGGCTTTCGCGAAACGCCCGAGCACGCCGCCGACGCGCGCGCCGTGATCGCATGGTTGCGCGCGCAACCTGCGCTGCAACAAGCGCCGGTGTGGTTGATCGGCACGAGCCGCGGCACACAGTCGGTCGCGGCGATTGCGGTCGCGCTGGCCGCGAGCGGCGGCAGCCCCGACGGCATCGTGCTCACTTCCACGATCCTGCGCGAAGGCCGCGCCAATTACACCGACAAGCCCGTGCCCGACCTCGATCTGGGCGCCATCAAGATTCCCGCGCTCGTCGTGCATCACGAGGACGATGCGTGCAAGCTCTGCCCCGTCGCCGACACCAACGCGCTGATGGCGAAATTCACGCAGTCGCCGCGCACGAAATTGATGATCGTTTCCGGCGGCGTATCGCAGGGCGACGCGTGCGAAGCGTTCGCGCATCACGGCTATAACGGCATCGAAAGCGAGGTCGTGCATGCGATCACCGCGTGGATGCTGGCGCCGTAAGCGGCACGTCTTGCGGCACGTGGCGGCACGTCTTGCGGTGCGTCGCGCGGCGTGTCTTGCGATTGGGTCCGCGGCGCGCTCCCGTCACCCTCCACGAAACGCGCGAGGCAACGCGTCACGAACTCGCGGCCTTCTCCGCCGCCGCGTGGCGGCCGGGAGTGGTGCCCGTCGCGCGCTTGAACATGTCGATGAACGCGCTCACGTTGTCGTAGCCCAGCTCCAGCGCGATCGTGGTCACGCTCACGCCTTCGGCCACGCGTTCGAGCGCGCGCAGCACGCGCGCCTGCTGACGCCACTGCGCGAACGTCAGCCCCGTTTCCGCGAGAAAGCGCCGGCTCAGCGTGCGCGGCGAGAGCCCGGCCCACTCGGCCCATTCCTCGAGCCGCCGCGAATCCGCAAGATCGCCGATCAGCGCATCCGTCACCTTGCGCAGACGCGGTTCCTCCGGGCTCGGCAAACCGAGCGGCTCGGCGGGCGCGGCCGCCACCTCGTCGAGAATGACCTCGGCGATACGCGTTTGCGCGGCGTCGAGCGCCGTGCCCGGCCACGCGGCGGCGCGGTGTACCGCTTCGCGCAACAGCGGCGTGGTGCGGATCGCGCGCGGCTCGCGGGGCAGCGCCGCGCAACGCGACTCGGCGATAAACACGCTCCAGCCCGCAAAGGGTCCGTGCGAGCGCAACGAATGCTCGCAATGCGGCGGCATCCAGATCGCGTAGATGGCCGGCACGACCCACTGCTGCCGGTTCACGCCCACCGAAACCAGCCCGCTCAGCGCGCCCATCAATTGCCCGCGCGCGTGACTGTGCGGCGCGGTCGTGCGCGCTTCGCGCTGCGTCAGTTCGCCGGCGGCGAGAAACGGCGCCGAGGGGCCGTCGGCGGCCAGCACGAGATCGGGGCGTATCAGCGGAGTGGTCATGGCCGGAAAGCGGTATGGATTGACCTTTATACCGGAGACTGGGCACGCGCGCCTGCGTAGACTGCCTGCATCGACCGACGACAACGAGGCAACCATGCGAGCCGAACACCTTCTTCCCGATTCCATCAACGAGGCGCAGCGCCACGGCGTCACGATCCGCAAAGGCACCGTGGGCGCGTTTCTCGTCAACGCGCGCGTCTGGTGCGACGCCGGCGCGAGCGACGCGGACCGCGCCGCGGCCGCCGCCGATATCGCCGACGCATTGCCCGCGCTCGACGCGCTCGGCCTCTTCGACGTGCTCGACGTTCGCCATCCCGCGCTGCGCGCGTGGATCGAAGCGCAACGCAACGCCCGCGAGGTGCGCGCATGAAGGCGGCCGTCGTCACGCAAGCGGGTGCGGCGCCCGTTTATGCCGATTTCGCCGATCCCGTCGCCGCGCCGGGTTTCGCCGTCGTCGAGATGGAAGCCAGCGCGCTCAGCCATGTGACGCGCGGACGCGCATCCGGCGCGCACTATTCGTCGACGGGCGTGTTTCCGTTCGTGGCCGGCGTGGACGGCGTGGGCCGCCGCGCCGACGGTTCGCGCGTGTACTTCTTCGCGCCCGAGCCGCCGTTCGGCGGCCTCGCGGCCCGCGTGCCCGTGGCCGAGGCGCAGTGCGTCGCGCTGCCCGAGGCGCTCGACGCGCGCACGGCGGCCGCCATCGCCATTCCGGGCATGTCGTCGTGGGCGGCGCTCACCGAGCGCGCGCGCTTCAAGGCGGGCGAAACCGTGCTGGTGAACGGCGCAACGGGCGCGTCGGGGTTTCTCGCGGTGCAGATCGCGAAGCATCTGGGCGCCGCGAAGGTGATCGCCACAGGCCGCCATGCCGCCACGCTCGCGGCGCTGGAAGCCGCGGGCGCCGATGTGGCGATCTCGCTCGATCAGGACGCCGCGTCGCTCGCCGAGGCGCTGGAAAAGCCTCTGCGCGATGGCGTCGACGTCGTGCTCGATTATCTGTGGGGGCCAAGCGCGCAAACGCTGCTCACGACGGCGGCGCAAACGCTGCCCGAGGCGTATGCGCTGCGGTTCGTGCAGATCGGCTCGATCGGCGGCGCGCAAATCCAGTTGCCGGGCGCGGTGTTGCGCGCTTCGGCGATTGCGCTGCTGGGCAGCGGCATCGGCAGCGTGCCGATGCCGCGCCTCCTGAACGCCGTGCGCGAAGTGCTGCATGCGGCGGTGCCCGCGAAGCTGCATATCGAAACGCGCGCCGTGCCGCTCGCCGATATCGCCGAACACTGGAATGCCGGCGATTCGCGCGCGCGCACCGTGTTCACGATGGCGTGAAACCGGACGTGTGATAACGCCAAGCGCCGGGCGCGCTACGAGCTATGCCGCGCGCGTCAGCCCGGTTTCTTCCCCGGCGTGACGGGCGCCGCGTTGTGCCCGCGCGAACCCGGCGGCGCCGATTCGCCATGATCCCCAAGCGGCACCTCGGCCGACTGCTCGGGATGCGGGCCGCCTTCGCGCGGCATCACTTCGGGATGCGGCTCGGGTTGATCGAAACTGCCCGGCGCGCCGCGCGCTGGCTTGCTGCCTTCGTCGTGCTGCTCCTTGCCCGGCTGCGGGTTCGCCGCGTTGAGTTCGTCGCCGCTTGCGTCGGCTTCGTCGGGGCGGGGATTCTGCGTGGAAAGTCCCATGGCGTAGTCCTCCTTGCGTGAATGTGCGTGAATGTCCGTGAATGCGCGTGACTGTGCTTGACTGCGCTTGACCGCGCGCCGCCTGCTCGGACCGGTTCGAACGATCGGCATGATGGATCGGGCACGATGTGGACCGCTCCGGCGTCGCGCTTTTGTCCAGCTTCAGCCCGAAGCCGCATGGTCCCTAGTTCGAGCCGCTTGCGGGCGCGACCTGCGCTTGCGGCGGCGTGGATTCGACCGCCGATGCCGGGCTGGCCGCATCGGGCGCGGAAGCCGCGGGCGACGACGCCTGGGCGCGCTGCGCCGCATCGCTTTGGCCCGGCGTGCCGCTCATGCCCGCGCTGTTGCTCATGACCTGGCTGCTCGCGGGATTCATCGTTTGCGGACGTTCGCCCTCGTTCTCGCGCTTGCAGCCGGCGCAGGCGAGCGCGCATGCCAATGCGGCGGCGGCAAACGCCGATACCGGACGCGCCGTGCGAATCTTCCCGCGCATCGTTCTGCAAATGTGGGTGCGAGGCTTCATATGACCCTCCCTTGCGCGCGCCGCGTTGAAAATCCGCGCTTCGGCTTTGTAAATTCGATGGGGCGGCATGCGAGCGCAAGGCTCAGTCGCCCTCCCATTCGCGGTATGCGGCCATGACGATCCACATGTCGCGCTCGCCGTTGCTCACTTCGGCCGCAAGCGCATAGGGATCGTGCGGGCTGCATGCGGCCTGCAACGCCTTGCGCGCCTGCTCCGTGTTGTCGAATTCGCGCCTTTCCAGCGGGCGCACTTCGTCCCGTCCCTCAAACATCTTGTGGTCCTTGCGGTAAATGAGCGGCTCGTTCTTCCACTCGCGAAACATTTCGCGAACGTGGCGGAAGTCGCCGCCGCAAACATTCACCTGGTAGCGTGTTGCGGGTTTCATTTCGATTACCTCCTGCGCTGGGGCGCACACACGGGCTCCCGATTCCGTGCGAGCGCCTGCCTGCTTCAGGTCACGCATAGCGCGTTCCTTGCGAGCGCGGGCGGTCGCTTGGGGCCGCTTGGGGCCGCGCCGCGCCAGCCTGCGCGACCCCGCCGTGACGCGCCGCCGCAAACGCTCGCGCAGCAAACGCCAATCGTGAACATGAACGCAAGTGCGCGAACGTAGCGCGAACGTCAACGCATAAACCGACGTAAGCCGCCGAAAGCGCACGGCATCGCATTTGCTCACTCGATGACTTGCCCGCTGCGCCCTGTTCGCGTCGCAGCGCCCCGCCGCCCGAGGAGTCGCCGCTCATGTCCAACACCGCCCCGAAGTCTTCCGCCGATCTCGACCTGCTCACCATCAACACGATCCGCACCTTGTCGATGGATGCCGTGCAAAAGGCCAATTCCGGCCATCCCGGCACGCCCATGGCGCTGGCGCCGGTCGCTTACCAGCTTTGGCAATATCACCTGCGCTTCGACCCCGAAGCGCCGCAGTGGCCCAATCGCGACCGCTTCGTGCTCTCGGTCGGCCATGCCTCCATGCTGCTGTATTCGCTGCTGCATCTCTCGGGCGTGCAAGCCGTCGATGCGAAAGGCCAACGCACCGGCAAGCCCGCCGTGTCGATCGACGACATCAAGCAGTTCCGCCAGATCGACAGCGTGACGCCCGGCCACCCCGAATACCGCATGACCAGCGGCGTGGAAACCACCACCGGCCCGCTCGGCCAAGGCCTGGGCAACAGCGTGGGCATGGCGATGGCCGAACGCTGGCTCGCCGCGCGCTACAACAAACCCGACGCGCAACTGTTCGACTACCGCGTGTATGCACTTTGCGGCGACGGCGACATGATGGAAGGCGTCTCGCACGAAGCGGCTTCGCTCGCGGGTCATCTCGGCCTGTCCAATCTCATCTGGATCTACGACAGCAATCGCATCACCATCGAAGGCCACACCGACCTCGCCTATAGCGACGACGTGGAAGCGCGCTTCAAGGGCTACCACTGGAACACGCTGCATGTCGACGACGCCAACGACACGAAGGCGATCGAAGCCGCCATCGAAAAGGCCCAGGCCGTGACCGACCGGCCCACGCTCATCGTCGTGAAAAGCATCATCGGCTGGGGCGCGCCCCACAAGCAGGACACGGCGGCCGCGCACGGCGAAGCGCTCGGCGAGGAAGAAGTGAAGCTCGCCAAGCGCACGTATGGCTGGCCCGAAGACGCGCATTTCCTCGTGCCCGAAGGCGTGCGCGAGCACTTCGCGCAAGGCATGGGCGCGCGCGGCAAGGAGGAGCACGCGGCATGGCGGCAGCGCATGGACGACTATGCGAAGCGCTATCCGCAGGAAGCCGCCGAACTGCGCCAGTTGCTCAACGGCGAGCTGCCCGATGGTTGGGATTCCGAAATACCGGCGTTCGAGCCCGACGAAAAAGGCATCGCCACGCGCGAATCGTCGGGCAAGGTGGAGAACGCCATTGCGAAGCACGTGCCGTGGATGATCGGCGGCGCGGCCGATCTTTCGCCATCGACGAAAACCAATCTCAAGTTCGAAGGCGCGACGAGTTTCGAAAAAGACCATTACAGCGGCGCGAATCTGCACTTCGGCATTCGCGAGCACGGCATGGGCGCGGTCGCGAACGGCCTCGCGCTCTCGGGCCTGCGGCCGTTCGCATCGACGTTCCTGATTTTCAGCGACTACATGAAGCCGCCGATCCGCCTTGCCGCGATCATGGAGATTCCCGTGGTGTTCGTGTTCACGCACGACTCGATCGGCGTGGGCGAGGACGGCCCGACGCACCAGCCGATCGAGCAGCTCGCCTCGCTGCGCGGCGTGCCCGGCCTCACCACGCTGCGCCCCGCCGACGCCAACGAAGTGGCCGAAGCGTGGCGCGTGGTCATGACGCGCCCGCGCGAACCTTCGTGCATGGTGGTCACGCGCCAGCCGCTGCCTACGCTCGACCGCAAGAAGTACGCGAGCGCCGAGGGCGTGCGCCGTGGCGCGTACGTGCTCGCCGACGCACCCGAGGGCAAGCAGCCCGAAGTGCTGCTGCTCGCCACCGGCAGCGAAGTCTCGCTCTGCATTGCCGCGTACGAAACGCTCAAGAGCGAGGGCATTGCGGCGCGCGTGGTCTCCATGCCTTCGTGGGATCTCTTCGAGAAACAGGACGACGCCTACAAGGATTCGGTGCTGCCGCCCGACGTACACGCGCGCGTGGCCGTGGAGCAAGCCGCCACGCTCGGCTGGGACCGCTACGTGGGCCGCCTCGGCGCGCAGATCGTGATGCATACGTTCGGCGCTTCGGCACCGTTGCAGAAGCTGCGCACGAAATTCGGCTTCACGCCCGAGCGCGTGGTGGAAGAAGCGAAAAAGCAGATCGCGCGCGGCAAGAACGCCAAAGCGCCCAGCGGAGAGTGACATGAGCACGGCAGCCCATTCTTCCACGCGCCGCAAGGGCGGCCGCCCCGCGCGCCAGCGTCATGCGCATGCGAGCGCGGCAAAGCAGCCGGCCGCCGCGAAAAAGCGCACGACCCGACGCTGGTCGAAGCACGTTACCGAGTCGAGCGACGCCATGGACATCGAATCGGGCGTGTTCAAGAGCGGCAGCGCGGAGGACATCGCGAAGTCGCTGAAAGCGTCGTCGGAGCATAGCCGGCGGCGCAAGGGCACGCCGTATCAGTCGGCGATGTCGATGCTCAACTTTTACATCAACCGCGCCGGCCGCAATTTGCCGAAGTCGCGCCGCGACACGCTCGTGCGCGCGAAGGGCAAGCTGCGCGAAGCGTTCGGCCGCAAGCCTTGAATGGCCGGAATCAGGGAGACCATCATGAAGTTCAGGATGACGAAGCACATGGCCGCCGCGCTGGTGGCGGCATTCGCCGGCGCGGGCGCGCTGAAGGCGCATGCGCAAACCATCGCGCCGCAGCCGGTCACGCCGATGGCGAAAACGCCCGAGGTGGCGTCGGGCGCCGCGAGCGCGACGAACCCCGACCACATGCCCGTGAAGAAGCCGCACAAGCGCGCGACCAACGACGACGATATTTCGCGCGCGCCGCCCGCGAGCGGCGCCACGGCAAAGTAGCTGCGCACTGGTGGCGCACTTGATGGGCGCGCTTGACGTGCGTTGAAGGCGCGGCTTGAAGCGCCTTCCGTAGTCCGCAATAAAAGCGACACCTTTGCTACGATAAATGTGCCACAACGCGGCGGACACCCGGCCGGGTGCCGAAAGATTGGCGCTGAGGCGGCAGAGCAAGTACATCGCTGCTCTCTGGGAACTTCTGGTAGCGACCCAATGCCGACGGTCGTGCTGTTCCCAATTCAACGACAGGTTACTGAGTAATGCGGTCATTTCGGAGACAGCACCTCAGCCCTTACAGACGTTCTACGAAGGACCCGGTAAATTGTCTACAGCTTGGCGGGTTGCCGCCGATGGCGGCGCTCAAGCAACGATCCGGCAATTGCGTTCTGAAGCGGTTTGCGCCACGCGACGCTCGTGCAGGTCTATGCAGGCTGGTCTCGTATTCAAAGTTTGCAGAGTCCGTAGAGCGGACCCTGCCTCAAAAGAATATGCGCTTAAAGCAAGACCTGTGTCGAGGTACGTCACTTGGCCCGATGGGGCCACGTTCCGCGTTTCACGATCGCCCAGTAAAGCCAGCCGATCGCTACCAGTGCGACCGCCCCAAACATCGTCGGCAATGCCAGAAACGACCAGGCCGGCTGCGCCGCGAATATGATGACCGGATTGCTGCCTGCTGGCGGGTGTACCGTTCGCGTCAACATCATCAGCATCAATGCGGACGCTGCGGCAACGGCCATGGGTATATACCCGGGGCCGAAGAGTTGCAGGCATAGCAAACCCGTCAACGACGTCAGGACGTGGCCGCCAATGATATTTCGCGATTGTGAAAACGGGCTGGAAGGAAAGCCGAACAGCAGCACGCAAGTCGCTCCGAATGAACCAAGGATCCAGGGCTCGGAAGTCTCTTGTGCCAATAGCCCCACGAAAGCCAATCCGACGAACGCGCCCACGCCGGCAAGCAAGATGCTGCGGGCATGAGCGCGCCTGGTCGGGGCCCCGGTGACGCTGGAGGAAGCGGCGGTCGGGGTCGTCATGAACGTCAGGCCTTCCTGAAGCGGGCAGCTTCTTCCGATCCCTTCGTCGCGTTGCCGGCACTATAGGAGTGCGCGCCCACGCCGGCGAGCTTGCCGCCCTGAACGATCAAGTATTCATCGCGAATCGGGCGGCCTTCGAAGTAGCATTCGAGAATCTCACGCGTTCCTGCCGCGTAGCGTGCCTGCGCCGAGAGGCTGGTGCCCGAGATGTGAGGCGTCATCCCCTGATGCGGCATGCTGCGCCACGGGTGATCGGCCGGTGCGGGCTGAGGGAACCAGACGTCGCCGCCGTAACCTGCCAGTTGGCCGCTCTCGAGTGCATCCACGATGGCGTCGCGATCGCACAGTTTGCCGCGAGCGGTATTGATCAGGTAGGCGCCGCGCTTGAAATTCTTCAACGTCGCCGCGTTGATCATGTGCTCCGTCTCCGGGTGCAACGGGCAGTTCAACGTGACCACGTCGCACACTCGAGTCAGGCTTTCGAGCGTCGCGTGGTACGTGAGATTGAGCTCCTTTTCCACCGAATCGGGCAGACGGTGACGATCCATGTAGTGCAGCTTCATATCGAACGGTTTGAGCAGGCGCAACACGCGCAAGCCGATCCGGCCGGCGGCGACCGTCCCGACGTGCATGCCCTCGACGTCATACGAACGCTCGACGCAGTCGGCAATGTTCCAGCCGCCTTCGTTCGCGATGTTGTGCGACGGAATGTAGTTGCGCACGAGCGCGAGCGTGGTCATCACGACATGCTCGGCGACGCTGTTGCTATTGCAATACGTCACTTCCGCCACGGTGATGCCGCGGTCCATCGCGGCCTGAAGGTCGGTATGGTCCGAGCCGATCCCGGCCGTGACGATCATCTTGAGCTTGGGCGCTTTCGCGATGCGCTCCGCCGTCATGTAGGCCGGCCAGAACGGTTGAGAAATCACGATCTCGGCATCGTGCAGTTCGCGGTCGAGGACGCTGTCAGCGCCGTCCTTGCTGGAGGTCACCACCAACTGATGATCATTCGACTCCAGATATTTGCGAAGACCCAGTTCGCCCGAGACACAGCCCAGCAAATGGCCCGGCGTGAAGTCGATTGCCTTGGGCGTCGGCGTCGTTTGCCCGTCGGGATAGCGCGTGATTTCCGGAAGACTGTCACGGGCATACTCCTTCGGCATACCGTTGACCGGATCGTCGTACAGCACACAAACAATTTTTGCCACGATATCTGTCTCCATTCTAGTGGGCGTTCCTTCCGGGGCCATACGCGCCACCGGCTCTTCGATCGCTGCCTGCGGCGGGATCGACGGACACAGTGTTGTCGAGAAGGGCTGCAGCGATCCAATCGTTTCGCCGAATCGTTTGATAAACGTGGCTTATCACCGGAGGACTTCGGACGGTGCGCCTCGCCGGCAGTAACGGCAGCGTTCGTCTTTCTCAGTCGTCTACCAGTAGATAGACAGGCTCGCAACATACGAATTAGACGCGCGCCCGAATTACCGTTATATTCATTGATATATAACGAGGATGAGATGAACATTGATCAGCAGCGCGTCGGCGAAAAGTTCGTACTCGATTCGATGATGTACGCGCGCGACAGAACCTGGGATGTCGTCAGCCAGCTCAGTTCGCTGGTGCAACCGGGAATGCTCGAATCCGAAGCGACCGCCGAGTGCAAGCGCCTGATGACCGCGCTTGGCATGGAGCGAATCTGGCATCCGTCGCTCGTGCGCTTCGGCGCAAATACGCTCAAGACATTCAAGGAACGCTCGGAGGGAGATCCCCGCCTTGCCGACAACGATATCTTCTTCATCGATCTGGGGATCGTCTGGAAAGGACACGAAGGTGATGCGGGCGCGACCTTCGTCGTCGGTGACGATCCGGAGATGATCGGGTGCGCCGTGGCTGCTCAGCGCCTGTTCGACGAAGTCGAGGCGTACTGGCGCAAGACGGGTACGACCGGCGTCGCGCTCTATGAACACGCAGAGCATCGCGCGAACGAAATGGGCTGGCGTCTGAATCTGGATATCAAAGGCCATCGCGTGAGCGACTTTCCGCATGCGGTGTACAAGGCCGGCAAGCTCGGCGATTTCGCCGCGTGTCCGGATGTCGGCCTGTGGATCCTCGAGATACAGATCGCGCACCCGACTCGGCCGTTCGGCGCCTTCTATGAGGACTTGCTCGTCTGAACTGCCGCTAGCACGCATATCGCCGAATGTTCATCCGACAACTGAAGTATCTCGTCACGCTCGCAACGGAGCAGCATTTTGCAAAGGCGGCCGAGCTGTGCAATGTCTCGCAGCCCGCGCTGTCGTCTGCGATCCGCAGTCTCGAGTCCGAACTCGGTCTCGTGATCGTCAAGCGCGGCCGTCGCTTTATCGGATTCACGGAAGAGGGAGAGCGTGTGCTCGGTTGGGCACGCCAGACACTGGCTGCGCTCGAGCATATGCGCCAGGATGCGTCCGCCTCGAAGGTACGGCTGACCGGCACGCTGCGCTTCGGCGTCATCCCGACGACCATGCCGATCATCGGCCTGCTGCTCGGTGCGTGCCGTGGGAAACACGACGCCATCCACTACACGGTGCGATCGCTGAGTTCGGATGCGATCCTGAGACAACTCGACGACTACGAGATCGATATCGGCTTCACGTATCTCGACGAGCGCGTGCAGGCGGGCTTCGACGTGTTGCCGCTTTACCGCGAGCGTTATTTCCTCTTGTCGCCGGCGGCGTGCGATGTCGGCACGCTCACCGGTGCGCAGTCGCGCGCGGTCCGTTGGTCGGAACTGGGCAGTTTGCCGTTCTGCCTGCTCAGCACGGCCATGCAGAACCGACAGGTGATCGGCGCGGCGTTTCGTCAGGCAGGTGTCCAGCCGACCGTCGTGCTCGAGACCGACTCTCTGCTGGCCTTGCACTCGAACGTGCAGCACGCCGGCCTTCACAGCATCCTGCCTCATAGTTTGCTCAGTGTCATCGATCCTGAGGCGAGCAAAGCGCGTGTCGTTCCGATCGAACCCGAGCTTACCCGTGCAATTGGTTTTATCGCGCGTCGCGCGCCGACGATGCCGCCGCTGGTATCGGCGATGTGGAGCGCGGCTACCGATCTCGATCTTCAAAAGCATTTCGACGCCCTGCTTCCGAATGGCAGTTGAGCGTGATAAGAGAAACTGCACTCGCGCCGATCAAGCCCCGGAGATCCCGGTCGCCGCTACTGCGATGCGAAGTAGCAGATTTAATGCGGACTGAGCCGAAGTGACGCTTTTATTGCGCTTGGAGTGGAAGCAAAACGGTCACTTCGGCGACTCGGGAAGCCGTCCGGTCGATCCGGCACCGGCGGCACATTTATCGCGTCCTACGCATTCAAGCGCGGCTAAAAAGCGCGGCTTAAAAACGCGCCTTCAAACGCCGTTTCCCTGCCTCAAGCGCGCACCTTGAAAATCGACACGGCTTCGCTGAGGCCGCTCGCCTGGTGCGCCATCGACTGCGCGGCCGCCGACGCCTGCTCCACCAGCGCGGCGTTCTGCTGCGTCACGTGGTCCATCTGCGAAACCGCCACGTTGACCTGGCCGATGCCGGCGCTCTGCTCCTCGGACGCCGAAGAAATTTCCTGAAGAATGTCGTTTACGCGCGTCACGTCGCGAATGATTTCGGCGATGGTGCTGCCCGCGTCCTGCACGAGTTTCGAGCCCGCGTCCACGCGCGAAGTCGATTCGCCGATCAAGCCGCGAATTTCGCCCGCCGCCGTCGCCACGCGCTGCGCGAGCGTGCGCACTTCCGAAGCCACCACCGCGAAGCCGCGTCCCTGATCGCCCGCGCGCGCCGCTTCCACGGCCGCGTTGAGCGCGAGAATGTTGGTCTGGAACGCGATGCTTTCGATCGCGCCGATGATCTCGTTCATGCGCGAGGAGCTGTCGGCGATCTCGCGCATCGTGTCGACCACGCGGCCCACCACGCTGCCGCCGCGCTGCGCGGTGTCCGACGCGGCGCCCGCGAGCGTCGTGGCCTGGCGAGCGTTGTCGGCATTGCGCCGCACGGTGGCCGTGAGTTCTTCCATGCTGGAAGCGGTTTCTTCGAGCGACGCGGCCTGTTCCTCGGTGCGCTGCGAAAGATCGGTGTTGCCCGCGGCGATCTCGTGCGCGGCGGTATTGATGGCGCTCGCGCCCTCGCGCACCGAGCCGATCATGTCGATGAGCTTGGCCTGCATCGCCTTCACGCCTTCGAGCAACTGCCCCATTTCGTCGAACGAGCGCACTTCGATGCGCGCGGTGAGATCGCCGTCCGAGATCGCCCTGAAGTGCTCGAGCGCCTGCGCCAGCGGACGTCCGATCGCGCGTTGCAGCGCCACCCACGCGAACGCGGCCGCCGCGAGCGCGAACAGCACGCCGCACACGGCAATCGTCACGAACCAGCGAAAGCGGGCCTGCGCGCCGTCGTAGGTCGCCTGCGCGGCTTCCTTCTGCTTCTTCTGCAAGATGTCGATGCTGCCCGTCACATCGCCGTAAATCGCCGACGACGTGTTCGCGACGGCCGTGCGAATCTGGTTGCTGTCGCCGCTCGCGATCACCTGATAAATCGGCTCGTAGGCGCTCGTCACGAGGTTTTGCAGCTTGGCGTCGATCTGGTCGGCGCTGCGCGCTTCGTCTGCGTCGTAGCTCGGCAGCTTGCGATACGCATCCCACGACTTCTTCGCCTTCGCGAGCTGGTCGCGCGAGTTCTGCGTGAGCTTGGCGATATCGGGCACGTCCGGGTTGATCGCAATGCGGAACAGCCACAAACGGCTGCGCGCGAGCGCGACGCTGGTTTCGCCGAGCGCCACCGATGACGCGAGCTGATTCGCGTAAAGGGCATTGAGATCGCGATTGCTGAAACTCACGCCCGCAATGCCCATCGCGCCGCCCAGCACGAGCAGAATTCCGAGAAAAGCCATCGCGAGAGCAAGGCGCGCGCGGATTGTAATTTTCCTGAACATGTTCTTTATTCGAAACCGCCAGCAAGGCTTGGTGAATGACCAGAATGGATCGTCGAACGCTTATACGGCCGCGAAACGAAAAACTTGAGGCAAACGTGTGCGTGTACGATGAATTTCGCGATTTGCGTGATTTTTCGCGGATTTCCGGTAATGCCGCGTAATGCAGACGCCTTGCGCGCGTGAGTTTTGGAGGACGCGTCGCTTGCGAAAAGCGAAACGCAACCATCATGTAAGCAGATTCGAATCTCTCTCTCGCAGGACAAACCGGCAGGCGGTCGCCTACACGCGCGCGTGCAGGCGCAGCCATGCGCGCTCGCGGGGACTGCGGAATTGGCGTGGATCGACGAGCGCCGGAAGGCAGTGGAGCGCGCGATCGGTGCGCCGTTTGCCGACGAGGCATTGCGCGCGCAAACAGGCGAGGCGAGGCGAGGCGCGGCGGCGCGGTGCCGGCGAGGTGTTCGCGTGCTTCACGCCGCGGCGAGAAATCAGGAGCGAAGGGGGAACGGACGTTGAGCCGATGCCGCCGCCGTCGGCGCGACGGCGGTCATCGTCATGTTGAACCGGGTGCTAATGGTGCTAATAGTGCGGGCGGCGCGGGCGGTGCGGGCCGCCTTGCAATGCGGCCCGTAATCGTCAGGACGATTTACGATGCGTCGAAGCGCAGCCAGCGGCGCGTCTGGAAGTCGTAGAGCTTGCATTTGCGCGCGGTGGCAAAGTACCAGCGCCACGAAAACGGCTGGACCACGATGCGTTGCGGCAACAGCGTTTCGAGTTGCGCCTGCGCTTCCTCGAGCCGGTACAGCGGAATGCTCATGTCGAGATGATGCGCGGTGTGCTCCATGATGTGATGCAGCAGCGCGCCAAAGCGCCAGCGAAACGTGAGATGCACCGTGGTCGTGACGAAGGGCTGCGCACGCGTCCATTCGGCGCGATCGTCGTACCAGCTCACGCGTTCGTGCGTGTGATGCACGTACACGACAAAACCGATCATCGCGCACCAGAACAGAAACGGAATGCCGAAGCCGCACACGAGCAGCAGCGCGACCGATTGCGAGGTGGCCAGCGCGGCCCAAACCAGTGCGGCGAGCCACAGCGCCGCGAACGCGGTCACGAGCCAGCAGTCCTTGAAGAAAATCGGCCGGCGCGTGGGCATCGCTGCCTTGCTCGGGAACATCATGCGCCGCCACCAGATTTCGACCATGTAATAGACGCCCGGCCCCCAGCCGCTGCGATAGAGCCGCTCCATCCAGCGGCGCGGACGCGACAGCGCCTGAAATTCCTCGACACTGAGCGGCGCCCAGATGAAATCGAAGCCCTTGAGGTTCGTGTAACCGTGATGCACGACGTTGTGGCCCGCTTCCCACAGGCTGTACGGCGTGAGCGACGGCAGGAACGCGATGCGCCCGAGCCACTTGTTGAGCCGCCGGTGCGGCGTGAGGCTTTGATGGCACGCGTCGTGCCCGATGATGAACAGCCGGCCGATCACGAAGCCCGAAACCAGCGCGCAGATCAGCTTCACGGCAAGGCCGTGCACGAGCACGATCAGCGCCTGAAGCCCGGCGAGAATCGCATAGTCGATCACGAGCAGCAGCAGCGGATAAGCGGTGGTGCGCCGCGCGAGCGGTTCGAGCCAGCCGCGCAGGATCTTGCGGTGCGGCAGCGGGTCGCCAGGCGAAATCGGTTGAAGCGGTGTTGTCATTACTCAGTCATCCTGATGATACGTATCCATGTCGGCCTCGACGTCCATTTCGGCGGCTACGGGCGCGCGCGCGGCAATCACGCGCCGCAACGCGTCGGGCCGGTCGACCAGCACGCACGGCTTGCCCTTGCGCGCGCAATAGTCCTTCATGCGCCACCAGTCGCCATGGCTCACGCAGCCCGCCTGGCAAATCACGAGATCGGCGTCGGCGAGCGTGTGGTCCAGCAAGGCCGCGTCGTCGCCGCTCGTCTGCACGAGGCGCATGCCCGCGCGCGCGGCCACGCGCTGCGTCAACGCCTGCTGCACGGCGTCGCGGCTCACCCAAAGCACGACTTTTTCCGCGCCCGCCGGAAACCGGCTCAAGCGCGGCCCGGACCTTTGCGCGGCGTTCGAACCGCGCTTCGGCCCGGCGTCCGGCCCCGGTTGCGAAGCCGTTCCCGGCGCGGATTCCGGCGCGGATTCCGGCTGCGCCGCCAGCGCACGCCCGGCAACGTCGGGCCGCGCCGTTTGCGCGCGGACCAGCGCCCGAACGCGCGTTTCGAGCAGGCGGACCTGCCCTGCCAGCGCGAGCCGCTTCGGCAAGCCGGGAACCGCCGCTTGCAGCGCCTCCATGTCCTCGCGCGCCCAGACCAGCGCGGTGCGATGCACGATGGCCGCCGCCCGCAGTTGCATGACCTGGGTTTCGAGCGCCTCGATGCGGCGCGCCTGCGCCGCGATGACCTGCGACGCGCGGCGCTGCGCCCGCCCGTAAGCGGAGACCACGCGGCCGTGCTCGTCGCACAGGCGCAACCAGTCCAGTTCGTTCGAGGTCATGGCGCTCGTTCCTTGCGTGCCTCGCGAACGCCGTGGCGTCGCGCGGACGGCGCGGGGTTCGCGTCGCCCTTAAATAGAAATGATTCTCATTATCGTAAAACAAGGACGATTCGCCAAGCCGCGCCGCCGAAAAAAATGGGCGTCTTGAGGTCGCGCACATTCTCGTCGTTTCGCTTTATTTCGTGTCGCGACATAAGAGCGCGTTATCGGCTTTGGGAATGAGCAACGCGCAATTCGTTGTTTTTCAGTTCGCGGCGCGGCTTCTAACATCGGCGGCTGTCATCACTCTTCGGGCACGCCGCGCATGAACCCACGCCGCCGCTTTCTCAAGCTTTCCGCCAGCGCCGCCGCTTTCGCGGTCCTGCCCGCGTTCCCGGCGCACGCCGCCGCGGCCACGGCCGCCGCGCGAACGTTGCGCATCGGCAATCAGAAGGGTTATCTGACCTTGCTGAAGGGCCGCGGCACGCTCGAAAAGCGTCTCGCGCCGCTCGGCGTGTCCGTCACGTGGACGGAGTTCGACGCCGGTCCGGTGCAACTCGAAGCGCTCAATGTGGGCTCGATCGATTTCGGCGACGTGGGCGAGGCGCCGCCCATCTTCGCGCAGGCGGCGGGCGCGCCGCTCGCGTATGTGGCCGCGACGGTGCCGCGCCCGCAGTCGGAAGCCGTGCTCGTGCCGCGCAATTCGGCGATTCGCAGCGTGGCCGACCTCAAGGGCAAGACGGTCGCGCTCAATCGCGGCAGCAATGTCCACTATTTCCTCGTGAAGCTGCTGCGCGCGCACGACCTGCGATACGCCGACGTGAACCTCGTGTTCCTCGCGCCCGCCGACGCGCGCGCGGCCTTCGAGCGCGGTTCGGTCGACGCGTGGGTGATCTGGGACCCGTTCCTCGCCGCCGCGCAGAAAACGCTGGACGCGCGCCTTCTCGCCGACGCGACCGGCGTGGTCGGCAATCGCGCCTATTATTTTTCTTCGCTGAGCTATGCGGCGCGCAATCCCGACGTCATCAGGATTCTCGTCGACGAATTGAGCCAGATCGACCAGTGGGGCCAGCGCAACCGGCCCGAACTCGCGGCGCAGCTTGCGCGGCTGTGGGGCTTGCCGCCCGAGGTGGCGAGCGTCGCGATCGAGCGCGTGCAGTTCGGCACCGGCCCGATCACGAAGGCGATTCTCGCGGAACAGCAGCAGATCGCCGATACCTTCTTCGACCTCAAGCTGATTCCGAAGCGCGTGAACGTGCTCGAAGCCGCCGCGCCCGGACTCGCTTGAGCCGCGAGACACACCGGCAAATCGGTCGCCAGATCAGCCGCGCAACGGGCCGCGTCGACAGGCGAAGTTGTCGGTTGAAGTTGCGGGCCGAAGTTGCGGGCCGAAGTTGCGGGCCGAAGCTGTCGTCCGAAGCTGTAGGCCGAGGTTGTCAGCCGAAGTTGCGAGCCGAAGTTGTCACCCGAAGTTATCGTCCGAAGTTATCAGCCGAAGCTGTAGGTCGAAGTTGCGGGCCGAAGTTGTCGCCCGAAGTTGCCGCCCGGAGTTGTCGCCCGAAGTTATCGGCCGAGGTTGTCAGCCGAAGTTGCGGGCCGAAGTTGCCGCCCGAAGTTATCAGCCGAAGTTATCGCCCGAAGTCGTCAGCCCGCCGCCCCGAACAGCGCCGCGCGGCCGGCGGGCGAGCCGAACACGGCGTCGGCGTCGTGGCCCGCGCCCGCGATCTCGTGTACCGGGTGCGCGCTCGCATGGCGCCCGCGCAGGTACTGTGCATACGCACGGCCGCGCGCGAGACGGTGCGCGCCTTGCGCGAGCGCCGCGCACGAGCGGTCGAGCGCGGGATGCTCGGGGTCGCAGTCGCGCTCGCCGAGCAGCAGCGTTACGTCGCGGCGCACGTAGGCCGCTTCGAGCGCATCGGGCGTGAGCGCCGCGCCGGGCGTCCGCGCATAGGCAGGCAGCGCGTCGAGCCCGTATTTCCAACGGTTGAAACCGGGGCAAGCCGATTCGTCGAACGGCGCGAAACCGCCGTGCGCGTCGGGGCGTTGCGTATCGAAATACACATACGACGACGGATTCGCGATCACGTAGCTCAGCGTCACGCCGCGCGCGGCGAGCGGCGCCTCGCCGCGCGCGAGCACGGCATAGCGGTGCGCGACCTGCGCGCCGCCCGAATGCCCGGCGACCACCACTTCGCGCAGCGACGGGAACGGCCGCCGGTCGGCAAGCGCGGCAAGCAGCGCGTCGAGCACGTCGAACGAACTGAGCGGCGCGGGCGCGAGCGCGTCGTCGCCGCCCATCCAGCTCGTCCAGTCCCAGCGCAAGGTGGATTGCGGCAGGCGATGCGCCGCGACATCGTCGCTCGCGAGAAACTGCGGCACCACGAGCAGCGTGTTGGCCGCCGCCTCGCCCGCATTGGCGCGCGCGCGATGCGCGAGCTGGAAATAGGCGTCGGCGTTGCGCAGGCGGCCGTGCAGCAGGATCACGGCGCGCGTGACTTCGGGCTGCGGCGCGTTCCAGGCGCCCGAGACGTACAGCGGCACCGTGCCGCGTCCGCGCGCGGTCGCGACTTCGAGATGCATCGGTGCCACGACGGCCACGGGCCGTTCGTTGGGCGCGCGTTCGTCGTTGGAATCAAGCAAGGTCATGCAGCGGAGTTCCTTCTTGTGGAGGGATGGCGTTCTTCGTCGGCGAGGGTGTGGCCGCGGCGCGTGCCGTACACCAGCACGAGCGAGAAGAGGCCGGCAAAAATCAGGTAGAACGCGGGCGTGAGGCTCGTGCCCGTGAGTCGCGTGAGCCCGGTAATGGTGAACGGCGCGAGACCGCCGAACAGCGTGACGGCGATGTTGTACGAGATCGCCACGCCCGACGAGCGGCTGCGCACCGGAAACAGTGTTGCAAGCATGCCGGGATGCGCGCCCGACATCGCCGCGAGAAACACCGTCGCGATCACCTGGGCGATGAAAAGCCGCTCGGCGGAAGGCGCCGACACCACGTAGGCGAAGAGCGGATAGGCGCAGACCATCCACGCGATCGTCACGGGATAGAACAGCCGGTACGCGCCGAAGCGGTCGGCGAGCTTGCCCGCGAGCGGAAACAGAAACAGGTTGAGCACGCCGCAGAAGAACGCGCCGCGCAGCGCGACCGCCAACGGCAGGTGCAACTGGCGCTCGACGTACACGGCCATGTACGAATGCCACACGTAATTGGTGGCCGCGCCCACGGCGATCACGCCCATCGCGCAGAGCGCCGCGCGGCCGTTTTCGCGGCAAAACCGGCGCAGCGTGGTGCGCGGCGCGCGGCCTTCGTGCGCGCGCAGTTCGACGAATTCGGGCGACTCGGCCACGCGATGCCGGATATAAAAACCGATCGGGCCCGCCAGCGCGCCGCACAGGAACGGCACGCGCCAGCCCCATGCGACGAGTTGCGCGTGCGTGAGATGCGTCGTCAGCAGATAGCCCGTTCCCGAGGAAAGCAGGAGTGCGAACGATTGCGCCGTCATGTTGAAACTGCCGTAGAACATCTTGCGGCCCGGCGGCGCGTATTCCACCAGCATGGCCGAGGCGGTCGCGAACTGGCCGCCCACCGAAAGCCCTTGCAGCACGCGCGCGCATACGATCAGCGCGGGCGCGAAGAGGCCGATATGCGCGTAGCCGGGCGTGAGGCCCATCAGCAGCGTGCTGACCGCCATCGAAATGATGATGAGCGAAAGCGCGCGGCTGCGGCCCATGCGGTCGGCGTAAAGACCGAGCAGAATGCCGCCGAACGGCCGCACGAAAAAGCCGATCGCGAAGGTCGCGAGCGTGAGCATGATCGACAGGAAGCCGCTGCCCGCCGGAAAGAACACCTGCGCGATGGTCTTGGAGAAGTACGCGTAAATCAGGAAGTCGAACCATTCGAGCCCGTTGCCGAGCACCGAGGAGAAGATCGCGCGGCGCACCATCGCAGGCGAAAGCGCGGCGCGCGCCTGCTCGGCCGTGGCGCCTTGCACGCCGAGCGGCGAAGTCGCGGCGGAAGTCGTCGGGCGGTTCATGGCGTGCATCCCGGCGTGTCGTACATCGCGGCGAGCGCACAGACCGAACTCAGCATGCGTGCGCCGTTATGGCCCACGCCCGGCACGATGTCGAGCCGCTGGTCGATGCCTTCCGGGTGGCGCGCCTGAAGGTAGCGCACGTACGATTGCGCGCGCGCGACGCGCTGCGGACCTTGCGCTTCGGCGGGGCAGCTCTGGTCGAGCGCCTTTTGCTGCGGATCGTCGTCGTTGCCGCCGACGAGATATTGCACGCGGCGCTTCACATAGGCTGCTTCGAGCTGCGCGGGCGTGCGGTCCGCGAGATAGGCCGGGCGCTTTTGCATGCCGTATTTCCAGTCGTCGAATGCGGGGCACGCGGCGGCTTCCACGGGCACGGGGCGCGTCGCATCGAAATACGCATACGACGACGGGCTCGACACCACATAACGCATATCGACGCCGTCCTGCGCGAGCGCGCCCGTTTCGCGCGCGGCCACGGCGTAGCGCTGCACGACCTGGCCGCCGCCCGAATGGCCCGCGAAAATCACGTGACGCAGATTGGGAAAGCGCGTGCGGTCGGCGAGGCGCGCGACGATCGCGTCGAGCACGGCGTAGGAGCTGACGGGCGCGGGCGCCACGGCGTTCTCGCCGGCCATCCAGCCGTTCTCGTTCCAGCGCAGCAGGTCGGCGGGTTCGTCGCGGCCTGCGAAGTCGAGCGTGGCGAGGAACTGCGGCGCGATCAACAGCGTGCCGGCCGTATCCGCGCCTTGGGCGGCGGCGGCGTCGCGGGCTTTTTCGGCGCTGTGGAAATAGGTGTCGGCGTTGCGCAGCTTGCCGTGAATCACGATGATCGCGCGCGTGACGTCCGGCTGCGGGCGGTCCCAGTCGCGCGACACGTAAAGCGCGAATTCGGCGGCGCCCGCGGGCGTGTCGATACGCATGCGCGTGTCCGAAACGTGCGTGACGGGCCGCAGATGCGGGTTGTACGCGTGCGCCGCTTCGGCGCTGGCGGCGCGGGCGTTCGGCGCGAACAGGAGCGCCCCCGCCAACGTGGCCAGCGCCGCGAGCGCGCCCAGCGCGGCCGCGCCGCGCGCGAGCCGCTTCGCCCCCGCGCCACGCCGCGCGTTTCGGACCGGAACCGCCACCGGAATTGCTGTCATGCGAACCACTCCGTCAAAGGCCCGCGCCGCGCGCGGGCCGTATTGCAAACTCGCTGCCGAACCCGCGTATCAGAACTTGTGGAACATGCCGAGCGTAACGCCCGTCTGGTTCGGACCGAACGCCGTGCTGTCGTTCGTGCCGACCGGCGTGTACGTGCCGTTGGCGTAGCGCGTCGCCTCGGCGTAGGCCACCGTCGCGTAAAGCGAGGTGCGCTTCGACAGTGCGTATTGCGCGCTCAGCACGCCCATCCACGTATTCGACGTCTTCGGCGTCTTGTCGACGTCGTAGTAATACGCCGCCGTGAGTTTCAGGTTGCGCATCACCGGATACCGCACGCCCGCGAAGAACAGTTGCTGCGCCACCGACGCGCTTTTCGTGGGGTTATACAGGTAATGCTCGTAGCCGCCCATGATTTCGCCCGCGCCGATATTCTGGCGTCCCGAAATGCTCAGGTTGCGCGACTTCGTCCACGTGCCGCTCGAATTGATCGCGCCGTTGCGGTAGTCGTAGGCCACCGCGAGGCCGAAGGTGCCGCCGTCGTAGTCGAGGCCGCCGCTGTATGCCGCGCTGCTCTGGAACGAATCCGCGTCGCCGCCGAAGCTGTAGTCGGCGATGGCGGTCAGGCCGCCGAAGCTGCCCACGTACTTCACCGAGTTGCTGTCACGCGCGCGAAACGCGAAGTCGTCGGAGGAACCCGTGGTGGGGAACCACGTGTATTGCTGCGCGAACGACATCGGATCGTAGTGCAGCAAGATGTCGTACATCGCCGTGTACTGCAAGCCGAATGAGAGCGAGCCGATGCGCTGGTTCGAAAGACCGACCGCCGCCGTGCGGTTGAAAAGCGTGCCGGCCGTGGCCTGCGTGCCGTCGTTGCTGTTGAAGCCCGATTCGAGCACGAACCACGCCGTGTTGCCGCCGCCGAGCGACTCGCTGCCGCGCACGCCGAAGCGCGAGTTGTGAATGCCGCCCGAGTTCTCGCGCACGAGCGAGCCGCCCGTGGCGCTTGCATGCGAGAGGAATTCCACATTGGCGTCCACCACGCCGTAAAGCGTGACCGAGCTGCCGCCTCCGCCGCCCACGGCGGTGGCAAGGGCTTCGTCGATTTCCTGGGCGTGGGCTGCGCCGCAACCGGCGATCAGCGCGAACGCGGCGGCGTGGTGCTTCTTCATGGATAGGTCTCCGATGTTGTTTTTAAGGCGCGCGGCGAGTGGGCCAACGCGGAATGGTCGCCATCGTAGGGCCGCTGCCGGTAGATGTAAAATATCAATTGAATAACGCCGCCATATTCAAAAAATATGGCATTTGCCGGGCCGCCCTTCACCTCATCACCGGAAGCCCCGAACATGGAGCTACGCCATTTGCGCTACTTCCTGGCCGTCGCCGAGGAAGGCCAGTTCACGCGCGCCGCCGAGCGCCTCGCCATGCAGCAGCCGCCGCTTTCGCAGCAGATTCGCCTGCTCGAAGAAGAAGTGGGCTTCGACCTGTTCGTGCGCCTGCCGCGCGGCGTGGAGCTGACGCCGGCGGGCGAGGCGTTCGCGCAGAATGCGGCGGTCGTGCTGGACACGCTCCAGCAAGGGCTCTCGCACGCGCGGCGCATCGCGCGCGGCGAGTTGGGATCGATCTCGATCGGACTCACGAGTTCGGCCGGTTTTCATCCGCTCACCACGCATTTGATACGTGCGTTCGGCGCCGCGCATCCCGGCATCGAAATCGAACTGGCCGAACTGAACGCCGCCGAGCTGATCGAGCGGCTGCTCGCGCGGCAGATTCACGTTGCGTTCTTGCGCAAGCCGACGGAAACGCCCGCCGGCCTCGCCTTCACGCAATTGCTCGACGAGCCGATGGTGGTCGTGCTGCCGCTCGGGCATCCGTTGCTGGCCGCCGCGAAACGCGCGGCATCATCGAAGAAAGCCGCCGCTGCAAAGCTGCCCGCCGTGCCGCTCGAAGCGCTCGCCGACGAAAACTTCATTCTCGTGCGCCGCCCCGGCGCGCCCGGCATGTACGCCGACTTTCTCGCCGCATGCAAGCGCGCGGGCTTTCTGCCGCAAGTCTCGCGCGAAGTGCCGCGCATGCTCACCGGCATTCATATGGTCGCGGCCGGTCTTGGCGTGACGCTGGTGCCCGCCTCCATGCGCCACTACGACCACGAAAACGTGGCGTTCTGCGCGCTCGGCAGCGCGCACGGCCTGAGCGCGCCGCTGCATCTCGCGTATCCCTCCGATATGCACAATCCGGCGGCCGCGCGCTTCGTGGACTTCGCGCAGGCGCAGCTTGCCGGCGCGCTGGCGGCACACGCGTCAAGCTAACGCGGCCGCGCACGGCATGCCGATTGCTCCCTTTGCGGGCACGTTCAACACTTGAAGGGAGAAACGGCATGCCGACGATCCGCACACCCGCACGCAGCTTGAGCGCCGCCCTGCTCGCCCTCGCGGCGGCGGGCGCATGGACTTTCGCAAGCGACGCCGTGGCGCAGACGAACAACGATCCGTCCGCCGCGCCGGTCACGCACGCCGATCAAAAGGCCGCGAAAAAGCAGTCGAAGGCCGACAAGAAGGCCGCCGTCGCGCAGGCCAAGGCCGATAAGGAAAAAGCCGACGCGCAAGCCGACGCCGACAAGGAAAAGGCCGATGCGCGCGTGAAGGACGCGAAGGATCAGTAAGCAACGTTTGAAGGCGGCGCGCCCGGCCGGTGAGTTCGGAATAGTGACCGACTGAAGCGCGCGCCGCCGCTCCGCCCTCACCACGCCCTCACTCACGCGGCGCACACCTCGCCGAAAGACACGCTTGCCGATGCGGGAACGCGGCCGTGATATCGGCGAAGGGCGACGGTGCGTTCGATCAGGTCGCGTTCGATCAGGTCGCGCCCGGTCCGAATACGCTCAATGCACCCGGCACGAGCGCCCGCGTCTCGCGACAATGCATCGGCGGCGCGTCAGTGCAGGTGACGAGCGAAGGCAATGGGCGTTATCGGCCGATGCCGGCGCCTGCCGCGTCCATCGGCTTCCCGCGCGCCGCCATCACGCCGATTTCGCCGCACCATTGAAGGTGACTCGCGGCGCACGACTCCGGCGGCGCATTCGAATACGCCGCGCCGTGCCGCACGCTCGCCGTATCGGCAAACTGACCGTGCTCGCGCGCGGCAAGCGCCGGACGCAACGTGGCGTCCAGCCACGCCGCGAATGCGATCACGCAGCCCGCCACCACGGCCAGCAAGATGACTTCGCGTCGATGCGCGCGCAACGCGCCCGATACCCGCGCCGCAACCGGCGATGCCGGCGGCGGCGTTGCGCCCGCATCCGTGCTTTTCTCGGCCGCGACGGCCGGTCCCTCGATGATTTCCGTTGCCACTGTCTGTTCGTCTTGCTCTTGTTGCTTTCGTGATGACGCGCGCGTCCTGAAGCTGGCTCGGGACGTACGGGTTAACGGCAAGTCGCCGCGATAAGACAGGGCGGCGGCGAGATTATTTTCGGCCGATAGCGCAAGAACCGTGCGCTGGGCCACATATCGCAGCAAAAGCGCCGCGCGTTAAAAACGCCCTGTCCGCCGAAGCAGACAGGGCGATGCGCTACCCCCGTCTTTTGGCGACTCGCTGCCGCTCTCTCTCAGTGCTGCCTTTCAGTGCTGCCTTCGCTACGGCTCTTTTTTCGCCGCGCCCGAAGCTGGGTTGCCGCGCGAATTCTCGTTGGCCTGTGCATCGTTGCCGGTGCGTTGCTGATACTCGCCGCCGCCGCGGCGGTCGGTATCCTGCATGCCGCTCTCGATGTCGCGGCGGCCCTGCTCGCCGACCGAGCGCGGCGAATGCGAGTCGTTGCGTCCTACCGGCTCGCCGCCCTCGTGCTGCGGGTGTTTGGTGTTCGCGCTCTCGTCGCCTTGCGGCGTACCCTCAGGCTGCGAATGTTGCTGCTGCTGTTTCATCGCGCTCCTCCTTCCGCTTCGCGCAGCGGCTGCACCGTGCGCGTGGGATCGAAATCGGCCCAATGGCCCTGCTGCCAGCGGCCGTCGGCACGTTCGATCTCCATGCCGCCCGCCGCGCGCAGCACCTGCGCCGCCGTTTGCTGCGTGCCGGGACTCACGTGTACGGCCACGAGCACGCCCGATTCACGCGCTTTCGGCGTGCCGTCGGGTTCGTGACCGATGTCGCCGCGATCGGCGACGCTGCCCCGCTTCTTGCCGCCGCCGCGCGTTTGCCACAGCGCGCCGCCCAGCGTTCCCACATACGCGCCCACGCCCGCCGCAACGGCCAGCACGAGCATCGAGCGGAACACGACATACGAGAACAGCACGCCCGCGATGAGGCCCACCACGGCGCCCGCCGCCGCACCCGTCGCCGCACCCACCGACGACTTGCGCGCGCCTGGGTCGGCGTACTCGTCGCCGCCCACGGGAAAGCGCGCGTGCTGGCCGCTCGGGTTCACATAAAACGACGCAATGTCTTCGTCGACGAATCCGTTGGCACGCAGCTTCTCGACCGCCACATCTGCGTCCTGGAGCGTCGTGAAGCGACTCGCTACGATCAGTGACATGACTCTCTCCTTGCGCCCTCGACGCCGTGCGTCGTGCGACTTGCGGCCTCTAACCAGCGCATACGCCGCAACGCATACGGCGTGCCACAACATCGCCAGGCTTGAATTTGAGCTTCGATTGCATGGCTGCAAGCGCATCGCGCGTGCCTATGAACGATCTCGTGCGCGCGGTACGGGCCGTGCGCGGGCAGTCTGCAACTGACTCGAAGGATTAACCAAAGGAGTGCTCATGACCGACTTCGATTTCAATCAGCGCATCGAGGAAATCCAGCTTGCCATGACCGACGTGTTCGACTCGCCCAAGCGGCCCGCCATCAGCCTCGTCGATGAAGGCGAAACCGTCTACGTGCAAACGTCGTGGGTCGTGGAATCGCATCGCGACACGTCGCTCGACGCGCGCTGCGCGATGACACTGAGGTTCACCCGCGCGCAACTCGACCGCTATGCCCGATCCGATACCGCCCAGCGTCTGGTCGTTCAGCAGCGTTTGCGCCAGTTGGTTCGCGAACGTTTTGCGGCCGATCGCGCATCCACGCCGCCAGGCGACGGCAACGAAGCCTGCGCCTTCGAAATCGTCGTGGACGATGCTGAATTCGATACCACGGACGCGTTGCGGTAATTGCCCTCGCAGCTCATCTCGCGGGCTGACCTCGCCGGTTAAGCCCGCCGATTTACGCTGGCTGGTTGCGCACTCGTTAGCAAACGAAAATCGCCGGAAAACGCCAACGACGTTTCCGGCGATTCGTTATGGCCGACCTGAATTCGCACAAAAGTAGCCTGACAAGCGCAAATGCTCAGCCCTGTTTTCATGCGATTCTCATCACCGCACCGATTGCCGGCTTACTGCATATGCTGCCCGCCGTTGATGGGAATATTCGCGCCCGTCACGAAACCGGCTTCCTCCGAGCATAAAAACAACACCAGCGCGGCCACTTCGTTCGGATCGCCCAACCGTCCCATGGGAATCTGCGGCAGGATTTTCGAGTCGAGAACGTCTTGCGGAATGGCCGTCACCATTTTCGTGGCGAGATAACCGGGCGAAATGGTGTTGACGGTCACGCCCTTGCGCGCCACCTCGAGCGCGAGCGACTTGGTAAAGCCGTGCATGCCCGCTTTCGCCGCCGCATAGTTGGTCTGGCCTATCGAGCCCTTCGAACCGTTCACCGATGAAATGTTGATGATGCGGCCCCACGCGCGCTCGACCATGCCGTCGCAAAGCGGCTTGGAAATATTGAAGATCGAGTCGAGATTCGTGCGCAGCACCGCATCCCAGTTCACCTTGTCGAGCTTGCGAAACGTCATGTCGCGCGTAATGCCCGCGTTGTTCACCAGAATGTCGATCGGCCCGATCTCGCTCCGAATCTTCGCCGCGCCGCGTTGGCACGAATCGTAGTCGGCCACGTCCATCGCGAAGGCGTCAAATTCGCGGTCGGTCGCCCGCATGCGCGAAAGCCAGCCGGGCACGCCCGCGTTATCGGGCGAATGCGTCACGACGACGCGATACCCCGCGTCGTGCAGCTTCACGCTGATCGCTTCGCCAAGGCCGCCCATGCCGCCCGTCACCAATGCAATTCGATTAGTCATCCTATCTATCCGCGAGAAAAGTGTTTCGATGAAATGCGCCTTGTTGTTGACGGCAAGGCGTGAAATCGCGCGGCTTTTTATTCGACCCGGAGTAGTTGCGCGTATCCGTTGCGAGCGAAACGCCAAGGCGTCGCGGCGGCCCGCTCGCGTTGATGCTCTTTTAAAACCGGCTTGAAACGACGAGATTCATCGACCCGATCGACTCAAACGACTCAAACGATTCGATCGACTCAAGCCGCTTAGGCAAGCCGATTCGATCCGTTCGGCCGCGAGCGCCACGCCCATGCCGCCGCCGATGCGCAGGAAAGCCGGCCCGCGCCGTCGTCACATGAAGGACGACGGCGAGCGGGCTGCCTGAATCGGCGGGACGAACCAGGGGCGGCGGATCAGACCTTCGCGGTGCCGGCCTTGGCGGCGGCTTGCGTGGCTTCCTGAGCCGGCGCGACGGCGTGCTGGAAGCCGCCTTGCGCGGTTTCGACGGCCTGGCGGGTGATGCCGCGCAGGGTTTCGGCGGCGTGGCCGAACGCGGCAATGCTCGAATTCATCGCGGCAATGAAGGCCTCGGCGCCCACCGGCGCGGGTTGGCCGAACTGCGCGAACGGAACGAACGGCGCGGCGAATTGCGATGCGAACTGGGAAGCAAAGGGCGCCATGAAAGGCGGCGTGAAAGACGCAAAACCTTCCGAGAGCGCCTTGACGCGCTGGCCCTGCTCGCCCGCGTGCGCCTGCGCCGCTTCGACCCACGCCTGCTGCGTATGCGAGGCGATATCGGCGAGTTGACGGCCGTACGACATGGCCTTCGCGGCGGCGTGCTGCGAGGCGCCGATTTGCTGCGTGACGAACTCGGCCGGGCTGCCGCTTTGCAGCGCGTTCTTGAGCGCGGCCTCGCTTTCCGAGAGCGCCGCCTTGCCGGTTTGCAGGTTCAGGTCGAACACGGCCTGCGCGCCCTCGAGCGCGGGCTGCGCGAGTGCGAAAAACGCCGCAATGCCAGCCTGATAATTCGCGCGGAAGGATTCGGGTGCGGATACGAACATCAGCTATGCTCCTTGGTTAGTCATACTGAAGAAAGCGCCAATCCCCGAAAACATGATGTGCGGCTGTGCGATTTATGCAGCGCGCTTCTTCGCCGCCATCACTTTAGAGCGGCCATTCTAAGACAGAAATTCGGCATTTTTGTGCGCTGCACTCTTAGGTGATTTCCCTTACAAACCCGTTTCAGGTTTATTTCTTGCAGTTGTCAAGCAACGTTTAAGGGAATGGTGGCTTCATGCGGCCGCGACGGGGCCGCTCACTGCTTCGGCGTTGTTTTACGCACGGCGCGCAACGGCTTCGCGGCGTCGGATACGGCACGCCCGGCGCGGCGCGGACTCCGTTTCAAGGCCGAAGCGGACGCCCCGGCGCTGGCACGTTCGCGCGCCGCCTCCAGCTCGCGCCCTTGCGCTTCATGACTCGCGCGCAGCGCGTCGAGACGACCTTCCAGCATGCCGGCCTGATGCCGCATGGCGCCCAATTGCGTTTGCAAGCCCTGGATTTCCGCTCGCGCGGCCGCTTCGGCGCGTGCCGCGCGTTGCGCTGCGGCATCCGCTTCGCGTTGCAGGCGCGCGTTGGCCGTGCGCTCGCGCTCGATTTCGAGCAGCGCGCGCTTTTCGGCCGCTTGAAGCCGCGTTTCCGCCAGTTCGACGCTCGCGCGCACCTTGTCGAGTTCCGCGGCAAAGTCGGCCCGTGCTTGCGCGAGCGCCGCATCGCGTTCGCGGCCGGCTTGCTGCGCACGCGCGAGTTCCGCTTCGAGCGCGCCTCGCGTCGCTTCGGCGGCGGCCTGCGCCTGCTCCAGTTCCTGGATACGCACCTGCGCCGCGAGCAGCGCCGCCGTGCGTTGTTCGAGCGCCTGCTCGGTGCGGGCCAGCTCCGCGCGCGTGGCGGCCACCGCGGCTTCGGCCGTGCGCCGCGCTTCCTCCACTTCCACGCGCAGCGCGCCGAGCGAATCCTGCGCCGTGGCCGCCGCGCGCTTCCAGAGCGCCGCGACGAGTTCGCCCGCCGCGCCCTGCAACTCCTCGGGCAGGTCGGCGTGCTCGATGCGCACGCGGCTCTTTTCGCGCAATTCCGCCCAGAATTCGCCGAGCACGGCCGTGGGCGTGCTCATGCTGCCTCGCCGCACATGCTGATAAAGCCGGTTGGCCGTTGGCGTGATGCCGAAGCGAAAAAACATCAGCGCGCAAACTTCGCGGTAGAGTTCGCGCGTTTTCGGGAATTCGGCTTTGAGGCGCTCGATTTCGGCGTTGAGGCGGACTTCGTCGGGAACGGCTTCGGACATGGGCGGGCGTGCAATTTCGGTTGGGCGAACATTACAACGTAAATCGCCGGATTTCTACTATTGCGAACGGCCAATGCAAACGGTGGCCGACGCGCGCCACCGCATCCGCCTCCGCATCGACCGCCGCATCGACCACCGCATCCGCTGCCGCATCGACTGCTGCATCGGCCGCCGCAATCGGCCCGGAAAGCCCCTCGCCGCGTCAGTCCGAATTCGCGAGGAACGGCGACATCGGCACGCGCGGCGGGAACGGCTGCGCACCCGACTGCTCGCTGAAGCTGTAACGCAGATACACCGCCGCCAGCCATTCGCGATACTGATACGCGTTGCCGAGCGACGCCATCGCGCCCACGGCCAGTTGCGGCCCGAGCTGATATTCGCCGCTCGCGTAGAGCGAATACGCGAACCCGGTTTTGCTCTGGCCGGGATAAACGGCGTTCGAGTCGAGCGAGGCCGTGGTCACGGCGTTCATGTTGTTCGAAGCGTTGGTCTGGCGAATACCGTCGAGCGGGAAATACGGCACCGCGTCCTCGCGATAATGCTGCACGCCGATCGAGCCTTTGAGGTCGAACGTGAACGGCCCGTTGCGGCCCGCGTATTCCACCGGCAGGTTCAGGATCACGTACTGTTGCGGACTGAAATAGCCGCCCTGGCCGTACGTGAAGTACGACTGGTTTTTGTCGAACGTCATCCACGTCGTGTTCACGCCGACGGTAAAGGTCTGATCCGCGTCCTTGTAGACGCGCGTGTAGAAACCGCCGCCCGCCTTGCCCGCGAGGTTGCCTTCGACGTGATGACCGTCGTAGTACGAAACCTCGCCGTTCACGTAGAGGCCGTCGGTGCCGTCGTCCCAGCCGAGCGCCGCGCGCCCGCCCGACTTTGTCACGCCGCCCCATTCCAGGCCCGCGCCCGCGTCGCGCGCGCCCGCGTAGGAAAGCAGGCTGTCGGTGACGGCGCGGCGCGTGATCGCGAGCGAGTAGGCGACCTTGTCGGTCGCGTTGCCGTCGTATTCGAGGCCGCCCACGACGTTCTGATATCGAAAGCCCACGGGCGTGCTGCCGATGTCGGCCTTGACCGACTGGCTTTGATAGCCGATCGACAGGCCCACTCCGCTCGCCGTTTGCGAGCCGAAGTTGCCGCTGCTCGCCGCGCCGTTCGAAAGCCCCGAGCCGAAGCGCGCGGCGGTCGGCAGGCCGCTCGCCGCCGTGCCCGCGTCGAGCGTGACGGGCGTGGCCGTCACGACCACATGGCCGTTGCCGGCCTTGATGCGGCCTTCGATGGGCGCTTCGATATCGGTCAGGTTCGACAGGCCGTCCTCGCCCGCGCGATTGCGGAACACCACGCCGCCCGTCACCGTGCTCGACTGCTCGCGGTTGACCTGCGCGAGTTCGTCGGCGACGCCCAGCGTCTGCGAGTTCGCGACCTGGCGCGCGCCGCCCCCCGCGCCGTTTGCGCCGGCGGCGGGCGGCGCATACGCCTGCGCGTAGCCAGCGGGCGGCTGCGGAATGTAGTTCGGCGCGTTGTATGGCTGCGCAGTTTGCGGATACGGCGGCTGCGGCGTGTAGGGCTGATAGCTCTGCGCGTACGGTTGCGGCGCATAGGGTTGCGGCGCATAGGCTTGCTGTGGATACGGCTGCGGCGCGTACGGTTGTTGCACGTACGGCTGCTGCGCATAGGCTTGCTGCGGATACGCCGGTTGACCGTACGCCTGTTGCGGATACAGCGGCGCATACGCCTGCTGCGGATAGCCGCCTTGCTGCGCATAGGCGGGCGGCGGCGCGGCGCGTTTGGCCGTCGATTTGCGCGTGGCGGCGGCGCGGCGAGCGGGCGCGGGTTGCGCATAGGCGGGCTGGCCTTGCGCGGCCTGCGCGGCGGGCGACATCGGCCACGGCGTGGCGACGTAGGGCTGCTGCGGATAGCCGTTCTGCGCGTACCCGTTCTGGGGATAGCCGTTCTGCGGATAACCGTTTGGCGCAGTGCCGTTGGGATAACCGCCCTGCGCATAACCGTTTTGCGGATAACCGCCCGCCGCGTAAGGCGCGCTCTGCTGCGGATAACCCTGCGGCTGCGGCGCGTGGTTCTGCGGCGCATACGGCTGCTGCGGCGCATCGCCGTTCGGCGCGTAAGTCTGCGGCGCGGGCGCGTATTGGGAATATTGCGAATACGGCTGGAGCGGCTGCGCGGAAGGCGGCCCGCCCGAGGCGCTCGACCCGGCGGTATCCTGGCCGTAGCCGCTGGTATCCGTCGGCGCGACAGGCGCCTGGTATCCCGAGACGGCGCCGGCGGGCGCCGTGTACGGAGTGACATACGGCGCGGGGGGCGCGGGCGGCGGCGGTGAAATAGGCACGGTCGTAACGGGAGACGAAAGAGTGGACCACGAAGGCGAGGTCGGCGCGGGCATCGTGTACGCGGGCGCCGCGCCGCCGGGCGCGCCCGCGTTGAGGTTGGCGGGGTTGGCGGCGTTGGCGGTATCCACGGCCGTCTTTCCTTCAAACGGATTGGTGCCCGGCAACGGATTCGCGCCGATCGGCCGGCTCAGCGCTTCCCAGCCGCGCGGCACGTTCGCGACCGGCCCGGCGTAGGCATTGCGCAGGCCCACGGGCGTGGAACTGGCCACGAGCGACTTTTTCAGATACGTCGATGCCAGCGAGAGCTTGCCCTCGGCGCGATACATGCGGCCCACGGCCGCCAGCACGTCCGGGTCGTCGGGCGCGGCGTTGAGCGCGGCGTCCGCCATCTGCCCGGCGTAACGCCAGTCGCGCGCGCCCATGGCCGCGTAGAGCGCCGCCAGTTGCAGCCCGCGGTCGTCGGGACGCCGCGCGATGGCGATGCGGTAGCACTTGAGCGCGTTGGCCGGGTCGCCCGCCGACGAATAGAGCCGCGCGAGCGACGCCTGGAGGTCGGGGTTGTCGGGCATCGCCGCGAGCCACGGCGCGATCACGGCGTAGGCGCTCGCGAGGTCGCCGCGCTGGCGCACCGTATCGGCCTGACGCACGACGATCGCGAGATTGAGGTTGTCGAAGTCGGTGCGCTGCTCGGGCGTGAGCGGCATGGCTTGCAGGCGGCGCATCACGTCGCCGAGCAAGGCGTCCTGATGGCTCGCGAGCAGGATGCCCGCGTATTGCAGTTGCAGCGCGGCGTCGTTGGGCGCGGCCGCCATCGCGCCTTGCACGAGCAAGAGCGCGCGATACGGGTCGCCCGCCGCCACGTAGCCGCCCGCGAGTCGGCCCGTGAGCGAGGCGTCGCCGGCCGCGACCGGCTCGGCCGCACGCAGCATCGCGATAGCCTGCTGGCTCTGGCCGCGCTTCGCCATTTGCGTGGCGAGATCGACTTGCTGGCCGATCCACAGCCGATGCTGCAACGTCGTCATCGCCGCCGTGCGGCTCGCGGCCGGAATGCGGTCGAGCATTTGCAGGCCGTTCGCAGAGTCGTGCGTCTGCTCGGCAAGCAGCGCGCTCGCGTAAAGCGCGTCGACCATCTCGGGATGCGCCGCGAGCAGGCCGTCCATCATGCTGCGCGCGGTGCCCACGGCGCCCTGGCGCACGTAGATGCGCGCGAGGTCGAGCCGCAGCCACGGATCGTCGGGATTACTGACCAATGCGCTCTCGAACAGGCTGCGCGCGCGGCCCAGATCGCCTTGCGCTTCGGCTTGGCGCGCCTGCGCCGCTTCGGCCGTGCCGCGCAGCCGGTCGATGCCGCCCGCCCTGTTCTGCTGCTCGACGGTGAGCTGCGTGGCGAACCGAAGCGCTTCGTCGCCGCGCCCTTGCGCCGCGAGCGCGCCCACGAGCCCGCGAATCGCGTCGGGGTTATCGGCCTGGCGGCGCAGCGCCATGCGGTACGCCTGCTCCGCGCCTTGCGGATCGTGGTTCGCGAGCAGCAGTTCGCCGAGCATGACTTGCGCCGTCACGTCGGAAGGATTGAGCGCGATCGCGCGTTCGAACAGCGACTTGGCCTTCGCGACTTCGCCGTTGCTCTGCGCGCCGAGCGCCTCGCTCGTGTAGGTCCAGTAGTTCGCGCTCGCGAGCGCGTCGCGCCAACGCGCCGGATTGCCCGCGCGCGAGGCGCGTTCGAGGTCATTGCGCGCCTGCTCGAAATGCTCCTGCTTCAATTCGATGACGCCCATGCCGCCCAGCGCGTCGGCGTCGTTCGGCGAATTGGCGAGAACGGCCGCGAACCGCGCGCGCGCCGTCACGAGATCGTCGCGGTTGAGCGCGGCAAAACCGTCGGCGATGGCGCGCCCGCGCGCATCGTTCGCGGCCTGGGCAAACGCGCGCTCGCGCGTGGCCTCGTCCTGCGACACCATGCCTTCGTAACGCGCCTTCACGGCCGGATCGTCGGGCGCGAGTTTCAGATACGACTCGAACAGCGCCTGGTCCGAGGGCCGCGCCGCGAGCCACAGCAGCGCCTGCCGCCAGCTTTGCCGCGCCTGCTGGCCATACCTGGGATCGGCGGCGAGCACTTGCAGACGCGCGATGCCGTCGCGGCGCGTGGCGTCGCGATAAGTCAGATGCTGCGCGTAAGCGAGTTGATAGCGCGGGTCGTCGGGATTCTGGCGCGCGAGCGCTTCCAGGCCCTTGCGCGCCTCGTCCCAGCCGTTGGGCGTGGCCGCGAGCGCCTGGTAATACTCGAGCTGAAGCTCGGGCGTCGCGGGCTTGCCGTTCAGCGCCTTCTGATACTGCTCCACCGCCGACGCGCTCTTGCCCATTTGCGCGAGCCTGCGCGCGTCGTTCACGGTCTGGTCGCGCGGGCTCGTCTGGCCGAGGCGGCGGCCGAGATCGTCGATGCCCGGATAGGCGGGCGCGACCGAGCGCAACTGGTCGAGATAGCCTTCGGCTTTCGCGCCGTCCTTGCGGTCGGCCATCACCATGCCCATGCCGAACAGCGCGTCGGGCTGCTTCGGGTCGATGCGCAGCACCTTCTGCCATGCCTGCTCCGCGAGGTCGCCGCGGCCGTGCGTCTGCCAGTACTTGCCTTGGTCGATGAGCGCCTTGAGCGCGTCGTCGGCGGCGTGGGCGAGCGGCGCGTGCGCAAGCGCGGCCAGACCCGCGAGGGCCAGCGCGAGCGCCGTGCCGCGCAGGCGCCGCGCCGGTGTCGCGCGGGGCGGCGGGGCGGGCGTGGTTGCCGTGGTTGCCGTGGTTGCCGTGGTTGCCGTGGTTGCCGTGGTTGCCGTGGTTGCCGTGGTTGCCGTGGTTGCCGTGGTTGGCGTGATCGGCGTGATCGGCGTGATCGGCGTGATCGGCGTGATCGGCGTGATCGGCGTGATCGGCGTGATCGGCGCAATCGGCATGCGCCGCGTGTTCGGCCTCATTGGCATGCGCCCTCCCACGCGGGCACGAGCCGGCCGTTCACGTCGAAGCGGTAGCGGCCGTTCACGGCGCCGCCGCCGAACAGGCCGAGCACGCGGTCGTAGTAGACGGGCTCGCTGCCCGCGCCGCCGCCGTCGAGCACGGCGAGGCGCGTGCGCGCGAGGCCGACGCTTTTCGCGTCGCCGAGCGCGGCGAAGTACGGCGCGAGCGCGCCCCAGTAGCTGAGCGGGCCTTCGCCCGTGCCCGCGCCGCTCGTCGCCGAGACTTTCTCGGGCGGCACGCCCGTTTGCGCGACGCGCGACGCCATGCCGCGCACGGCGTCGAGCCACGGCTTCGCGAGCGGGTCGCCCGGATTGGCGAGACCGGCCCAGAGATAAACGCGAATGGCGTCGTAACTGCCGGTATCGCCGTTCTTCGGATCGACGACGAACTGACCCGCGCGCCACGCCGCCCAGTCCGGCGCGAAACCGCGCGGCGCCGTGGCCGCGACCAGCTTGAACGCGTTCTGCGCGAGCGCGTTCCACGAGCCGCCGCGCAACGCGTGTGCGAGGCCGCGCAGCACCGGCAGCGGCAGATAGCTCGGGTTCAGGCGCGTCACGTCGCCGCTCACGAAACCCTGCGGCCCCGGCAGCAGCATCGGCCCGAAACCGGCAAGGTCGGCCACCTCGCGCTGCGCGATCTCGCTCGCGAGCGCCGTGCCGAGCGCCGTGTAGTCCGGCGCGCGCCACAGGCGCCCCGCTTGCAGCAAATCGTAGGCAAGCCACAGATCGGCATCGGCGGCGGCGTTTGCGTCGATCACGCCCCAGGTGCCGTCCGGCCGCTTGCCCCATTGCCACGCGGGCAGCCGCAGATTGCCGGGCGCGAACTGGCCGCCCGCGAGATTCGCGCGGGTCCAGCCGAGCATCTTGTCGAAGTTCACGCGGTCGTTGGCGACGAGGGCGAAAAACATGCCGTAGGACTGGCCTTCGGAAGTGGATTGCTGCGCGGGCGTGGAAGCGTCGAACACGCGGCCGTCGGCCTGCAAGGCATGCGCGACGAAACTGCGGTACGCGGCCCAGTCGCCGCAGCGCGTGTTGGTCTGCGTGTTGGTCTGCGTGTTGGTCTGCGCGTTGGTCTGCGCGTTGGTCTGCGCGACGTTCCGCGCGCCGGTCTGCGCGGTCTGCGCACTGGCCGGCGCGGCCGCCAGCGACGCCGCGAGCATCGACATGAATACCGGCACGAGCGCCGCCATCCGCGCCGCCGCGTGCGTTCGCGCGCGGCGCGGCGCGGCGTGTTCGAAAAATCGGCTCGGGTTGCCAGAAGTCATGACGGTCAATCCTTGAGCCGGCGCGCGGCGATCCCGCGCAGCACGCGATAGAACAGCGCGGCGATCACGACCGCGGCCAGCACGCCGCCCAGCAGCAGCAGCAACGGATGCGAGGAGAGCACCCAGCGCATGTATTGGAGCGGCGTGAGCTTGCCCACGTAATACGTGTCGCCGTTCGAGGTGACGGTGACCGAGCGGCCGTGAATCACGTCCATCGCGCCTTGCACTTGCGGCAGCACGTCGGCGTCGAGCAGCGCGGACTGCATGTCGGCTTCCGGCTCGCCCGGCGAGGTGATGAGCGCCACCACGCTGCGGCCCGCCTTGAGCGGCGATTCGAAGCCCGTCATCAACGCGCTGCCGCCGTTGCTGACCATGGAAAGATCGGCGCGCGCGCTCGCGCGCTCCACGCCGCGCGGGCCGTGCCACCAGTCCTCGAACTGGTAGACGGCGTCCGAAAGCGTGAAGCGGTTCGAACCGCCGTCGCTCGAGAACGGCATGGATTTGGCCCAGCGCGCGAGGAGCGGCTGGCGGCCGGGGCCGCCGAGCACGAGCAGGTCCTTGTCGGCGAGCGAATCCACGTCGCCCGCGCTCGCCACCGTCACGCCCGTGACCGGATATCCCGTCGATTCGCCCATGCGCCCCATGGCGAGCAGGAACAGGCTGTAGTCGCCGCCCGTCGGGTTGTCGGGCAGCACCACGGCGGTTTCCGAGAGGTCGGCCATGCGCGTGAACGGGAAGCCGCTGTTGGCGAACGCCGCGAGATCGGGCAGCGCCATGTAGTGCGGGAACGACGAGAGGTCGATGGTGGAATCGGGATCGATCGTGCCTTCGACATTGCGCAGCAGGCGGCCCGAGCATTCGCCGGTATCGGGAATGTCGTAGAAGTAATGAAGCCGCAGTTGCGCGCGCGGCGTGAGCAGCAGCGGCGGAATGTGGATGATGCGCCGCGACACGCCCGCCGAATACGCCACCGCGCCGAAGCGGCCGAGAAAGCGGTTGAGGCTGAAGCGCGCCGGGTTCGCGGCCGGAATCTGCAACGCCTGCACGAAGCTGTTGTTCACGCTGATGTTGAGCGACGAGCGGTCCGGGCGCGGGCGCACCGTGTAGTGGTAGCTCAGGTCGATCGGCGCGCCCTTCGTGTTCCACATGAACATGTCGGGCGGAACATGCAGATTGAGCAGGATCGGCCCGGCGTCGTAGCCCGCGACCGAGAGCGAGCGTTCGTCCACGAGTTCGCCGAAGCGCACCGGCCGGTTCGACGGCAGCCAGTTCGGCGCGTCGTAGGGCGCGCGCGGCTTGAGCGTCGTGAGCTGGTTCACCGTCACGGCCGTGCCCGAGAGCGTGTTCTGGCCGAGCGCGAGCGCGCTCGCGGCCGTCTTGAGTTCTTCGTCGTTGCGGCCGAGCACGAGCAGCAACTGGCCGCGCGCGGGCGCGGCGCGCTCCGTCACGGCGATGGTCGGGCCGTTGACGGCGGGCAGCGTCACCCCGTCGGGCAAGGCGGAAGGAGCGGCGCCGGCCAGCGCGAGCACCACGGCATTGCCCGAGAGCGGCACGCTGCCCACTTGCGCGGGGAAGGTCGCGCCGCGATACCCGGCGAGCGCGCCGAACCAGGAGGCGAGCGTGCCCGCGGCTTCGAGCGTCGCGGCGTCGGGCCTGGCGGCGAACACGAACGGCAGTTCGAGGCGGCGCACGTCGCGGCGGTCGAAGAAGGGCTGCGGCAGCGCGCCGAGGTCGGGCTTCGTGGGCAGCGAGGCGTAGGTGAGATCGAGCGAACTCGCGTTGCTCACGGTCGCCCAGAGCGCGGAGCTGGCCGGGTCTTCGCAGCGCCGCGTGTAATGGCCGATCAACTGGACGTTCAGGTGATTGAACTCGGTGATGAAGCGCGGATCGAGCGCGATGTCGCGCGCGATGGTCGTGCCCGCCTGCGCCGGCGGCACCGGCAGCGTGGCGGCCACTTCTCCGTTGACGAGCACCTTCAGTTGCGAAAGATCGGGCAGCAGCGCGGGCGAATAGCTGTAGACGAGATGCAGCATCGCGGCCGTCACGACTTCGTCGTTGCGCACCGAGAACGGCACGCCGTTCTGCCCTTCGGTGCCGCGCAGTTGCAGCGGGTCGAGCGCGCCGAGATCGGCGAACGTGAGCGTCTGGCGCCGCCCGCCAGGCACGAGCGTGCCGGGATTGGCCGTGGTGGGCGGGCGCATGCCGAGCAGTTTCTGCTGCTCCGCCGGCAACGGCGGCACCGGCAAGCCCAGCGCGGGCTGCACGCCCGCCTGCGTGTCGAACGGCTGCGCCGCGCCCGGCGGCGGCACGGCGCCCACCGCCGTCGCGCCGTCGGCCGCGCGGCCCGCGGCGGGCGGCGGCGGTGCGCTCGCGCTCTCGCCGGTGCGCTTGCCCGCGCCTGCCGTTGCGGCCGTGCCCGAGGCCGTTTGCGCCATCGCATCGACGCATGGCGCCGCCACGAGTTGCAGCGCGAGCGCGCAAACCAGCGCGCGCGCCGCGCGCCTTCCCTGCGCCGGGCGCGCGCGATCCGCAACCTGCGCAGAACGCGCCGCGCGCCGACCCTCGCCCCGGCGCGCGCGCCCGAGCGACACACCGCTCCATTTCTTCATGTGCCTTAACTGTCTTTTTGTCCGCCGCGTTTTTCGCCGCGCCTTCCCCATGCGCGCAGGTCGACGTAAAGGTGTTCGAAGAGTCCCCCAATGCCCATCACGCCCGCTTTCAGCACATGCGAAAGCGCGCGCAGCGGCGCGTCCTTCTCGCGCCCTTCGGCCCAGCCGGTCCATGCGTCGGCGCGCGAGAACGTCGTTTTGACGAAGTCGAACTCCTGGTCCTTCGTCATCTCGTGAAAGTGCAGCCCCGCGCGCCCCGGCGCGGAAAAGCTCACGGTCGCGCGAAACGCGTATTCCTCGTCGCCGCGAAAGAGCGAGACCGTGACCTTCTCGTGCAGCGGCACCGAGAGGTTCTGCGGCAGCTTCACGCCCACGCCGCCTTCGGAATAGTCGACGGTCTCGCAGGCGAGCGTGCGTCCCGTGCCGAAGCGCAGCATCACCGGCATCCGCATCGACACGCGGTGTACCGTGCGCACCTGCTTGTGCTCGTTCGCCGCGGCCACGCTCGCGCCGAGAATCAGCATGTTGTAGGCCGTCCACGCGAGATTGAGAAGCGTCGTGTCGACCTCGCTCCTGACGTGCCAGTACGCCTCGATATGCCAGAGCCCGAAAGCGAAGCCGATCAGGTTCAGCAGCAGCAGCGCCAGATACGGCCGCGAGATCGCCCAGTCGAAATAGTTTTCGGCGATCTGGCCGCCCTTGGCCGTCACGTTGAACTTGCCGAGCTTGGGGTTGATGAGCGCGAGCAGCGTGGGCGCGGTGATGTACGACGCCAGCACGGACTCGTACACCTCGGCCCAGAACGAATGGCGGAACGCGCTCTGCATGCGCGAGTTCGTGATGTTCGCGTGGAACATGTGCGGCAGCGCGAACAGCGCGATGGTGGCCGCCGACGCCTGGATCACGTGCGCGCCGAAGAACAGGAACGAGAGCGGCGCCGTGAGAAACACGAGACGCGGGATGCCGTAGAAGAAGTGCATCATCGCGTTCAGATAACACAGGCGCTGGCCGAACGAGAGCCCCTTGCCGACGAGCGGATTGTCGACGCGAAAAATCTGCGTCATGCCGCGCGCCCAGCGAATGCGCTGGCCGATGTGCCCGGAAAGGCTTTCGGTGGCGAGACCGGCCGCCTGCGGGATCGCGAGATAGGCGGTGGTGTAGCCGAGCCGGTGCAGCTTGAGCGCCGTGTGCGCGTCCTCGGTCACGGTTTCCACGGCAATGCCGCCGATTTCCTCCACCATCGAGCGGCGCAGCACCGCGCACGAGCCGCAGAAGAACGTGGCGTTCCAGAGGTCGTTGCCGTCCTGCACGAGCCCGTAGAACAGCTCGCCTTCGTTGGGCACCTTGCGGAACGTGCCGAGATTGCGCTCGAACGGATCGGCGGAGAAAAAATGGTGCGGCGTTTGCAGCATCGACAGTTTCTTGTCGCGCAGGAACCAGCCGAGGCAGATTTGCAGAAACGAGCGCGTGGGAATGTGGTCGCAGTCGAAGATCGCGAAGTATTCGCCCGAGGTGATCTTGAGCGCCTCGTTGATGTTGCCGGCTTTCGCGTGGCGGTTGTGCGCGCGTATCGTCCAGTTCACGCCCACTTCCTCGCAGAACGCCTTGAATTCGGGGCGGCGGCCGTCGTCGAGCACGTGAATCGAGAGTTTTTCGGCGGGCCAGTCGAGCGCGAGCGACGCGTAGATGGTCGGCTTCACGACGGCGAGCGGCTCGTTGTAGGTGGGAATGAAGATGTCGACGGTGGGCCAGTCGTCGCGCGAGGCGGGCAGCGGCACGGGCTTGCGCTTGAGCGGCCACGCCGTCTGGAAGTAGCCGAGCAGCAGCACCACGGCCGCGTAGACTTCGGCGGAAACCAGCAGCAAGCCCCAGACCGCGTCGATCGGGCGCGTCCAGTAGGTGGTTTCGGTGAGGCGCCAGAACATGTAGCGGCCCGTTGCGAGCAGCGAGAGCATGATCATCACGAGCGTCGCGTAATGGCCTTCCGCGCGCCGGAACAGCAGCGCGCACACGAAGCAGCAGGCTGCGAACAGCAGTTGCTGCGCGTTCGTGAGCGGCACCGTGAACACGAAGAACAGGGCGACGAGCGAGAAC
Source organism: Paraburkholderia sp. J41 (assembly GCF_905220235.1). Lineage (NCBI taxonomy): Bacteria > Pseudomonadati > Pseudomonadota > Betaproteobacteria > Burkholderiales > Burkholderiaceae > Paraburkholderia > Paraburkholderia sp. J41. The sequence continues at coordinate 242,452 of NZ_CAJMZE010000001.1, read as the reverse complement.
AGCACGAGCACGATCGCGACGGGCAGGCTGCCCCAGATGCGCGCGTCGGCGAAACGTTCGAGCCGCGAGGCGCGCTTGCCGTCGCGCGAGAATGCTTCGACGGAATCGGGGCGAACCGTGCTCATGCCACGCTCCTGCGGGCGAGGCCGGGCGCTTCGAGCGCCGCGAGCAGCCATTTGCCGAACGCCTGCATGTCGGCGCAAGCCTGGCACATCGGGTCGTAGCGCACGACCGTGGTGTTGCAGGCGAGCGACTCGCTCACGCCTTCGTCGTCATGCACCACGCCCGGAAACATGTGGTCGCCGAGCATGTCGCGCAACACGCGCAGCACGTCCTTGTTGAGCTGGCGCGTCTGATCGACCTGGTTGACGACGTAGCCCTCGCCGCGAAACTCGGGGCGCGGCGCGGCATAGGCGTCGATCATGCGCTGCATCTGCGGGATCGCGGCATACGAAGCGGCGTCCGCGAGCACCACGTTGACGGCGAAATGCGCGGCCGTGAGCGCGGCGCGCGTGTAGGCCGACGAGCCCGGCGGCGTATCGACGATCACGATGTCGGGGTCGCCCAGGTGCAGCGCGTCGAGGCCGCGTGCGAGCCAGCGCGGGTCTTCGTCGAGATGGCGTTCGAACAGATGCTGCTCCTCTTCGATCAGCGCGCCGAACGCGAGCACCAGCACGCCGCCGGTGCCGTCGACGATCGCGCTTTGCCACGGCGCGCCGGTGAGCGCGGCGCGCGACAAACCGTCCACGCTGTCGAGCGGCACGCCGAAGTAGAGGCGCAGCGAGTTCTGCGGGTCGAGATCCACGGCCACCACATGACGGCCCTGCGCCGCGAGCACCGCGGCGAGATTGGCGGCGATCGTCGTTTTGCCGACGCCGCCCTTCGCCGAGACCACGCTCACGACTTTCATGGTTTGCGGGCTCCCTTGAGGAACCACGGGCGCGCCGTCGGCTGCGCCGCGCCGCCGGAGTTCCGGCTCGCCTCGCCCGAAGGCGATGCGCCGCCGCCGCGCAGACGGTCGAACAACGAGGCAAGGCGCTTTTCGCCGCCGGACACGGGCGGCGCGGCTTGGGCCTGCCCGGAAGCCGGCGCGCCGAAGAGTTTTTTCAGCGGCGCGGCGGGTTGTGCGGGTTGCTCGCGCGCTTGTGCGGGTTGTGCTGATTGTGCTGATTGTGCTGATTGTGCTGATTGTGCCGCTTGCGCTGATTGCGCTGATTGCGCTGATTGCGCTGATTGCGCTGATTGCGCTGATTGTGCCGGTTGCGCGGACGGCGGCGCTTGAACCAAGCGCGCCGCTTCCGGCTGCGGCGCGGCTGACGCGTCGCGCCACGTTTGCGGCTGGCCGGGCGCGCCGTTCGCCGCATTCTGCGGCGTGCGCAAGCCGGCCTGCGGACCCGCTAACGTTTGCGTCGAGGCCCACGTAACGCCGCCGCGCGCCGGCACGCCTGCGCGCGCGCTTCCCAGCACGGCGGACGGCTGCACGAAACGCGGCGCGGCCGGTGCGGCAGGCGTCATGGCCGGTTCGGCGGCTTCCCTCGCGGCGTCCGGGGTCGCTTCGGGCGTAGGCGTTTGCAACGAAGCCGACGCCGAAGGAAGTGCGTCGGGCGCGCTCGTCGCGGGCATCACGAAGCCGAGCGGCGCATCGTCGCCGGGTTCATTGGCCGCCGCGTCGCGCTCCGCGCGCTCATCGGCCTGCGCGTCCGGCTCCGGCGAAAACCGGTACGCGCCGCTTTCGGGCGCGGCGGGCTTTTCCTTGCGCACCACCGGCGGCACGTCGCGACGCGGCGAGCGCGTGAAAAGCGGCGCCGAACGCCGCAGCGCCGCTTGCGAGTTGTCCTGCTGGCCAGACACGCCGGGGCCGCCAGGCTCCGCCACGCCGGGTTTGCCGGTTCCCGCCCGAGCAAGATCGGAACCGGCCGCCTCGGTTTTCGTGAGTTCGACTCGCCGCGGATCGAGCATGCCGAGCAACGGCCAGCGGCCGCGTGCATCGCGCGCCTCGTTTTCCATGCGAATTTCCCGATAACCGTTGGCGTCTCCGCCAAACCGGTCGAAGAGTGCCTTGATGTCGCGCGAGCTGCTCATAAGACTCACTGGAAGCGTGAACACAGAAAACCGGGCGGCGCGGCGCTCAGGCCACGGCGCGCGCGAGATGGAATTCGACGACGAAACCCTCCCCCGGCGCGCTCGCCTGCACCACGCTCAGATCGGCCGCCCCCATCGCGTCGAGCCACGTCTGATAACAGCCTTGCAGGAACGCGGGCGACCACGCGAGCGCATCGCCGCCGAAAGCAGCAAGCGGCGCGCCATAGTGCAAGACGCGCAGGTAGTCGCCGGCGTCGTCGAGTTCCACATAGCCCCATTGCATGGCGGCCCACTGCGCGTTGAGCGCCTGCGCGAGTTCGCCCGTCGATTCGCACGGCGGCAGCGCATGGCAGTCGGCAAAGCGCGTGCCGATGCGGAACATGAGTTGACGCAGCTCGTCGCGGCTCAGTTGCGATTCGAACTCCGCCGCCAGCGCGCGCAGCACGCCGCGCCATTGGGGCGAAAGATGTTGCTCGAGCAGAACATCGACGACGGTCGGCATGGGCAGGCTCATCCCTGAATCGCAAAGTGGCTGACGGACATCCGGCCGTGACGCCTGCGCGTCGAGGCCCCGAATCCAACGCATGCGTTACCCGGCATGCGCATTAATCGAAACTGTACCTAACGCGATTAACAGGCAGTATTTGGATTTTCACGAGTATAGCTCAGTCGATTTCCCTGATACCGCCCTTCAAAATCGGCAAATATCGGGAGAAAATTCTCAAAAAATCGAGCCGAGTCGGTAAGAAAATCGCAAATTCCCATACGATACGCATGTCTCCCTGCGCTGCGCCGGGGCGATTTATTTAAGCGTTATCTGAAAATCGGCAAAAGCCGGAGTCATAACACAATGCGCGACGATTTTTTTCGGTAGTTTTTTCACGCGTCGCCCGGAATGATTTGCCGCAGCGATATAAATAAAAATAACGAATTATTTACACGCCATGCGCGGTGCAATACGGCCGTAAGCCATTACGGCGGCGAGAAGTCGCGGAAGGATTACTGCGTCGCGCCGTCGGCGAACGGATGGGCGGGCGCGTCGGTCGCGCGCCATGCGTAGCGCCGCAGCAGCGCCGCATAGCCGTCGATCACAAAGCCGCCGCATTTACTGCGGTAGTCGTCGCGGCGCAACCGGTACGCCAGCGGCAACTGAAACCACGGCAGCCCCGGCAGGTCGTGATGGACGAGGTGGTAATTGTTGTTCAGATACAAGAGGCGCATGACGACACCCGCCTCGTTGATGGCGATGCGCGCCTTCGGCGCCGGAGCCGCCCGATGCTCGTAGAGCGAGCGCACCATCGCGAGGCCCAGTGCGGGCCACGTGATCGCCACGAGATAGAACCACCACGGCACGCCCGCGTAACGCTGCACCCCGGCGAGCAGCACCGCGACCGCCGCGGCGTGCGCGAGCCACATGCGCACATGGCGCGCGTCGCCCGCGCGACATGGTCCGGCGGCGCCGGCCAACATCGCGGCCACGGCCATCGGCGGCCCGATCAGCACGCGCCCGAAGAAACTCTTGCGCGCGCGCCACAGCACGCGCTGCCAGCGCGGCAGGCGCGACCATCGCTCGGGCTGCACGTAGTTCGTTTCGGGGTCGATGCCGGGCACCGTGAGCGCCTCGTCGCGGTGGTGCGCCATGTGGCTTTCGCGGTAGAGCGCGTACGGAAACCACACGGCCAGCGGCGGCCAGCCGAGCGCCATGTTGAGCGCGGCGAAACGCGTGGGATGACCGTGAATCAGCTCGTGTTGCAACGACATGTGCCATGCGCACAGCACGATCAGAAGCGGCGTGGCCGCGTAGAGCGGCAAACGTCCCGCGTGCAGCGCGGCCAGCACGCCGAACCAGCCGCCGTAGATTGCGGCGATGACGAGCCAGGTCGGCCACTGCGTGCGCGCCGCGAAATGCGCGCCGAGCGCCGCGATGTCGCGTGCGTGATCGGAATCGAAATATTCAGCCATGCTAATCAAATCCGCTCGCGTTGGCGCTTGCCGTGAATGCCCGAGGCCGCCGCATTTGCGGTCACATTCGTGGTCACATTCGTGGTCACATTCGTGGTCACATTATTGGCCGCATTATTGGTCACATTCCCGGCTGCATCGGAGACCGTAGTCGTAACCGGGTTCGCCACCGTGCGGATAACGAACCCTCACCGAGCCGCCAACATAACCGGCCCGCCGCGCCGCGCAAACCAATGGATTCGGCTTTGCTTATTCGCGCGCGCGCCGCAAAACGCCCGCGTAAGATGAGCGCATGAACGCGCCCGCCCGAACCTGGATAGCTTCCCTGCCGATGTACAACGTCACGCCGCGCCACGCCGCGTGGTGGCATGCGTTGCTGCGCGATACCGTTGCGCATTACCTGCAACGGCGCGGCGAACGCCGCGTCACGCTGATGGATTCCCCCGGCGGCGAACTCATGCCGCATTGGCGCAGCCGGAACCTGCTGCTTTCGCAGACCTGCGGGTTTCCGTATCGCATGCTCGGGCTCGAACACGACGTGCATCTGATCGCCACGCCGCAGTTCGACGCGCCCGGTTGCGAGGGCGCGCGGTATCGCAGCGTGCTGGTGGTGTCGGAGCGAGCCTGGCGCAACGGCGCGACTTCGCTTGAAGCGTGCCGCGGCCTGCGGGCGGCTTGCAATAGCGCCGATTCGCACAGCGGCATGAACGCGCTGCGGCACGTGGTTGCGCCGCTGATATCGCCCGCCTGCGAAGGCCGCTTCTTCGCCTCGGTGACATGGACGGGCTCGCACGCCGCCACGTTGCGCGCGCTGGCCGCGCATAACGCCGATATCGGCGCCATCGACTGCGTGACGTACGCCCTGCTGCGCGACGCGAACGACGAAACGTTGCGCCGCGTGCGCGAGATCGGCATGAGCACGGACGCGCCGGGCTTGCCGTTGATCGCCGCGCGCTCGCTCGATGATTCGGATGCCGAAGCATTACGCGAAGCGCTGGATGCCGCCTGTGCCGCCGACGCCCAACGCGCCCGCGCATTGCGTCTGCGCGGCTTCGCGCGGCTCGTGCCGGATGCCTACGCCGATATCGAGGCCATCGCGCACACGGCGCGCGGCCACGGCTATCCCGAACTGCGCTAACGGCGCATCAAGCGACGCGGTTCGCGCCGTCGCGTGCGAGGAATGCGCCGCAACCATCGTCGGGCATCGTGAGGCGATCGTGATGCAGGCACAGGCGGCTCGTGCCCACGGTCGCGCCCCATGCCGAACCGAACGACGCCAGGCCCGCAATGCGCGCTTCGAGCAACGCGCGGTCGTCGGCCCAGCGCACACAGCGCGCGCAGGCGTGCTGCGCGGCCGGGAATGCAACAACGCTCATTGCCGCGCTCATTGCCCCAGCGCCGACCAGTACGACGCGAACACATGCGCCGAGAGCAGGTAGCCGATCACCACGTTCACCGCCACGCCCGCCGTGAAAGCGAGGAACGGCTTCGCGCCCGTGGCCGACAGCGTGGCAAAGCGCGTGGTCAGCCCGATGCTCAGGAAGCAGAACGTGAAGGCCCAGGTGCGCAGCGCGACGATCGGCGCGACGAACGCCGGCGTCACCACGCTGCGGTAATCGGCGAGCGAATAGTGCGAGGCGACCCACGTCACGAGCGCCGAAGCCAGCACGAAGCCGATCACGAACTTCGGGAAGCGCGTCCAGATTTCGCGGGCGCGCGTGGTGGTGCGCACGTCGTCGCCGGGTTCGCGTTCCCAGCGCGTGGTGGCGACGACGGCGAGCACGAACGCCCAGATGCCGATCCAGATGTCGCGGCCCACCACCTTCATGAGCACGAACGCCTGTAGCGACGCCTCCGGCGCGCCCGCCACCGCGCCTGAAGCGTGGCGCGCGAGATCGCCGTAGGCTTGCGCGGCGGCAATGCCGGCCGCATCGGCGAATTCGGAAGTGCCGATCCAGGCCCCCGCGATGCCCGTCGGCAAGCCGAACGCGTGCGAGAGCGCGGGCAGCGCGAACACCATCACGATGGCCCACACGACCACGAGCGTGATCGCCACCGAAGCCTGCTCGCGCTTCGCGCGCACCGCGCCCGCAATCGCAATGGCCGCCGAGACGCCGCACACCGCGCCGCCCACGCCAAGCACGGCCGCGAAGCGCTGCTCGATCCCGAGCGCGCGCGCCACGCCGTAAATCACGAAGAACGTGACGAGCGAAACGATGGTCGCCTGCCCCACGGCCACCGGCCCGGCCCACGCGATGAGCGTGAGCGGCAGCGTCGCGCCGAGCAGCACGATCCCCACCTTGATATAAAACTCCACGCGCAACGCGGGCGCGAGCCACGCGGGCAACGTGAAAACGTTGGAGACGATCAGCCCGAGCGCGAGCGCGATGAGCGGCGGCTCGAAGTTATAGCGCGTCGCCTGCGCCCAGGCACCTAAGGCAAAGACAAGCGCCGACACCACGAACAGCACGAGAAAGCCGCCCAGAAACTGCGCGACGGGCAAGCCGAGCGCGGCGATCGCCACCGAAAACACCACGGCGAACGCGACGAACAGCGCGAGATAGCCGCCCGCGTGCGCCGCAATGTCGTGCGAGAGCGCGCCCAGGTCCGCCCAGCGCGCGGGCGCGACCGCCAGCGTCTTGATGCTGCTGCCCGAGGCGAACAGCGCCCACGCCGCCACGATCGCGAAGAGTCCGATCGCCACGGCCCACCAGTCCTCGGTGCCGAACGGCTTGCGTTGCGCGGTAGCGGCCGCGGGTTGACCGGCGGGCTTGCCGCCCTCGGCTGCGAGTGTCGTATTGCTCATGGCTTCCCCTGTGGTTTCCAAACCCCGTTTGCGGCGATTCGCGTGTCCCTGCGCGGGCAACGCGTCGCCGTGATTTTTTACGCTTGTCGAATCACGAATCAGTATGGAGTGCTGATCGACTCAACGGAAATCACTTATCGCTCTATGCTTATGGCGCTTTCTTTCTACGCTTCATTGCGCCCTTTCTTGCACCACGCCGGCGTAATCTTCGGCGTCGATGTCGTAGCCCGACGGTTCCCAGCGAATCGCGAGCAGCACGAGCAGCGAGGTGAGCGGCGCGACGGCAATCACCCAGAACACTTTCGTGCCCAGCGCCGCCGCGAGAATCGGGAACAGGAACAGCGAGATCGTCGATGCGGAGCGCACGAGCGTCTGGTTGAACCCCACGCCGATGCCGCGCAGCGAAGTGGGATAACTGAGCGATGCGTACGTCATGCTGTGCGAGCCGGGGCCAAACCCCTGACCGAACAGGTAGCCGCCCAGCAGCAAAATCGCGAGCGCGACGAACACGCCGCTGCCCGGATGCCCGATCAAGGCAAGTCCGATCAGCGAGACGAATTGCAGGCTATGGCCGAGCACCGTCATTTTCCACGCGCCAACCGTGGGCGCCGTGCGCACGCCGATCAAGCCGCCCACGAATGCAAACAGCAGATTCAGCGCGAGCGCGGCGACGATGGTGGTAAGCGGTCCTTGCTTGAGGAAGCTCGCGATGATCACGGGCAGACCGAAAATGATCGCGTTATAGCCGAACGACGAAGCCGCGCCGATGGTCGCCGCGAGAATCGTGCGGCGCCGATACGTTGCGTTGAACAGCACGCCGTAATTGCGCCATGAAGCGCCGCGCGCTTGCGGCTTCTCTGCGGCGCGATCGCGTTCGACCACGGCATCCACGCCATAGGTGCGCTTAAGAATGCGCGCGGCGCCTTCCAGATCGCCCTGGTTCGCGGCCCACACCGGCGACTCGCTGATATAGCGGCTGCGAACCGCGATGATCGCGAGCGCGGGCACGGCGCCGAACGCGAGCGTGAGCCGCCAGAGCCAGCCGAGCTGAGACTCCGGCAAGACCGCATAGAGGCCGAGAATCAGCAGATAGCAGGTGCTGGTGGCCGCGTACCATGCGGGGCACCACGCGGCCACGCTCGCGGCCTTGTTGCCCTTGCCCGCCACGCGCGAGAACTCGGCGAGAAACGCCATCGCCACGGGCAAGTCGAGTCCCACGCCGAAGCCCATGAGAAAGCGCGCGCCGCCCAGCACCCACGCATTCGGGGCGAGACCGGCCGCGATTGCCGCGACCACGAAGAACAGCATGTCGGCCATGAACACGCGGTAGCGGCCGATGCGGTCGGTGAGATACCCGCCGAACAAGGCGCCGAGAATCGCGCCGAACGTGATCGCCGCCGAAACGAAGCCCACCTGCACCGGCGAAAGCGCGAATTCGCGCGCAATGTCCTTCACGCCGTAGGCGAGCGAAGTGAGATCGTAGGCGTCGAGAAACACGCCGCCGAGCGCGATGGCGATCACGATGCGCGCATTGCTGCCCTTGGCCGCGCCCGCGTTGACGATACGCGCGACGTCCTGCGCCGAGCGGATCACGGCCTGCGCGCAAGCATCCGGCGAATGCGGCGCGGCATCGCTCGCGGTGGAAGTGGGAACGGCTATCGTCGACATGATGAAAACGCTCGCTGATGAGGGCAATCGCTGCATCGTAGCCACGGCGGTTGCGCGCGCAAAACGACGATTTTTGCTAAGCATTGCTGGCGAAATTGGTTGTCCGCGTGCATGGCGCTCTCTAGCATCGCCTCACCCTCAACTCGTCAACGTGACGCACACCATGAATAAAAGAAAACTGCTCGCCACCCTGCTCGGCACGCTCGCGCTGGGCGTGACATTCGCGGCCGCGCCGCTCGCCTGCGCGGCGGATCAGACCGTGCGCGTGGGCATCATGTCGGGCGAGGACGAGGACGTGTGGCGCGTGGTCGCCGCCAACGCCGCGAAGCATGGCGTGACGGTCAAGGTGACCACCTTCGGCGACTACACGCAGCCGAACGAGGCGCTTTCCGAGCACGATCTCGACGCCAATTCGTTTCAGCACAAGCCTTATCTGGACGCGCAGGTGAAGGCGCGCGGCTACAAGATCGTGCCCGTGGGCTTCACCTACGTGCAGCCGATCGGCCTTTATTCGCACAAGGTGAAGTCGGTTGCGGACCTGCCGCTGAACGCCACGGTTGCCGTGCCCAACGATCCGAGCAACGAAGGCCGCTCGCTGCTGCTGCTTCAGTCGCTGGGCCTGCTCACGCTGCGCGGCGACGTGGGCCTGTTGCCCACCGCGCGCGACATCGCGAGGAATCCGAAGCAACTCCGCATCAAGGAACTCGACGCGGGCATCGTGGGCCGTTCGATCGACGACGTGGACGCCGCCGTGATCAACACCGACTGGGCCGTGAAGGCCGGCATCAAGATTCCGCAGGACCGTATCGCGCAGGAGAAGGTGCCGGGCAATCCGTATCGCAACTTCATCGCCGTCAACGAGAAGGACGCGAATGCGCCGTGGGTGCATACGCTCGTGCAAAGCTATCAGCAAGCCAACGTGGCGACGGAGATTCTGTCCGTCTATCACGGCGCGACGCTGCCCGCCTGGAAGGACGCGCCGCAGCAGTAAGCTCGCGCGCGCGAAGCGCCGGACAGAAAAAGGCCGTTGATTCGGATAACGAATCAATGGCCTTTTCTGTATCACACGGGTTCCGTCACCCGGCGAAAGCTCGCGCCCGCGTGACGTTCGGGAAGCACCGGCGCTTCGCCGAAGAGTTTTTCGCGCAGCGTGCCTGGCGCGTACTGCGTCTTGTAGAGGCCGCGCGACTGAAGCTCGGGAATCACGAGATCGACGAAATCTTCGTAGCTTTCGGGCACCACGGTGCGGCTCAGGTTGAAGCCGTCCACGCCGGTTTCGTCGATCCACGCCTGCAATTCGTCGGCAACCTGCGCGGCGCTGCCGACGATGGCCGGATAACGCCCGCCCAGCTCGAACATTTCCAGCAGCTTGCGGCGCGTCCAGCCGTGCTGTTTCGCCGTGCGCGCGGCCGATTCGATCGCATTGCCGGGCGCGTAATCGACGGGCGCGTCCAGATCGTATTGCGCGTAGTCGATGCCGGTGCTCGAAGCGAAGTGCGCGAGGCCCGCCTCGCGGCTCGCATACTGCCGGTAATCCGCGTACTTCTCGCGCGCTTCGCGCTCCGTCGCGCCGGGCACGACCGCCGCGCCCACGAACACCTTCACGTCGTCGGGGCGGCGGCCCGCCTGCACGAGCTGCTCGCGCAGCGCGCGCACCGTTTCGCGCGCCGCCGCGCGGTTCGGCGGCGAGATGAACACGCACTCGGCATGACGCGCGGCGAAGCGCTGGCCGCGCCCCGAACTGCCCGCCTGAAACAGCACCGGCGTGCGTTGCGGCGAAGGCTCGGCGAGATGATAGCCGTCCACGCGGTAATAGCGGCCCGCGTGCGCCACGCGATGCAGCTTCGCGGGATCGGCGAACACGCGCGCGGCCTTGTCGCGCCGCACGGCGCCCGTTTCCCAACTGCCCTCCCACAATTTATAGAGGACTTCCAGGTATTCGTCGGCGCGCTCGTAGCGTTCGTCGTGCGGCCATTGCTGCTCCAGCCCCATCGCGCGCGCGGCGCTGTCCAGATAGCCGGTGACGATGTTCCAGCCGATGCGCCCGTTCGTGAGGTGATCGAGCGTGGAAAAGCGCCGCGCGAGCAGATACGGCTGCTCGTAGGTGAGATTCACGGTCACGCCGAAGCCCAGATGCGCGGTGACGGCCGCCATCGCGGGCACGAGCAGCGTGGGATCGTTCACGGGCAACTGGATCGACTCGCGCAGCGTGACGTCCACGTTACGTCGATAAACGTCGTACACGCCCACGATATCGGCGAGAAACAGTCCGTCGAACAGGCCGCGTTCGAGCGTGCGCGCGAGGTCGGTCCAGTACGCGAGCGTGCGATAGTCGGTCGAGCGGTCGCGCGGGTGCGTCCACAAACCGTGGTTGATATGGCCCACGCAATTCATGTTGAACGCGTTGAGCAGAATCTGCTTGTTCGGTTGCGCCATTGCCATGCTCCATGCCAGGTCGTCTGCCATTGGAACAGCGCGCGCGGCAATCCCCTACCAGTTAATTCGCGATTGCATATGCGCTTTCCCGATGAAGCGCGCTACGCGCTCGCGCTCGCCCGTGCCGCCGTGCGCGGCGCGCGCTCCAGCGCCAGAACCGACGCCGCAACGATCAGCAGGCCGCCGACCCACGCCGCCAGCGTCAGGCGCTCGCCGAGCCACACCAGCGCGAACAACGCGCCGAACACGGGCTCGCTGCCCATCAGCAGCGCGACGCGCGTGGGGCTGCTGCGGCTCATCGCATAGTTCTGCACGAAGAAGGCGAACAGCGTGCAGCCCGCCACGAGCCAGATCACGCTCCACCAGAACGCGGCGTGACCGTGCCACGCGGGCAGCGGCTGCCACTGCGCGGGCGCGACCGTAAGCGCGAGCGCCGCGCAACCGACCGCCACGACGCCCGCCTGCACCGCCGTGACCGCGAGCGGCGGCACCGCGCCCGCATGCATCGCGCGCTTGACGGCGCAGCTCGTGAGCGCGCGCAGCAGCGCGGCCAGCACCACGAGCCAGTCGCCCGCGCCGGCCGCGAAATGGCCGCCGGTCAGCAAGAACGCGCCGGCCATCGAGACGCCCGCCGCGCCCCACTCCAGCGCGCGCGGCGCGCGCCGCAGCCACGCCCATTCGACGAGCGGCGTGAATACGACGCACAGGCTGATGAGGAACGCCGCGTTCGACGCGCGCGTGAGCGACACGCCGAAGGTTTCCGCGAGAAAAATGCCGAGCAGCAGCACGCCCGCGCCCAGCACGCCCAGCCGGTCGCGCCAGCGCACGCGCGAAAGCGCGCCCAACGCGGGCGAGAGCAGCACGAACGTCAGGCCGAAGCGCAGCGCCAGCAGGCCGAGCACGGAATACGAGAGCAACGCGCCCTTGACGACGCCGTAACTCGTGCCCCAGATGAAAGCGACGGCCACGAGCAGGGCGTCGATGGTGCGAGGTGAGCGGAGGAACGTGAGCATGGCGGCGGGAGAGAAAAGAAGATGGCTTCGGCACATTGTCCGGCATTGCACTCGAAGCGATAATCCGGTTCATCGGAACATCATCTATGTCGGCAATGCACAAATGAATCCCACCGATCTCCTGCCTTTGCTGCCCGATCTCGCCACCTTCGCGCGCGTGGCCGAAGCCGGCAATTTCTCGCTCGCGGCCCGCCAGCTCGGCAGCACGCCTTCCACGGTGAGCCGCCAGATGCAGCGGCTCGAACGCGCGCTCGGCACCCGTCTGCTCGAACGCTCCACGCGCAGCTTGCGGCTCACGGAAGCGGGCGCCCAGGTGTACCGGCACAGCGCCGACATGCTCGGCGCGGCGGCCAGCGCGGCCGAAGCCGCGAGCCGCCTGAACGAGCGCCCGCACGGCCGCGTGAGCGTGAGCGCCCCCATTTCGTTCGCCCAGACCGTGGTGCATCCGCTGATCGCCGGTTTTCTGCGCGCTTACGAGGAAGTGGACGTGCAACTGCTTTTCACCGACCGCGACGTGGACCCGCTGCGCGATCACGTCGACGTGGTGATCCGCCCGACGCCCGCGCCGCCGCCGGGGCTGGCCGCGCGGCGCCTGGGCGCGCTGCACTGGATGCCGTGCGCCGCGCCGGCTTATCTGCGCGGGCGCGGCACGCCGCGGCACCCCAGGGATCTCGCGCGGCACGACTGCCTTTGCCTCGGCGAAAGCGCCGACGACAACCGCTGGCTGTTCCGGCGCGGCGCACGCGCGCACACCGTCGAAGTGAGCGGCCGCTACAGCGCCAACGACGTCAACGCGCGGCGCGACGCGGCGCTCGACGGCTGGGGCATAGCGAGCCTGCCCGAATTCGCGGCCGCCGACGCGCTGCGCGACGGCCTGCTCGTGCGCGTGCTGCCGGAGTGGTCGCTCGAACCGCGCGCCTACAGCGGCCCCGTGTGGATGCTCTATCCGCCCAACCGCTTCCTGCCGCCCAAGGTGCGCGCGCTGATCGACTGGCTCGGCGAGCGCATTGCGGAGTGAGCGCTCGCCCGGCGCGAACCGGCGCCATCCGCTGCTGCACGAAGCCGCCGACGACGGCCGCAACGCCGGCCGCAACGCCGCGCGTTTTCCCGCCGTGGAGCCGGTCGCGCGGCGCGCGCCGCTTGCGATCGTTTTTTCCGATCCGCGGATCGCCATGGTCGGGCAGGATCGTCAAACGCTTCGCGAGACTTTCGGGAAGGCGCGTTCGTCACCGGCGAGGCAAGTTTCGCCGATCAGGGCCGCCGCCGCGTCATGCTCAAGAATCAGCGCTTGGGCCACGTGTACGTGGATCGCGTCACGCGCCGCTTTGCGGGCGCCGAATGGTTCGGGCCGGCGGCCGAGCCTATCGGCCATCTGCCCGCGTGAAGCGTGCAAATGCGCCTGAGCGTGGACGACATGCTCGCGATGCCGTTCTTTCACCCCGTGGTGGAAGAAGGCTTGCGCACCGCGTTGCGCGACGCCGCCGCGAAACTGTCGAGCCCGCGAACGATAACGCCGTCATGAAGGCACGCGTGCTCGGCCAGTACGACGGCCCGTTCGATCCCGTCGCGCTCGATCATGCCGCGCTGGGGCGACGGCACGGCGGCGGAAAAGATCGTGGTGGACGCGGCATAGCGTGCCCGGGCTGCGCGTGTTGCGCCGCGCGTGTCGTTGCACGCGCAACCAACGCGTGACAACGCATAACCCACGCTTCACCGACGCGCGATCAAACCGGCACGTCGCCCTCGATCGTCGTGCGATACAGCTTGCGTCGCAAATGATCGGGCGTGCCGCCCGCGAGATGCATGAGCGAGCGGTTGTCCCAGAACACCAGATCGTGTTCGCGCCAGACATGCCGATAAAGATGCGCCTCGCGCACGCTATGCGCGAACAGTTCGTCGAGCAGCGCGCGGCTTTCGTCCTCGGGCAAGCCCACGATGCGCGTGGTGAAGTGCTCGCTCACGAACAACGCCTTGCGGCCCGTTTCCGGGTGCCTGCGCACGACCGGATGCTGCACGGGCTTCACCTGCGCGATCTGTTCCGCCGAAAGATTCGGCCGCCACGGGCTGCGCGCCTGCAACTCCGCATAACGCGCGAGATAGGTGTGTTCGGCGCGCAAGTCCTTCACCGCGTCGCGCAAATGCGCGGGCAGCGTGTCCCACGCGAGATGCATGTTGGCGAACAGCGTGTCGCCGCCTTCCGCGGGCAACTCCTGCGCATGCAGGAACGAGCCGAGGCTCGGCTTCTCCTTGTACGAAAGGTCCGAATGCCAGAAATGGCCCGCGTCGCCGAGCCCGATCGGCTGGCCGTTTTCGACGATGTTCGACACGATCAGCACTTCGGGATGGCCCGCCAGCGCGAATTGATGCAGCACATGAATCTGCAACGGCCCAAAGCGGCGGCTGAACGCGACCTGCTCGGCGGGCGTGATGCGCTGGTCGCGAAACACGAGCACATGATGATCGAGATGCGCGCGATGCAGGCGCGCGAAGTCGTCCGCGTCGAGCGCGCAGGCGAGATCGAGCCCGATCACTTCGGCGCCGAGCGGCGCGTCGAGCGCGCGAATCTCGAAGCGTTGACGGCCGGCGCGCGGCTCGCGCGCGGCGGGTGCGGGGTGTAGAGCGGTCGTGGTCACGCGAAAACCTTCCTGAGAACGATCGGCTCAATCTACGCGCGCCCACGCGGGCTGGCAACGAAGCAAATCCCATACGTTTATCCGCTGAAGTCATAACGGCGTCGCTATGGCGTACGGACGCGTTCCGCGCGTGCAAGACGCCTGGCCACGGCGAGCGTTCGAACCGGCGGCCACGTGCCTGTAGCCGGTCGCATCGAAAGCGTCGATTCGGCAGGCAAGCGCGGCCGAAAAGCCTCACGTCAGCGAGGTCATGGCGTGAGTTATCGAAAGAAGTCGCCGGTCCCGGCGCGGTGCCGGTTGCGACTCGTCGCTTCGAGGCTCACGGCATCGGCACAACATCGGCACAACATCGGCACGACATCTACACGATATCGACACGGAAGCGACACGGCAGCGACACAGCAGCGCCGCGACATCGGCACAGCGTCGGCAGACGCGGCGCTCGCGGCCGCCGACACGCCTTTACCTACGCCCGCGCCCGCTCACCATGCCGATTGCAGCGCCGCGATGCTCGCGCGCGCCTCGCGCTCCAGTTGCGCGACGAGTTCGGCGGCGGGCAGCGCACGCGCCAGCGCCGCGGCTTGCCCCGCCCATTGCGCGCCGTAGCCGAATTCGCCGCGCGCCTTCGCGGCCGCGTTCAGCGCCTTGCCGGCGTCGTAGGCGATCGGATACGCGGGCGGGCGCGGCGCGTCCGCCCGCTCGCCGAGCGCCGTGAAGCGATTCGCGAGGCTGCGCGCCACGCGCCCCGAAATCGCGGCGGTGAAGGCCGTGCTGCGCGCCGCGTCGCCGAGCAAGGCGCGGCGATAACCGTCGTCGATCGCCGTTTCCGGGCACGCCACGAACGCCGTGCCCAACTGCGCGGCCTGCGCGCCCAGCGCGAGCGCGGCGGCAATGCCCGCGCCGTCCATGACGCCGCCCGCCGCGATCACCGGCACTTCGAAGTTTTCGACCAGAAGACGCGTGAGCGCGAACGTGCCGAGCCGGTCGTCGCGCGCCGTGGCGTCGAACGTGCCGCGATGGCCGCCCGCCTCGGCGCCTTGCGCGACGAGCGCATCCACGCCCGCTTCCACGGCTGCCTGCGCCTCGTCCAGATTGGTCGCGCACGCGAGCAGCACGACGCCCGCGCGCTTGAGCGCGCCGATCACGGCGTCGGGCGGCAAGCCGAAGTGAAAGCTCACCACGGCGGGCCGCTCCTCGAGCAGCATCGCCTGCATCGCGTCATCGGCGACAAAGCTCGTGTAGATTTCCGCGAGCTTTTGCGGCGGCGTCGCGCCGTACTGGCGAAACGCCGGTTCGAGCCAGTCGAGCCACGCGCGTTCCACGGCCGCGTCGGGCGTGGCCGGGCGATGGCAGAACAGATTGACGTTGAAGGGCTTGCCGGTCAGCTCGCGCGTTTCGCGAATCGTCTTGCGCGCGGTTTGCGCGTTCATCGCGCCCAGCCCGAGCGAGCCGAGCGCCCCCGCGTTCGAAACCGCCGCCGCCAGCGCCGGCGTGCTCACGCCCGCCATCGGCGCCTGAATGATCGGCTTGTGGATGCCGAGCGCGCGCAGCAGCGCGCCGCCGTTTGCCTGAATGCTCATGTTGCCTTTCCTCCGGATGCGTGGCGCCCGTTCGCGCCGCGAATCGCCATTGTCCGCCGAACCGGCCACGACGCCGCGCGCGGCGCGCCCGCGCGGGCGAGCATGCTGCGCCGGACGTTGAAGAACGCGGGCGGCCTGGAAAGAACTTGCTGCATGACGACTGCTGCACGCGATGCTTTGAAGCGCACCTGCCGAACACCGGAATCAGTCCAGATAAAATCGCTCGTCGGCAGAATCGCCGTATTGCCGGCGCTATTCTTTCGAAAATCGAACGAATGGCGCGCGCAGGCGGTGCCTGCCGGAAAACGTCATTCGTCGGTGATGCGCCACGCTTCCTCGAAGAACTCGCGCAGCCTCGGCACCGCGAAATCGACGAAACCGCGCACCTTCGGCACCGAAAGCCTGCCGTGCGGCGTGACGAGATTGGCCGGCAGCGGCGCGTGTTCGTTGTCGCGCAGCACGATCTTCAGCCGCCCGGCCTTGACCTGCTCGGCAACATGATAGGAAAAGAGCCGCGTCACGCCGCGCCCTTCCACCGCCGAAGCCACCGCCGCGCGCACGGTGTTGACGACCATGCGCGGCGAAAACTGCACGACCTGCGGCAGCGCGCTTCTGCCCGCCGCCGGAAACGCCCACGAGTCGATGCCGAAGTGCGTCATCGAAATGATCGAATGGCGCGCGAGATCGGCGGGCGTCTTGATGGGCGGATGCGCGGCCAGATAGTCGGGCGAAGCGGCCACGATGCGCCGCACCGACCCCACGGGCAGCGCCACGAGCGTCGAGTCCTGCAAATGCGCGATGCGCAGCGCGATGTCGATGCCTTCGTCGATCAGGCTCACGGGCCGGTCGAGCAGATGCAGCCGGATCGACACTTCCGGATTGCGGTCGATGAATGCCTCGACCATCGGCCGCAGCACCGCTTCGCCCACGGCCACGGCGGCCGTCACGCCAAGCAGCCCGCGCGGCGCGGAGCGCTCGTTGGCGGCAAGCAGGTCGGCTTCCTCCAGGTCGGCGAGAATGCGGCGGCACGCGAGCGCGTAACGCTCGCCCGCATCGCTCAGGCGAATCGTGCGCGTGGTGCGGTAGAGCAGCGGCGTGCCCGTGTGCGCTTCCAGAAACGCAATCGCGCGGCTCACCGCCGCGGGCGAACGGCCGAGCCGCCGGCCCGCGCCCGCGAGACTGCCCTCGTCGAGCGCGGCGACGAAAACCTTCATGGCGTCGATTCGATCCATTGCGTGCGCGCTCGCGGCGCGATGAGTGAATGCCGCGACGATGGTAGCGGAATTGCAGGCGCGCGCGCAGCGAACTCACCGGGCCGGATTCATCGGCGGTGCGCCATGACGCTGTGCCGTGACGCTGTGCCGTGACGCTGTGCCGAACCGCGATTCGGCTTCCTCGACGCAACGCGGCCGTACCCGGCCCTGAACGCAACGCAACGCAACGCAACGCAACGCAACGCAACGCAACGCAACGCGGCACGTTACCGTGCGCGCATCACGCGTAGTCGTACTTGCCGCCGCGCTCCAGCGCGCGCTGGTAGGCGGGCCGCGCGTGAATACGCGCGAGAAAGCCGGCGATGGCGGTGAGCGAAGCGTCCGCGCCGCGCGAACTCGCGGCTTCGAGCGGAAAGCTCATTTGAATGTCGGCCGCGCTGAACTCGTTGCCGACGAACCAGCCGGTCTTTTTCAATTCGTCGTCGATAAAGCCGAGATGCAGCTTCAATTGCGGATCGACGAAACTCGCTTGCAGCGTCTGGGAAATCTTGCGCGCGATGGGTTTGGCAAAGAACGGCATCGGCGCGCTCGCGATGCGCAGCGCCACGAGCTTGAGCAGCAGCGGCGGCATGGCCGAGCCTTCCGCGTAATGCATCCAGTAGCGAAAGCGCAGCCAATCGGGCGCACCGGCGGTGGGCGCAAAGCGGCCTTCGCCGTCGTATTTGTGCAGCAGATATTCGATGATGGCGCCCGACTCCGCCACCGTTTGCCCGTCGTCCACGATCACGGGCGACTTGCCGAGCGGGTGAATGCGGCGCAGCGCGGGCGGCGCGAGCAGGGTTTGCGGATCGCGCTCGTAACGCTGGATCTCGTAGGGAACGCCAAGCTCCTCGAGCAGCCACAGCACGCGCTGCGAGCGCGAATTGTTCAGATGATGGACGGTCAGCATGATCGGCGCCGGAAACAGGGTGCGGTGAATAAGAGCTGGCACTATGCGGCAAGGCTGTCCCGAGCGTCAATTTTTCGCGGCCTGTTTTGCGGCCGTTTGCGATATTTCGCGGCGTTTAGACGAAAACATCGAATCCGGCGTTCAGCGCACGCGGCATGCGCAGGCGGCGCATTTGCCATGGCGTTTGCAATGTTTTCGCGGCGCCGTATTAATTTGCCATCCTGATTAAATGACGCCGCGCGGCTAAGCGGTTTAAATCGCCATGACGATTAACCGCCGTCGAATATTCCGCCCGTTTTTACCGCTCCATAACGGTGCATGGCGCACCACGGCGACGAAAGCGCGCGTCAGCGCAGGGAATATCGAAGGGCGCGCTAAAGTTCGCGATAAAGGCTGCCGTTACGCCAATGTCGAGTGGGCTTTTGCATGGGCCGCTCCCTTCGGGCGCGTCGAGTTTTAGTTCTGGAATGCGGCGTAATTCATGGTGTCGTTATGGCGCGAGCGATGAAACACAATCTATTTTTCCGGCTGCTGGGACGTTTGCGGGTCGGGCGCAAACTGTTGCTGATTTATCTGCTCGATCTCAGCGCGGTGGTCTATATCAGCGGCATTCTGATTCACGAGAAATATATTTCGATTGACTTCTCGCAGAAAGAGATTATTGGCAATGCGTATCTCGGCGCGGTGCGCGATGCGCTGATCGACGTCGCCATGAGCGGCGCGAGCGCGCGCGTGGACGCGCCGCAACTCGTGCAGATGAACGCGGCGCTCGCGACAGCCGAGGCGCAGTACGGCGCGAACCTGCAAAGCGAGGAACTCAACGCGCACGTGCGCCGCACGCTGGGCGCGCTCGTCGCCGCCTCGAAAGCGCACCAGCCGCCCTCGCCCGCCGCCGTGAGCGCGGCGCTCGAAGCCTGCCGCGAACTCATCACGCGCGTGGGCAACCAGTCGAATCTGATTCTCGACCCCGACCTCGACAGCTATTACTCGATGTCGCTTTCCATCCTGCGCTATCCGGCGCTGCTCGAAGCGGTGAACGGCATCGGCGAGCGGCTGCGCGAAGGCAGCGACGACCCGCAAACGCGCCGCGATCTCAGCACGCGCTACCTCGTGCTCGAAGGCCAGCTCGACGCCGTTTCGCAGGGCCTGCGCTCCGACTTCGCCGAGGCGGGCGCGGCCAACGAGGACGTGAAGCTCGCGCTCGCCATGCCGATCGCCAACCTGCTCAATGCGGTGGAAACGTATCGCGAAGCCGCGCGCACCGTCGTCGCGCAAGCGGGCGGCGACGCCGCGAGCCGCGCCGCCGCCCAGGCCGCGCACGCCGCGCTGGTCGCGCGCGTGGGCGACGCCTGGCGCGCCACCGGCGCCGAACTCGACACGCTGCTGCACGCGCGCGTGCGCGGCCTCTTCTCGCGCATGTGGCTGCATCTGGGCACCGCGTTGTCGCTGCTGTGCGGGATTCTTTCGATGGTCTATCTCGTCGCGCAGCAAATCTCGCGGCCGCTGCGCGAACTCGCGCGCGTGATGGACAAGGTGCGGCGCACGGGCGACCACGGCGTGCGCGCCACGTGGCACAGCCAGGACGAGATCGGCCAGCTCGTGACCGGTTTCAACGACATGCTCATGCAGCTCGACCGCGAACGCGACGTGCAGAAGGAACTCGCCGCCACGGCGCGCGCCTCGGCCGCGCAGCATGCGCTCGTCGAAGCCACGCCCGTGCCGATGATGGTCACCGCCGTGCCCGGCCACGAAGTGCTGCACGCGAATCATCCGGCGCTCTACTGGCTCAACGGCTGCACCTCGGACCCTTGGGCCACCGGCCTCGATTCGGCAGTGCGCGCGCGCTTTTTCCAGCAGCTTTCCGATCGCGACGCCGTCGACGAATTCGAAGTGCGCTGGATGGCGAGCGAGGAACCCACGTGGGCCATGCTCTCCGCGCGGCGCCTCACGTTCCAGGGCCGCGACGCCGTGCTCACCGCGTTCACGCCGATCAACCAGATCAAGCTCATGGAGCAGCGGCTCGAACTGTGGGCGAAGGTGTTCGAAGCCTCGTCGGAGGCCATTCTGATTCTCGACCAGAACCGCCGCCTGCTCACCGCGAACGCCTCGTTCTACCGCGCCACCGGCTATCGCGCCGAAGACGTGTGCGGCACGCTGCCCGACTTCGTGGTGGCCTCCACGAGCGGCGGCCCGTTGATGGCGCAGCTCGCGGAACTCGTCGACATTTCGAGCGTCTGGAACGGCGAAGCCGTGGTGCGGCGGCGCGCGGGCGGCGACTATCCCGCGTGGCTCATGATCAGCGCCGTGCGCGACAAGCGCGCGAGCGTGTCGCACTACATCTGCACGCTCATCGACATCACCGACCGCAAGAAAAGCGAGGCGCGCATCCAGTTTCTCGCGGAGCACGACGTGCTCACCGAACTGCCCAATCGCGCGTTGTTCACGAAGCGCCTGGGCGCCGCCATCGACCACGCGCGGCAAACGCGCGGGCGGCTCGCCGTGCTGTTCATCGACCTCGACCGCTTCAAGGACATCAACGACACGCTCGGCCATCACGCGGGCGACGGCCTGTTGCGCTCGGTCTCGCGGCGGCTGCTGCAATCGGTGCGCGCGGGCGACACGGTGAGCCGCCTCGGCGGCGACGAATTCACGGTGCTGCTCTCGGGCGCGGGCGGCAGCAGCGACGTGGCGCGCCTGATCGACGAACGTCTGCTGCCGCTCGTGCGCGAACCGCACAGCATCGGCGGAATGACGTTGCAGGTCGCGTGCAGCATCGGCATCGCCATGTATCCGCAGGACGGCGAAACCATCGAAACGCTCATGCAGAACGCCGACGCGGCCATGTATCGCGCGAAGTCGAGCGGCCGCAATCTCGTGAAGTTCTTCTCGCCCGACATGGCGGAAAACACGCGCCACCGGCTCGAACTCGAAGCGCATTTGCGCACGGCGGTCGAACACGGCGAACTGTGGATCGCGTACCAGCCGTGCGTGGACGCGTCCAGCGGCGAGCTGATGAGCGTGGAGGCGCTGCTGCGCTGGCAACACCCGCAACTCGGTCTCGTGCCGCCTTCCGACTTCATCCCCATCGCCGAGGAAACGCGTTTGATCCTGCCGATCGGCGCGTGGGTGATCGAGGAAGCGTGCCGCCAGATCGCGCGTTGGCGCGCGGCGGGCTTGCCGGCCATGCGCGTGTCGATCAATCTTTCGGCGGTGCAGTTGCGCGACGACGAGCAACTGGTCGCGCATCTGCGCCGAAGTCTCGCCGCGCACGGCGTGGACGCGGGCAGCCTCGAACTCGAGATCACCGAAACCGTGCTGATGGAAAGCGGCGGCCATTCGCTCGACGCCATCCAGCAGATTCGCGCGCTGGGCGTGAAGCTTTCGCTCGACGACTTCGGCACCGGCTATTCGAGCCTGAGCTATCTGCACCGCTATCCGCTCGACCGGCTCAAGATCGACCGCGCGTTCGTGCATGGCCGCCTCAACGCGCCCGCCGATCTCGCGGTGATTCGCGCCATCGTCGAACTGGGTCACGAACTGGGCTTGCGCGTGGTGGCCGAAGGCGTGGAGCAGGAACACGAAGCCGATGCGCTGCGCCGCCTCGGTTGCGACGAGTTGCAGGGCTTTCTCTACGCAACGCCGCTGCCGCACGAGGCGCTCACCGAATGGATGCGCTCGCGCGACGCGGCGCTCGCGGAGGGCGATCTGGTTTGATGCGTCGACGGTGGCGTCGAGGTTGCGCTGCGGCGCCGGTGTTAAATTACGCTGCTAAAAACCAGGAGACGCCATGAACGCTTCGCAACGCATCGACGAACTCGTCGCGGGACTCGGCGACTGGCGGCGCGACACCTTCGCCGCCGTGCGCCGCGCCGTGCTCGAAGCCGACGCGGCCGTCGTGGAGGAATGGAAGTACATGGGCAGCCCCGTGTGGTACTGCGACGGCATGATCGCCGTCGCCAACGCGCATCAGGGCAAGGTCAAGCTCACGTTCGCGCACGGCGCGAGCCTCGCGGACACGGACAAGCTGTTCAACGCGGGGCTGGAAGGCAACGCGCGGCGCGCCATCGACTTTCTCGAAGGCGACGAGGTGAATGCGCCCGCGCTGACGCGGCTCGTGCGCACGGCCATCGAATGGAACCGGTCGAAGGCCAAAGCGAAAGCCGGCAAGACAACGCCCGCCAAAAAGACGGGCGTGGCCGGAAAAACCGCGAAATCGCGCGGCGTTTAAGCCACGTCGCTGACTTCGCGAATCGGGATCACCGTGCGCGCGCCGCAATTGCGCAGCACGTCGCGCAAGTCGTTGATGACCGGGAACACTTCGTGGTTCCAGTCGGCGCCCTGCGCGTCGTGCGCGGCCTGCTCCATTTCGACGATGTCGCGGTCTTCCTTGAAGATGCGCTCCGTGAACCACACGAGCAGCGGCCACGCGAGATCGAGCGCGAACGGGAACGACGGCTTGCGCACCGAAAGCAGGCCGAACGTGCGATTGGTGCGCTGCTGCGCGTCGAGCGGCACGTAGATGATCCAGAGGTCCATCACGAGCGTGCCTTCGTCGGAGCGAATCCGCAGCGTTTGATACGGATATTCCGTGCGGATCGTCATCACGCTCTTGCCGCCCTGGTCCGAGCGGTTCTTGCTCGAACCGAACACCAGCGCCTCGCCCGCGGGCTGCTTGCCCTGCTCGCGCTCGAACACGTAATCGACCTCGACCCAGCTATCGCCGCGACGCCGCCCGAGCGAGCGCGCGCGCATCTGGCCCATCTGCTTGCGGTGCAGGAACTGATGGTTCATGTCCATCAGGTTTTCGTGCATGAACGAATAGTGGCACTTCACCGGCTTGCCGAAACGGCGCGTCTTGAACGCCTTGTCGGTGAGCGCGGGCAGTTCGGGCAGCGCGCGCGACTCCGCGAGCGTGGCGTCGCCGGGAAACACGAAGATCATGCCGTGCGCTTCCTTGCACGGATAGGCGCGCACGCCGTTGGGCAAGCGCTCGCGGCCCAGATACGGCACGTCCACGCATTGGCCCGAGCAGTCGTAGGTCCAGCCGTGATAGCCGCAGCGCAGCCCCTCGCCGTCCACCACGCCCGCATGCAGCGGCACCTGCCGGTGCGCGCAACGGTCCTCCAGCGCGTGAACGTTGCCGGACGCGGTGCGGAACAGCACGATCGGCTCGCCCGCATAGTGAACGCCCAAGGTCTTGCCGGTCTTGACCTCGCGCGACCAGGCGAGCGGGTACCAGTTGTCAGGGTGAATGGGAACACGGCGAAGGTCGCGCACCGGCGATTCGATCGTTAAGCCGTCACGGAAAGGCATTGCGCGCATGCGAGATCTCTCCAAAGTCTAGCGGGCCCGGAAACAGGCGCAGCGGGAAGCGGTTCGCTCCCCGGGGGTCATGCAAAAGCGGTCGCGGGTTGGCCCTGGGTTGGCCCGGGTCGGCCCGAGTTTCGCCATATGGTACTGGATCACGGCACGCGCCGGGTACCGCGCCAAACCCTGCGGCGGTTGGGCGGGGCGACTGCGCAATTTCCGTGCCGCCCGCATCGGCGCACCTTGCGGGTGACGGCGCGCAAGCTTGCTTGTTATAATCCGATCACACCGACGAAATAAATCTAACTTCCGGCGCGCGCGGCATCATCGCCTGCCGAAGCTCCACTCCCCGGCACACCCGCATGGCAAAACCCGACCGGCTGCGCGCCCTCGCCGAGGCGCTCGCGAAACACAACGTCATGCATCTGCGCGATGCGGCCGCGTTGCTCGGCGTTTCCGAAATGACCGTGCGCCGCGACATCGGCGCGAATCCCGAACGCTTTACCTATCTGGGCGGCTATATCGTCAGCGCCGACGACGTGCCCAATTCCGCGGGCTATTCGCTCGAACACGAGAAAGATCATTTCGCGCAGGCGAAGGCGCAAGCGTCCGCGCATGCGGCGCGGCTCATCGCGCAGAACGACACCGTGTTCATTGATTGCGGCACCACGCTCGCCGCGCTCGCGCGCCTCATTCCCGCGCATCTGCAAATCACGGCCGTGTGCTATTCGCTCAACGTCGCCGAAATCTTGCGGCACATGCCCAACGTGCGCATGATTCTGCTGGGCGGCGTGTACGTGCCTTCGTCGGACTCGTTCTCGGGCGAGGAAAGTCTGGAAACGCTGCGCCGCATGGGCATCAACAAGGCGTTCATATCGGCGGGCGGCGTGGATGCCGCGCGCGGCGTGACGTGCTGGAACTTCCACGAAGTCGCGCTCAAGCAGGCCGCGATGGCAAGCGCCGTGGAAAGTCATCTGGTGGTGGACGCGAGCAAGTACAACGTCGTGAAAGCGTGGCGTTTCTCGCAGGTGGACGCCTTCGCTTC
This sequence comes from Paraburkholderia sp. J41, assembly GCF_905220235.1. NCBI lineage: Bacteria > Pseudomonadati > Pseudomonadota > Betaproteobacteria > Burkholderiales > Burkholderiaceae > Paraburkholderia > Paraburkholderia sp. J41. The sequence continues at coordinate 217,757 of NZ_CAJMZE010000001.1, read as the reverse complement.
CGTCATCACCGAAAAAGGCCAGGCGCTGCGCGAACGCAGCGCCTGAATTCGAGCGCGCGCAAACGCGGTGTTTTCAGCTCCGGCGGCGCAGCGCGAACAGCGTGCCGGCCACGAGAATGAACGCGCCCACGATCACCTTTTGCCACGTGCTCGGCACGCCCACGAGAATCAGCACGTTGTTGATGAGCGTGACGAGCGCCACGCCCAGCAGCGTGCCCGCCACGGTGCCGCTGCCGCCCGTGATGCGCGCGCCGCCCAGAATGACGGCCGCGATCACGTCGAGTTCCGAACCCACGAGATCGAACGGATTGGCGAGCCGGTTGTTCGACACGTGCAGGATGCCGGCCACGCCCGCGAGAAACCCCGTATAGCCGAACACGAACAGGCGGATCGCGCGCAGGTTGAAGCCCAGCCGCTCCGCGATGGCCGTGCTGCCGCCCATCGCATAGACGGCGCGGCCCATCATCGTGCGATTGAGCAGCCACCAGGTGAGCGCCGCGCCCGCCACGAGCGCGACGGCCGAAACGGGCAGCACCGCGTTGAGGCCGTCGGCGGTCTTGTAGGCGATGAGCGCATAGCGGCCGAAGCGGTCCATGCTGTGCGGGATGTTCATGAAGAACGTGGTGCCGACGAAGGTCAGCAGCAAGCCGCGATACAGATACTGCGTGCCGATGGTGACGATCAGCGAAGGCGCCTGCAAGCGGTCCACGAGCAGCCCGTTGACGACGCCCAGCACGATGCCGCCCAGCGCGCCCGTGAGCAGAATGAGCACGAACGGCGCGTCGGGCCACCATGCGAACACCGCCTTGGTGATGGCGTACATGGTGAACGCGCCGATGGCCGTGAACGATACGTCGATGCCGCCCGAAGCCAGCACCACGAGCGTTCCCAGCGCGAAAAGCGAAGTCGTGGTGGCCGAATGCAGCAGGTCGAACAGCGTCGCCCACTGGAAGAAGCGCGGGTTGATCGACGCCACGATCACGCAGGTGATGACGATCAGCGTGGCCGTGAACCACTCGGGATTGCGTGCGAGCTTCGCGCGCCAGTTGAGCGGCAGCGTCTCGCGCGCGGCTTCGGCGGGGGTGGAGGTGGATGGCATGGTCGTAGGGTTCATGGCGGTCGTGCGATCGTTCGGGCAATCGGCAGTGCGGTCGGCAATGCGGTCGGTAGTGTGTTCGGCAGTGCGGTCAAGCGGCTTCGGCAAGCAGCGCACGATACAACTGCGCCTCGGTGAGCCCTTCGGCGCGATGCGCTTCGGCAACGCGCCCCTTGCGCATCATCAGCACGCGGTCGCAGTTTTGCAGCAATTCGGGCAAGTCGTCGCTCACGAGCAAAATGCCGATGCCGCGCTGCGACAGCCGCTGCATGATGCGATAGATGATGTCCTTCGAGCCCACGTCCACGCCCACGGTCGGGCCATGCAGAATCAGCACGCGCGGGTCGATGGCGAGCCAGCGGCCGATCAGCACGCGCTGCTGGTTGCCGCCCGAAAGCGACTGCACGGCCTTGTCCACGCTCGGCGTGGCGATCTGCAATTCCTTGACCGTCTCTTCGGCGAGCGCGCGGGCGCGAGCACGGTCGATCTGGCCAAAGCGGTCGCGCAGGCTCGAGATCATCGCCGTAATCACGTTGTCGCGAATCGGCTTGTCGAGAAATAGCCCTTCGTTCAGGCGGTCTTCGGGCACGTAGCCGATGCGCGCGCGCTTGGCGTCGCCAGGCGTGGCGAGCTTGATCGCGCCGCCGTCGAGCACGACTTCGCCGCTGTCGGCGGCGGCCACGCCCGCGAGCGCGCGCGCGAGTTCGTTGCGGCCCGAATCGAGCAAACCGGTAATGCCCAGAATCTCGCCGCGATGCAGCGTGAACGACACGTCGCGGAACTGGCCCGCGCGGCCGAGGCCGCGCACGTCGAGCAGCACGTCGCGGCCGGACCCGGCGCCGGGTTCCTCCGTGCGGTAGCGCTCGGTGGAAAGCTGGCGTCCCGTCATCAGTTCGCTCAACTGCGCCTTGGTGTAATCGGCGATCGGCCCTTGCGTGACTTTCTGGCCGTCGCGCAGCACGATCACTTCGCCGCCGATCGCATAGCACTCGTCGAGCTTGTGGCTCACGAACAGCACGGTCACGCCCTGCGCGCGCAACTGCCCGAGCACGGCGATCAGGTTGGTCACTTCCTTTTGCGTGAGCGACGTGGTGGGTTCGTCCATGATGACGAACTTCGCCTCGCTCGCGATGGCGCGCGCGATGGCCACGAGCTGGCGCGTCGCGAGCGGCAATTGTTCGATCAGCGTGGCCTGGAAGTCGGCGTCGCCGGGCAGGCCCACGGCCTTGAGCGCGCGCGCGGCCGTGCGCGCGAGCGCGTGGCGGTCGAAGGTGCGCGCGAGACGCCCCGCGTGTTCCGCGAGTTCCGTCGTCAAGCCCACGTTTTCGGCCACGCTCAGGTTCGGCAGCAGCGAAAGATCCTGATAGACCGTTTCGATGCCGGCCGCCAGCGACTCGAGCGGCGAGAGCTGCGCGTGCCGCGCGCCGTCGATCACGAGTTCGCCTTCGTCGGGCGGCTGCGCGCCCGAGATGATCTTGATGAGCGTGCTCTTGCCGCAGCCGTTTTCGCCGAGCAGGTGATAAATCTGCCCGCGCTCGAACGTGAGCGTCACGCCGCGCAGCGCGTACACGCCCGTGAAGCGCTTGTGTACGTCGAGCACCTGCAACAACGGTTCCGATGCCGCCATGTTTTCACTCATCGCATTCCACGCGGCGCGCGCCGCGCCACGCTCAAACCCGTGACGCGCGCCGCTTCGCTCCGATCAGAAGTTGTATTGCTTGTAGTTCGACTTGTCGACGCTCACCCAGCCCTGGCCGCGCACGATGATGCCCTTGCCCGGACCCTTGGAGACCGTGACCTTCTCGTAGCCCGGCAGGCCGAGATTCGCGCCGTTCTCCACGGTCTTGCCGTCGAGCAGCATCTTCGCGATCTTGTTCATCGCCATGCCGGCCGTTTTCGGGTCCCAGAAGGCGATGCCGTTGATCGCGCCGCTTTCGAGGTACTTGCCCGCTTCCGTCGGCAGGCCCGTGCCGTACACGCAAATCTTGCCTTGCAGGCCCGCCTCCTCCACCGCGCGGCCAATGCCGATCACGTCCAGCGACGAAGACCCCTGGAAGCCCTTGAGGTCGGGATGCTTGCGCAGCACTTCCTTCGCGACTTCATACGCGCGCTCGCCGTCGTTGTTGGTTTCCAGATTCGTTTCCACGAGCTGCATCTTCGGGAACTTCTTCTTTGCGTTGTCGATGCCGCCGTTGGCCCATTGCACCTGCGAACGGCTGCCGAGCGAGCCCACCAGCGTCGCCCACTTGCCTTCGTCGTGCATGCACGCGCCCAGCCGGTCGTTGAGCGCCGCGCCGTACGCCGAGTTGTCGAACGCCTCGACGTCGACCATGGTGTTCTTCTCGTTGTCGGCTTCGTGCGTGACCACCTTGATGCCGCGATCCATCGCCTTCTTCAGCGCCGGTTCGAGCGTGGGCGGGTCGTAGGGCACCACGGCGATCGCGCTCACCTTCTTCGCGATCAGGTCGTCGATGATCTTGAGCTGCTGCGCGGCGTCGGCGCGGCCCGGCCCGGTTTGATACACCGTCACGCCGGGGTTGTCCTTGCCGAATTCCTTCACGCCTTCTTCCATGCGATTGAACCAGCTAATGCCCGTGACCTTCACCACGGTCACGATGGTCTGGTCCGCCGCGTGCGCCGCGGCCACGAGGCCGCCCGCAAGCGCGCAAGCCGTGAGTGCCGCGCTGAGTCGCTTGAGTTTCATGTCGTTGTCTCCGTTTTTTGGCAATCGCCCCGAATTGGATGGCGGCGGACCCCCGAGGCTCGACGTCCGCCTTGCACTGGAAACGCGTTAGCCGGACGCCGGTTTTTTCCGCGCGGGCTTGCCGGCCGTTGCGGACTTCGCCGTGCCGAAGATCGCGCGCACGCGCTCGCCGCCCGCGAAGGCAAGCGACGCCAGCAGCAGGAAACCCCACGCGCAGTCGCCGAAGAATTGCGAAACGCCCATCAGGTTGAACAGGCTCGACAGGAATTGCAGCACCGTGGCCGCGAAAAACACGCAGATGATGCGCCCATAGCCGCCCGCGGGATCGACGCCGCCCATCACCGCAATGAGAATCGCGATCAGCAGATACGAGTTACCGTAGTCCCACTTCGCGCTCAGCGTGTGCGAGACGCTCACGAGCCCGGCAAGCGAGGCGAGCACGCCGCACATCGCATAAGTCATGACGAGCATGCGCGCGCGCGGAATGCCCGCATAGAACGCGGCGCGCTGATTCGTGCCCATCAGATAGAGCCGCAGGCCGAACGGCGTGCGCTTGAGCAGCCAGCCGAGCACCACCACCACGGCCACGAACAGGATCAGCGAAATCGGCACCTGGAAGAACGTGCCGTTGCTGATGTCGGCGAGCGGCTCCACGTAATCCACGTGTACGGAGGCGCCGTTGCTCAGCGCCACGGCGAAACCCGTGAACAGCAACTGCGTGCCGAGCGTGCAGAGAATGGGCGTGAGCCCGAGCCGCGCGATCACGATGCCGTTGAGCAGCCCGCCGATCAAGCCCATGCCCACGACGATCGCGCAAAAGAGCGCGGTGTAGAGCACGGGCGAGTCGTCGCCGCTCACGAAATGCGGCACCACGAGCGCGGCGATCATGCCGGAAAGATTCGCGAGGCCCACGCCCGAGAGGTCGATGCCGCCGTTGCCCGAAAGCATCGACAGCATGATGCCGAGCGCGAGCAGCGCGACTTCGGGCAGTTGCGCGCCCATCGACTGCAAATTGTCGATGCCGACGAACTGGCCGTGCGACACGCCGATCGCCACCAGCACCACGAGCAGATTCACGGCCAGCAGAAAATTCAGTTGCCGGTCGCCGAACCATTTCGCAAACAAGGCAGACTTCATCGTTCCGATTCCTTTTGCGTGGGGTGCCGCGCTTCGATGCGCGCGAAACCGCCGGTACGCCCTCAATGCGCTTCGCTCGCCGCGTTCGCGAGCACCGCTTCCACTTCCTCGCGCGTGGGCATGGAAGGCGCCGTGCCCGCGCGCGTCACCGAGATGCCCGCGAGCGCGCAGCCGAAGCGCGTGGCCGCGAGCGCGTCGTCGCCGCGCGCGAGCGCCGCCGCGAAGCCGCCGGTGAAACCGTCGCCGGCGCCGGCCGTTTCCACGACCGGACCGCACTGAAACGCGGGCAGCAGCACCGATTGCTCGCGCGTATGCAAGAGCGCTCCCGCTTCGCCGAGCGTCACGATCACCGCGCCCGCGCCCTTGGCGAGCAGCGCGTCGGCGGCGCGGCGGGCGTCGTCGGGGTTGCGGATTTCGATGCCGGTGAGCGCGGCCGCTTCGGTTTCGTTCGGCGTCACGTAGTCGCAGAGCGGGAAGATGTCGTCGGGCAGCGCCATGGCCGGCGCGGGATTGAACACGGTCGTCACGCCGTGGCGGCGCGCGAGTTCGAGCCCGCGCCGCGCGGCCGCAAGCGGCTGCTCCAGTTGCGTGACGAATACCTGGGATTGCGAAATATCGGCTTCGATGGCGTCGGCGTCGGTCTCGCTCATCGTGCCCGCCGCGCCCGGCGCGACGATGATGGCGTTCATGCCCGTGGTTTCGTCGACGAAAATGTGCGCCGCGCCCGTGGCCACGCCCGCAACCGGCTGCGTGCGCGCCGCGATGCCTTCGGCCGCCCACGTCTTGCGCGCGATCTCGCCGAAGGCGTCGTCGCCCACGCGCGTGCAAAACACCACCTGCGCGCCGGCGCGCGCGGCGGCCACGGCCTGGTTCGAGCCCTTGCCGCCCGGCCCCATCGCAAACGCCGACCCGGCCAGCGTTTCGCCGATCACGGGCATGCGCGCCGCGCGAAACGCCAGATCGGTCACGAAGATGCCGAGAATGACCACCCGGCCGTTCCCGCCCGCTGCATTGTCGTGCGCCATCGCGCTCACTCCTTCGCGGCGGGCGCGTCGGGCGCGAGCAGCACGCCTTTGGTGAACACGAAGCAGCCGTAGCCGCGCGCCTCGCCTGTGGCGATCACGCAGTACGCCTTGCGGGCGCGCGCGTAGAACGCGTGGCGTTCGATCGAAGCGAACGGCGTGGGGCGGCCTTCGGCGGCATCCACTTCGGCTTGCGCCTCGCGCTGCACGGCGGGAACCGTCTGCGGCTCGCCGACGACTTCCATGCGCATGGCGGGCGCTTCGACGAACGTGTCGAGCGGCAGCACCGAGAGGATCGCGCGCACGGCACGCGGGGCGCTCGCGCCGTCGATGCGCAGCAGCTTGCCCGTGACAGTGGCGCGCGCCACCGAATCGGCGGGAAAGTTGGCGTCGCAAACGACGACTTCGTCGCCGTGCCCCATCGCGCTCAGCGCTTGCAGGACGTCGGCGTTCAGAAGCGGGTCGAGGTTCTTAAGCATCGTTGTCTCCATCTCTGCGTTTTTTTGAGCGGCGCGTCATGCGCTCGCCGTTCGCGCCCGCGAGGCGCGCTCAATCGCCATACGGTATCCAGATGTTCTTCACCTGCACGGCATGGCGCAGGAACGGCAATCCTGCGCTCGTGCGCTCGAACCAGTCAATCTGCTTGCCGTGATCGACGAACGTGCGCTTGAGATTGCCCGCCGACTCGCGTTCGACCAGCGCCGCATCCGTCGCCGGGCCGAAGCACCAGAGCGCATCCACGTCGTCGTGTTTCGCGAGCGCGGGCAGCATGGCCGCGCGTTCGCCCGTGAGGATGTTGAGCGCGCCCGCGGGCACGTCCGAGGTTTCCACGACCTGATAGAAGTCGGTGACGGCAAGCGGGCTTGCCTCGCTCGCGAGCGCCACCACGCGATTGCCCATGGCCAGCGCCGGCGCGACGAGCGAGACGAAGGCGAGCAGCGGCGCTTCGTCGGGACACGCCACGCCGATCACGCCAATGGCTTCGTGCATCGCGAGCGCCACGCCGCGCAGCGGCGGCGTATGCACCGCGCCGTCGAACTTGTCGGCCCATGCGGCATAGCTGAACAGCCGGTCGATGGCGGCGGCGACTTCGCGCTCCGCATCGCGCGCGTCGTGGCCCGCGCGACGCGTGAGCTGCTGCGCGAATTCCTCGGCGCGCGCGCTCAGGTTTTCCGCGAGGTAGTACAGCACCTGGGCGCGGCCGTGCGCGCTCATCTGCGTCCACTTCTGCGCGCCGCGCGCGGCGGCCACCGCATCGCGCACGTCCTTGCGGCTGCCCGCGCCCACTTCGCCGACCCACGCGCCGTTCGGCGCATGCACGGCGTGCGAGTAGCCGCTGTCCGGGCGCACCTGCTTGCCGCCGATAAAAAGCTTCGGAGTCCGATCGAGTGCGCCGGCCGGGGCGGCGTCGCCGGAACGCGGCGCACGCGCCACGCGCGCCGCGCGCATCGGCAGCTTGCTCCAGCTTGCGGGCTTCAGGTATTCGTACGCGCCTTCGCGGCCGCCTTCGCGCCCGAAACCCGACTCGCGATAACCGCCGAAGCCCACGCTCGCGTCGAACAGATTGGTTGCGTTGATCCACACCACGCCGCATTGCAGGCGCGGCGCGATATCGAGCGCGCGCCCGATGGTCTCGCTCCACACGCTGGCGGCAAGCCCGTAGCGCGTGTTGTTGGCGAGCGCCACGGCTTCCTCGGGCGTGCGAAAGCTCATGGCCGCCAGCACCGGGCCGAAAATTTCTTCCTGCGCAAGCGTGGAGGCCGGGCCGATACGGGTCACGAGCGTCGGCGGATAGAAGCAGCCGCCGGCGGGCATGGCCAGCGCGGGCGGCTGCCAGACGTCGCAGCCTTCGCGCTTGCCCGCTTCGACCAGCGACTCGATGCGTTCGAGCTGCACCGGGTCGACGATCGCGCCGATGTCGATGCCCTTGTCGAGCGACGGCCCCACGCGCAGCGTCGCCATGCGGCGCTTGAGTTTTTCGATGAAACGCGCCTCCACGCCTTCCTGCACCAACAGGCGCGAACCCGCGCAGCACACCTGGCCCTGGTTGAACCAGATGGCGTCCACGACGCCTTCCACCGCGCCGTCGAGATCGGCATCTTCGAACACGATGAACGGCGACTTGCCGCCCAGCTCCAGCGTGAGCGACTTGCCGGTGCCGGCCGTGGCCGTGCGGATCTGGCGGCCCACTTCGGTCGAGCCCGTGAACGCGATCTTGTCGACGCCCGCGTGATCGACGAGCGCCGCGCCCGTGCCGCCGTCGCCCGTCACCACGTTGAGCACGCCCTTCGGCAAGCCCGCGCGCTGCGCGAGTTCCGCGAACAGCAGCGCCGTGAGCGGCGTGTATTCGGCGGGCTTGAGCACCACGCAATTGCCGAGCGCGATGGCGGGCGCCACCTTCCACGCGAGCATCAGCAGCGGGAAATTCCACGGCACGATCTGGCCGATCACGCCGAGCGGCGCGTAGCCCGCGAACTCGCTTTCCTGCAACTGCGCCCAGCCCGCGTGATGCAGGAAATGGCGCGCGACGAGCGGCACGTCGATGTCGCGCGTCTCGCGAATCGGCTTGCCGTTGTCGAGCGCTTCCAGCACCGCGAAGAGGCGGCTGTGACGCTGCACCATGCGCGAGAGCGCATACAGATGACGCGCGCGCGCCGCGCCGCCGGCGGCGTGCCACTCGGGCTGCGCCGCGCGCGCGGCGGCCACGGCCGCGTCGATATCGGCGGCGTCGCCTTGCGCCACGCTCGCGAGCACGTCGCCCGTGGCGGGCGAGCGCACCTCGAAGCGCGCGCCGCTCGCGGGCGAGCGCCAGGCGCCGTCGATGAAATGACCGAACGCGCCTTCGTGCTGCGCGAGCCACGCGCGCACGGGCTGATCGTCCTCGGGGGCGGGACCGTAATCCATCGTTCGAAAATACTCGGCTACGCTCATGTTCGATTCAGTTTCCACTCAAGCGACGGGATGGCGCTGGAACGCCGAATAGCGTCCGCTCACGTGATGTTCGAGCTGGCGCTCGATATCGGCGAGCAAACTCGACGCGCCGAACCGGAACAGGTCCGGTTCGAGCCACGGCCGCCCCAACTCTTCCTTCATAAGAATCTGGTAGGCGAGCGCCGCCTTCGCCGTGGACACGCCGCCTGCCGGCTTGAAGCCCACGCGCGCGCCGGTGCGCTCGCCGTATTCGCGGATCATGCGCACCATCACGAGCGAAACGTCGAGCGTGGCGTTCACGCCTTCCTTGCCCGTTGACGTCTTGATGAAGTCCGCGCCCGCCATCATGCAGATCATCGACGCCTTCGCAATGTTCGACAGCACGCGGATGTCGCCGGTCGCGAGAATCGTCTTGAGATGCGCCTCGCCGCACGCCGCGCGAAAGTCGCGCACTTCGTCGTAGAGCGCGCGCCAGTTGCCGGTGAGCACGTATTCGCGCGTCACCACGATGTCGATTTCGCGCGCGCCCTCGGCCACCGAGGCTTCGATCTCCTTGAGCTTGAGCGCGTGCGGGCTCAGCCCGGCGGGGAAACCCGTAGACACGGCGGCGACGGGAATGCCGCTGCCCGCGAGCGCGTCCACGGCGGCGCCCACGAAGCGGTGATAGACGCACACCGCGCCCGTGCGGATCGACTCCGGCGCCATGCCGAGCGCGGCGAGCAAGTCGGCGCGCACCGGCTGGCGCGCCTTGGTGCACAGGCGGCGCACGCGGCCTTCGGTGTCGTCGCCGCTGAGCGTGGTGAGGTCGATGCAGGTGACGGCTTTCAGCAGCCACGCCGCCTGCGCGTCCTTCTTGACGGCGCGGCGCGTGCCGAGCGTGGCCGTGCGGCGCTCGACCGCCGACTGGTTCACGCGCAGGCCGTCGAGCCACGCGGCGTCGAACGGCACGCCCGCATTGCGGGCCGCGTGCCCGGCAGCGGCGCCGTGCAGCACGACGAGGGAGTTCACAGAGGCTTCTGACATAGGTTGAGAGGCGAATTTGTGCAATGCACACCAAACCGTGATGGTTTATTCGCGATCATCCTATACCTGTGAAATGATCGTGACAATGCTCGTTACAATCCCAACTAGGCGCGCGGGCAAAACCATGCTAAAGCGTGCTCAGCAGCAAAAAACGCTGTTATGAGGTCGCGCGCGGGGACGATGGCGCTCACGGCGCCGGGCGAGCCATGTGAAAGGCGGGAACGGGCGAGCGAGCGCTCGCCCATGCGGAACGCATCAGAACGACAGCCGGTAGCGCACGAAATCGTCGGCTTGCGCGTATTCGTCGTAGAGCTTGCGCGCGGGATTGCTGCGGTTCGTATGCCAGTAGAGGCGCGACCAGCCGCGCTCGCGCGCCAAGGCGATCAGATCGTCGACGAGCAGCCGGCCGATGCCCTGCCCCCGGCACGCGGGATCGACGAACAGGTCTTCCAGATAACAGACGGGCGTTGCGACCCACGTCCCTTCATGCAGCACGCTCAGGCTGAACCCCGCCACGCGGCCGTCGCGTTCGGCAATGCGGCCGAATAGCGGCACGTTCGCGTCGAAAAGGCGCGCCCACGTGCGCTCGGTGATGGCGGGCGCAACCTCGGTTTCGTAGAACGCGTTGTAGCCGGCCCAGAGCGCGAACCATGCCTCGCGGTCGGCGGGCGCGATCTCGCGAATCACGGTGCGCGCGGCCGAAGTCATCGCGCCGCCGCTTCGCGCAGCGCGGCGAGCGACGCGCGTTGGCGCCCTTCGGCGTCGAAGTTCGCGGGCGCGAGCCATGTTTCGAACGCGGCTTTCACGCGCGGCCAGTCCCGGTCGATGATGGCGAACCACGCCGTGTCGCGGCTGCGGCCCTTGTAGACGATCGCCTGGCGGAAGATGCCCTCGAACTCGAAGCCCAGACGCAGCGCCGTCTTGCGCGAGGGCGCGTTGAGGCTGTCACATTTCCATTCGTAGCGCCGGTAGCCGAGATCGTCGAATACGTAACGCATCAGCAGAAATTGCGCTTCGGTGGAAACGGGCGTTCGCTTGAGCAGCGGCGAAAACGCCACGCTGCCCACTTCGATCACGCCGTGCGCGGGCTCCATGCGCATGAGCGCGAACGTGCCCACGGCCTTGCCGCTCGCGCGGTCGATCACGGCGTAATGGAACGGGTCGCTCGATGCGGCGAGCTTCGCGAGATACGCGCGAAACGCCGCGAAATCGGCGAACGGTTCCGCGAACAGATAGGTCCAGTCGCGACCGTCGGCGGCCGCGCTGTAGGCGTCGAAGAGGTCCGCGGCATGGCGTTCGACGTCGACCGGTTCGACGCGGCTAAAGCGCCCTTCGAGCGTCACGCGCCCCGGACGCTCGCGCGGCTGCCAGCCGTGCATTTCGGCGCCTACCGGCTGGCCGTATTCGTTGGTTCGTGCTGCCATGCGTGACACACTCCTCTTGCGCGTTGCGCGACCTCGTTGCGATCGCGCTACGTTAGCGCAGCCGTGGTCCCATGAAAAGGTCCACACGGCGCACGCGCATTGGGGCCACCAAAACCGCGTCGCATGCGCCGCGCGCCGCCTGAAAATGCGAATAAACCATCGCAAAACGCTTGATGAAAGGCCGCGACGCCCCGTTCCGCAAGGCGTTGCGCACGCCGCGCGCCAGCGGTCAATGCGAGTTTCGAATGCGAGCATTTGCTTATATTCTGAAGTCCTCGGGCGGCACACATCGAACCGCCGCCCTTTCAGCCAAGGACTTCGAACATGAACGACGTGACGCAAACCATGAAGCTCAATCATTTGAGCTTTCCTTCTTCCGATACGGCCGCGACGGCCGCGTTTTTCGAGCGCTATCTCGGCTTTACGATTTCCGGCCAGTGGGACCGCTCCTATATCCTCAAGCGGCCCGGCTACGACGTGGTGATCGACGACACGAGCGCCGATAAGGATGCCGAAGCACCCGTCTGGCCGAAAAATTTTCACGTGGGATTCGAGTTGCCGAGTTTCGAAGCCGTGCAGGCGCTCTACGAACGCTTTTCGGCCGACGGCGTGCGGATGGAAACGGGCGTGTTCAACAACGGGCGCGGCTCGCGCTTCTTTTGCCGCGCGCCGGGCGGCGTGATGTTCGAGATGAACACGCGCGTGGACGCCGCGCCCGAATATCGCGGCACGTTCGACAACTGAAAGCGTGCCGCGCGCGTCATGCCTTCGAAGCCGCGTTTTTCAACCGCGCATGGATCGTGTTCGCCTTGAACGAGCCGTCCTCGTCGGCTTCCTCGACATAGAGCGAAAGCGCGAACGGGCGGCTCTGGAACACCGGCTCGAAATGCGCTTTCGCGGCTTCGAACATCGCGCCGAAAAAGCGCTTCTTGAACGCCGCGTCGCGCCCGCCGCCGATTTTCACGGTGATGTTGACGAACGCGTCGTCGCCCTGGTTATCGGCGATCACGTATTCGGTCAGGCGAATGGCGCGCACGCGCACGCCGCCTACGGGAAACACGCCTTCCGAGTCGCGAAAGCGCGCGGCCAGGTGTTCGAGCAGCACGCGAATGCGCGCGGCTTCGCCAAGGTTGTCGGTGTATTCGACGATGCAGTGGGGCATGGCTGTCTCGCTCCAATCGGTGTTTTCCGCCTAGTGGCCTAGTGTAGCGAACAACCTGCGCGCGCCGATTCGTGCCCGTGCCCGTGCCCGTGCCCGTGCGCGTCCTCGTGCGCGTGCCACACCACAATGGCCGCGCGCGCCGCGCGATTTTCAAACCCGGCTGCCGAGTCGATCAGGCCGCCGCCGCATGGCACACCGCCTCGACGCGATTGCCCGCCGGATCGACGAGAAATGCGCCGTAGTAATGCGCATGATAATGCGCGCGCAGGCCCGGCTCGCCGTCCGAGCGGCCGCCGTGCGCGAGGCCCGCCGCGTGGAATGCATCCACCTGCGCGCGCGTCGCCGCCTTGAAGCACCAGTGACGCTTGTTGGCGGGGTCGATCGCGGCGGCGTCCAGATAGACGGCGAGGCAGGTGGATTGCGTGTCGGCGGCGTCGCAGCGCTCGCCGTAGCCGAGCGCTTGCGGCCGGTCGTAGACCTTGGCCGCGCCGAGCGCGTGCATGACCGCATCGTAGAACGGGCGCGCGGCGTCCAGGTCCGGCACGCCGATCGAAACGTGATCGAGTAGCTGCATCGTCAATCCAGTCATGAGTGCTAATCCGGCACTATAACCGTCGATGCCGCCTGCCGCGCGCCTCGTTGCATCCTCGTGCCGATGCCGATACCGGCGCCGATGCCGGTGCCGGTGCCGGTGCCAATGCCAATGCCAATGCCAATGCCAATGCCAATGCCAATGCCGATGCCGATGCCGGTGCCGGTGCCGATGCGGGATTGCCGCCTGGTTGCTGTCGGATTGCCGCCGGGTTGCTGCCGGGTTGCCGCTTGCGCCTTCGCGCGGGCCGCTTCAATGCGCCATGCGGAACACCGAAACGGCCGCGCTCAACCGGTGCGCCTCGCTTTCCAGCGACGAAGCCGCCGCCGAAGCCTGTTCGACCAGCGCCGCGTTCTGCTGCGTGACGAGATCCATCTGGCCCACGGCCACGTTGACCTGATCGATGCCCGTGCTCTGTTCCGAAGCCGCCGAGGCGATCTCGCCCATGATCGACGAAACGCGCGCGATCGCATCGACGATCTCGCCCATGGTCGAGCCCGAGCGCTGCACGAGGCTCGCGCCGCTTTCCACGCGCGCCGTCGACGCTTCGATCAGTTCCTTGATCTCCTTCGCCGCCGCCGCGCTGCGTTGCGCGAGCGAGCGCACCTCGCTCGCGACCACGGCGAAACCGCGCCCTTCCTCGCCCGCGCGCGCCGCTTCCACGGCCGCGTTGAGCGCGAGAATATTGGTCTGGAACGCGATGGTTTCGATCACGCCGACAATCTCGCCGATACGCCGGGAATCGCCCACGATATGCTGCATCGTGCCCACCACTTCGCGCGAAAGATCGCCGCCGCGCGCGGCGAGCCCCGAGGCGCCTTGCGCGAGCGTGCTCGCCTCGCGTGCGTTCTCGGCGGTCTGCTTGACCGTGGACGTCAGTTGCTCGATGCTCGCCGCGGTTTGTTCGAGCGACGCAGCCTGTTCCTCGGTGCGTTGCGACAAGTCGGTGTTGCCCGACGCGATCTCGCTCACGCCCCTGTCGATCGACTCGGCGCCCTGCCGCACGCTGCTCACCATCGTGATGAGCGAGGCCTGCATCTGCCCGAGCGCCGCTTGCAGACGGCCCATTTCGTTGTTGCTCGTGGCCGCCGCCGCGCCGCTCAGATCCCCCGCCGCGATGCGCTGGAACTGCGCGATGGCCGCGTTGACGGGATGCACGATCGCGCGCATCAACGCCACGCGCGCGAGCCACGCGCACAACAGCGAGGCCGCCATGCCGAACGCCACGACCGCGCTCACCAGGTTGAAGCGGTCTTGCGCGCGCTGATAGCGCTGCGCGCCGTGATCGATCTGACGCTGCTCCAGCACGAGCATCGCCTTTTCGTAATGGTTGTAGAGCGCGGGCAGCTTGTGGCCCTGCAATTCCTGGAACGCCGCCTTGTCGCCCGACTTGAGCGCCGCGAGCGCGGGCTCCACGCCGTCGTGCAGGAAGCCGTTGCGCTTGGCCTGCATGTCGTCGATCAGGCTCGAATCCTCGCTCTTGCCCGCGATCGACAGATAGTGATCGAGACGTTCGTTCGAAGTCCTTAGATATTGATCGAAGCGCTTGAGCACGGCATCCGCCGCCTTCTGGTCGCCGAGATCGGCAAGCGACGCATAAGTGGCGAGCGCGAGGCGCAGACGCAGCAACTGGCCGGCGCTGCCTTCGAGATCGGCGACGGCGGGCGTGTCGACCGTGTACATCGTGCGCAGTGCGTCGTTGCCCGCGCGCATCGACAGCAATCCGGTGGCGGCCCCGATCAGCAGAACGACGCCGAAAAAAGCGATCATCAGGGTTAGGCTCGCGCGTATCGACAGCTTATGAAGCATCCTCGTCTCTCTCCACGGGCGGCCTTCTCGTGCGCGCCCGAAGTCGTCATCGGCAATTGTGATGCGACGCGCTCGCCGTGGCATCCGGCCGGCGTCTGTCATGACAACGGCAAAAAAACGCCGGACTTTATAGGCTTTTGAAAGAAAGACGATCGTTAGCAACGCCAATCGTTTGCGCGCGAGCGCTATGCTCTGCGGGTTTACGCGATGACGTTCGATGCTGCTGTTGCGGCTTTCCCCGGCTTGGGCGGCTTGGGCGGCGTGGGCTGGGCGATTGCGCCTGCGCTCACGCCATCGCCATCGCCATCGCTTACGCTTCGAGCGCGAGCGTCGCGAAGGTGGCGAGCCAGTGCTCGCCCATGTAGTCGCCCGCCACGTGATCGAGCGCGCTCGCCAGATGCGTGTGCGCCGCCGCTTCGAGCACGGCCACGCGTGCGTCGTGCGCGGGCAGCGCACGCGCGAGCGCGCGCTGGCACCAGGCGCGGCTGAGGTTCAGGCCGTCCAGATGCGCGATCTTGCCGTCGCTGCGATCGGCAACCGTGGCCGGCGTAAACAGCGTGGCCGGTTCGCGCGCAGCCAGGTTCGGCAAAAAGCGCGTGAACCAAGGCTCGAAGTCCTGCGCGCCCAGCACGCGGCTCATCAGCAAGGCCACGCTGAGCGCGGGCGAAAGAAACTCGTCGCCGCCCGGCTCCCACGCCTGGCAGTTGGCGTCGTGCGTGTGCCAGCGCCGCGCGGTTTCCTCGATCAGCGCCGCCAGTTTCGGGCGCGCGTTGGCGCGCGCGAAGTCGAGCGCCAGCGTGAGCGCGAACGCCGTGTTGAAGTGCGTGCCCACGCGCAGCGGGTAGGTGGCCTTCGGCAAAAATTCCTCGAAACGCGCGACGAAGGTTTCGGTGAGCGGCGCAAGCGCCGTTTGCCAGCGCGCGGCCTGCGGCAGCGCCCGCGATGCCGGCTGCGCAAGCGCATTCACCTGGGCCGCGAGCGCGAGCAACCACGCCCAGCCATACGGACGCTCGAAGCCGCGATTGTGCGGCAAGTCGAGATAGGCCATTTCACCGGCCATGTTCGCCTCGGTGAAATGCGCGTCCACCACGCCGACGATACGCGCGGCCTCGGGCAGATCGGGAAAGCGTTCGAGCAGACGCAGCACGAGCCAGTAGCCGTGTACGCACGAATGCCAGTCGTAGCTGCCGTAGAACACGGGATGCAGCGCGCGCGGGCTTTGCACGTCCTGCGGGCCTTCGAGGCAATGCGTGAGCTTGTTCGGATACTCGCGCGTGAGATGCGCGAGCGCGAGCGTCGCGAATCGGGAAGCATACGCGGCGGTGAGCCGGGGCGGTGTGGTGGTGGTCATCGTGGCCTCATCGAAACGGTAAAGCGAAGCAGAACCGCAGCATAAGGCGTTTGCCGGAGAAAGTCCTAGCGCGCCGGCGGCAATCACGGCAACGACCGGGATGGTTGCCGCCAACGCGCACGTCGCGCACATCGCGTACGTCATGTGCGTTGGCCGAATCGGGCAGTTAGTTGCGCAAGTTGACCGGCGGCGAATTGCGGCAGTGCAATCGCGCGATAGCGACGGCTATCGCCCTTCGTGAAATGCCAGCTCGATGCCCACTCGCTCGCCCTCGCGCACCCGGCTGATCGCATGCTTGAGATTCACGCGATAAACCCCGTTCGCGCCTTCGAACGGCCGCTGCGCCGTGCCGATGATGGCCGCGTCGCCGAGACCGAGCGGCACGACCATCGGGCGCGACTGCATGCGCGGCCGCTGTTCCGTCATCACGAATTCGCCGCCCGCGAAGTCGTTGCCCGGCTCCGACAGCAGCGCCACGACTTGCAGCGGAAACACCGGCTCGCCTTCGCTGCGTTGATGCAGCGCGAGAAAGTCCCCGGCGCGCAAGCGGCTCGCGTACGACTGCGCGCGCGTTTGCCCCGCCGCGCGCTGCTGTTCGGCAAAGGCGTCGAGTTCGGCGGGATAGCGGTACGCCGCGCCCAACGCCTCGTTCCAGCGGTTCGCCACCGGCGCCAGCGCACGATAGAACGCGCGCCGCCATGCGGCCAGCGGCGCGGGCAAGGCGGCGCCGAAGTCAAACATCTCGCCGCGCCCAAGCTCGACGGCTTCGAGCAGCACGCGGCGCGAGGCGTTCGCCGCGATCGCGGCGCGCGCGAGTTCGCGCGCCTCGTCGGCATCGAGCAGACGCGGCAACACCGCGTACCCTTCGCTGCCGAGTCGAGCGGCCAGCGCGTTCCCGTCAAGCCGGCCCAAGGTGCGTTCGATGGCATTCATCGTGCGTCGTGAAAAATCAAACCGAGCGTATGGCGTTTGCCGCTGCGAATCTGGCTTACGCCATGACGCATCGCCACTTTGCGCGTGCCGCCGCGCCTGCCCGCCGCGGGCCGTTGATTCACCGCGAACAACACGGCGTCGCCTTGCGCGAGCGCGATCACTTCGGCGCGCTGGCCGTTCGACGCGCTTTCGGTCATGACGAATTCGCCGCCTTCGAAGTCGCGTCCCGGTTGCGAAAGCAGCATGGCGATTTGCAGCGGAAACACATGGTCGCCGTACAGGTCCTGATGCAGGCAGTTGTAGTCGCCCGCGCCGTATTCGAGGATCAGCGGCGTGGGGCGCGTCCGCCCCGCGCGATGGCAGTCGTCGAGAAACGCGTCGAGTTCGGCGGGATAACGCGTTTCGATACCCATTTGCGCGTTCCAGCGATTCGCGATGGGCGCGAGATGCGGATACAGCGCGTGACGCAACTTGTGCAGCAGCGGCGGCAACGGATACGAAAAATACTTGTACTCGCCGCGCCCGAAGTTGTGCCGCGCCATCACGATGCGCGAGCGAAAGCAGTCGTCGCGCGCATAGAGCGCCGCAATCCGCGCGCACTGCGCGGCGCTCAGCACGCGCGGCAACACGGCGTGGCCGTGCGCGTCCAGCGACGCTTCTATCGCGGGCCAGTTATAAGAGCGGGAAGCGCCCGGTTGCGCGCTCGCGGTTTCGGTGATCATCGAATTCAGTTCGGTGCATGAGGTTCGAAAAGCTTACGCGAAGGCGCGCCGCCCGCCGATCCGCTTCTTGCGCTGCAATTTGGGCTGCGATTCGCACCGTGATTCGCGCCGCGATTCGGGCTGTGATTCGGGCTGTGATTCGGGCTGTGATTCGGGCTGTGATTCGGGCTGCGATTCGCGCCGTGATTCACGCCGCACTTCAGATACGCAGCTTTTCCACGTTGGCCAGCAGATCGGCCATGAGGCCGCGCAGCCAGACAATGCCTTCGTCCTCGTCGAAATGCTCGTGCCAGTGCATCGTCACCGGCGCTTTCGGCAGATGCACCGGCAGCGCGTAAATGCGAAACGTGCCCGAGCGGTTGAGGATGTGCGCGAGCCGTTCGGGCAGCGTGGCCATGAGGTCGGTGGCCGCCAGCACGCCCGGCACGGCCACGAAATGCGGCAGCGCGAGCGCGATGTTGCGGCCCACGCCTTGCGCGCGCAGCGCGTCGTCCACGGCGTGATGACTGTGCTCGAACGAGCGCACCTGCACATGCGCCGCCGCCACGAACTGCTCCAGCGTGAGCGCGGAGCCGCGCGGCAGGCGCTCGCGCTTGCGCGTCATGCACACGTAGTCCTCCTCGAACAGCAGCATGTGGCGCGTGCGCGGCAGCAGCGCGGGCAAATTGCCCACGGCGAAATCGAGCCGGCTGGAGCGCAGCGCTTCCTCGATCTGCTCGACCGGCAGCGGCTCCACTTGCAGTTTCACGCGCGGCGCAACCTCGCGCAGCGCCGCGCACAACGCGGGCAAATACGCCATTTCGCCCGCGTCGGAGAGCGAAAGCCGGAACGTGCGCGTGCTGGTTGCGGGATCGAAACGCTCCGCGTAGCGCAGCGCCTCGCGCACGGAATCGAGCGCGCGCCCGACGATTTCCGCGAGTTCGAGCGCGACCGGCGTAGGCTGCATGCCCGCGCGCGTGCGTACGAACAGCGTGTCGTCGAACAGCGTGCGCAGACGCGCGAGCGAATAGCTCACGGCGGGCTGCGAAAGCGCGAGCCGCTCGCCGGCCTTCGTCAAGCTGCGTTCCTCGACGATCGCCTGAAACACGCGCAGCAGATTGAGATCGATATGGTCGATGGAAGTCATCACACGTGTTTCACATATCGACGCCGCTGATTGGCGCGGCGCGAATTCATCAATGGTACGCATGATCGGCGAAACGCACGCGCACTGTCAACGCGCGCATTTCGCATCGGCATTTTGATTGGGATTCCCAACTATTTCGCGCCGCTGAATGCGATGGAACGCGCCGCAACGCGCGCGCGGCAAAATCAGCCGTATTTATGCCGCCAATAATATTGATGAATTTGACAGATAACCGGTGCGGCAACCAGACTCACCCCATTATTCGACGAGGAGAAAAGCCGTATGGGCAGCATTGACGACAGCGCGACGCTCGGCGCCGAAGCCCCGGCGCAAAGCGCACCCGCCCTTACGCTGCCCGCCCTGCTCGCGGCGCGTGCGCGGCGCAACGGCTCGGCGCCGCTGTTCTCCGACCGCAAGCTGCGCTGGAGCGGCGCGCAAGCGCTCGACATCGCCGCGCGGCGCGCGGGCGCGCTCGCCCAGCACGGCATTCGCCGCGGCGACCGCGTCGCGCTGCTCTGCACCAATCGCAGCGAATTCATGGAAATCGTGCTGGGCTGCGGCTGGCTGGGCGCCGTGGTCGTGCCCATCAACACCGCCTCGCGCGGCATGCAGCTCGAACACATCCTGGCCAATTCGGGCGCGAAGCTGATGGTCGCGGAAACGCACCTGGTCGGCGCCGTGCATGCGCTCGAACGCGGCAAGCTCGCGCTCGAATCGATCTGGCTGATCGAGAGCGAGGCGGGCAGCGAACGCGAAACCACCGCGCCCCAAGCCGCTACGCCCGAAGCCGCTACGCCCGCAGCCGGTATGCACGCAGCCGGTACGCCCGAAGCCGGTGCGATCGGCTCGCAACCGCTGCCGCCGCGCGGCGAGCCGCTGCCCGCCGCGCCCATCGGCGACGGCGAAGCGCTCGCGATTCTCTACACCTCGGGCACGTCGGGGCTTTCGAAGGGCGTGATCTGCCCGCACGCGCAGTTCTACTGGTGGGCGCGCCACACGGCCAACCACCTGGGCGTCGTTCCCGGCGACGTGCTCTACACCTGCCTGCCGCTCTTTCACACCAACGCGCTCAACGCCTTTTTCCAGGCGCTCACGCACGACGCCGAACTCGTCGCGGACCGCCGCTTCTCCGCGAGCGGCTTCTTCGGCGCGCTGATCGAGACCCGCGCCACCGTCACCTACGTGCTCGGCGCGATGGTGCCGATCCTGCTCGGCCGCGAGGCGCAACCGCGCGAACGCGCGCACCGCGTGCGCATCGCGCTCGCGCCCGGCGTGCCCGGCCACTTCCAGCAGGAATTCACCGACCGCTGCGGCATCGCGCTGCTGGACGGCTATGGTTCGACGGAAACCAACTTCGTGATCGGCGGCGGCATCGGCGACCAAAAGCCGGGCTACATGGGCAAGCTCGTCGCGGGCTTCGACGCGCGCGTGGTCGACGACAACGACCGCGAAGTGCCCGACGGCGAAGCGGGCGAGCTGATCGTGCGCGCCGACGAACCGTTCGCGTTCGCAAGCGGCTACTTCGACATGCCCGAAAAAACCGTGGAGGCATGGCGCAATCTGTGGTTCCACACGGGCGACCGCGTGGTGCGCGAAGCGGGCGGCTACTACCGTTTCGTCGATCGGCTGAAGGACGCGATCCGCCGTCGCGGCGAAAACATCTCGTCGTTCGAGGTCGAGCAAGTGCTGCTCAGCCATCCCGCCGTGGAAACGGCCGCCGTGTTCGCCGTGAAATCCGAATTCGCCGAAGACGAAGTGATGGCCGCGCTCGTGCTGCGCGCGGGCGAAACGCTCGACGCGCTCGAACTGATCCGCTATTGCGAGCCGCGCCTGCCTTATTTCGCGGTGCCGCGCTATCTCGACTTCGTTGCCGACTTGCCGCGCACGGAGAACGGCAAGATCCAGAAGTACAAGCTGCGCGAGATCGGCATCACGGCAACGGCCTGGGACCTCGAAAGCTCGGGCTACCGGTTGAAACGCTCATAAAAGGGGAACGCGCCGGCGCAGCCGCCACGACACGAAGCCAGGCCCACAAAAAGCAGGCACAACGATATCGCGCGAGGAGACACGCGCGCTCGCATAACGCAGCATCCCATTGAAGGCGCCGCCCCACGGCGCCAGGAGAAGCAGCATGGCAAGCACCCAGACCTGTTCCGCAGGCGCGCCGGAGTCCAACGCGCCCGCATCCGGCGCGCACGCCGCCGCGCTCGATCCGCGCGCGCTGCGCCGCATCGTCATGGCGTCCGTCGCGGGCAACGCGCTCGAGTGGTACGACTTCTTCCTCTACAGCACCGCCGCCGCGCTCGTGTTCGGCGAACTGTTCTTCCCCAAGGGCACCGACCCGCTCATCGGCACGCTCGCCGCGTTCGCGGGCTTCGCCGTGGGCTTCGCCGCGCGCCCGCTCGGCGGCATCCTGTTCGGCCATCTCGGCGACCGTTACGGCCGGCGCGGCGCGCTCGTCTGGACGCTTTCGCTGATGGGCGGCGCCACCTTCCTGATCGGCCTGTTGCCCACCTACTCGCAAGTGGGCATGTGGGCGCCCGCGCTGCTCGTGGTGCTGCGCGTGGTGCAAGGCATCGCCTCGGGCGGCGAATGGGGCGGCGGCGTGCTGATGATCAGCGAATCCGCGCCCGCTGAAAAACGCGGCTTCTACGCTTCGTGGAGCCAGATCGGCGTGGGCGGCGGCTTCGTGCTTTCGGCGGCCGTGTTCTTTGCCGTGCAAACGCTCGCGCACGACAGCTTCATGAGCTGGGGCTGGCGCATTCCGTTCCTGCTTTCGATCCTGATCTTCGGCGTGGGCGTGTACATTCGCTCGACGCTGCCCGAAAGCGCCGAATTCGCCAGGACCGAAGCCGCGGGCAAGACCACGCACACGCCGGTGCTCGAAGCCATCCGCAAGCACCCGCGCGCGATTCTCGTGGCAATGGGCCTGCGCGTGGCCGAGAACGGCGGCTCGTACATCTTCCTCGCGTTCTCGCTCGTGTACGGCAAGTTCCTTGGCATTCCTGGCCCGGTGATGCTCGCGGGCGTAATGGTGTCGATGATGGTCGAACTCGGCACGATGCTGCTCTGGGGCCGCCTTTCCGACCGCATCGGCCGCAAGCCCGTCTATCTGATCGGCGCGATCGGGCTGATCGTCGTGGCGTTCCCGTTCTTCTGGCTGCTCGACACCAAGGTGCCCGCGCTGGTCTGGCTCGCGCTGCTGCTCGGCAACGCGGTGTGCCACGGCGCGATGATCGGCACGCAGCCGAGCCTCATGGGCGAACTCTTCAGCACCGAAGTGCGGTATTCGGGCATGGCGCTCGGTCACGAGATCGCCTCGGTGTTCGCGGGCGGCCTCTCGCCGCTGGCCGCCACGGCGCTGCTCGCGAAGTATCACGCCGCATGGCCGGTCGCGCTGATGCTGATGGCGATGGGCGCGATCACCGCCGTGGCCGTGCTCTGCACGCGCGAGACAGTCGGGCGCCGGGCCAGGCCCGACGTCGAACCCGCACTTCGCTAAGGAATCCTGACCCATGCCATCCCGCACATACGAAGGCGCGCTGGTCTGCGCCGGCGTGGAAGTGCCGTACCGCCGCCAGGCGCCCGACGCGAGCACGGGCGACCTGCTTGCGCAGGCGTTCGCGGCCGCGCTCGAACAATCGGGCTTCGCGGCGCGCGACGTGGACGGCCTGGGCGTGGCTTCGTTCACGCTCGGCCCCGATCACGCCATCGACCTCGCCTGGCGGCTCGGCCTTTCGCCGCGCTGGTGCATGGACGACTGCCACGGCGGCGCGAGCGCGATCAATCTGTTGCAGCACGCGATTCGCGCGATCCAGTGCGGCGACGCCAACGTGATCGTGCTGGTTTCCGGCGACCGTTTCGAGCCCGCCGATTTCAAGCGTCTCGTGGAGCACTACAACCTCACCACGCGCACGTGGCTGCGCCCGCTCGAAAGCGGCGGCCCGAACGCGCTGTTCGCGATGCTCACGCAACGCCACGCCGAACGCTTCGGCCTCGCGCGCGCCGATTACGGCGCGCTGTGCGTCGCGCAGCGCGCGTGGGCCGAACGCAATCCGCTGGCCGTGTACCGCACGCCGCTCACGCTCGAAGCGTATCTCGAAGCGCCCATGGTCGCGCCGCCGCTCGGCCGCTTCGACTGCGTGCCCGTGGTGTGCGGCGCGAACGCCGTCGTGGTGGCGCGCGCCGATCTCGCGAAGCCGGGCCGCCACGTGAGCGTGCGCGCGCTCCAGTGCAGCTACAACCCCGACCATCAGGCCGGCGACGGCATGCAAACCGGCCTCGCTTCCCTCGCGCCGGCGCTTTGGGAGCAGGCGCAGGCTTCGCCGGACGACATCGACATGATCTCGGTCTACGACGACTATCCGGTGATGTCGCTCGTGCAACTCGCCGATCTCGGCTTCGCGCCCGACGGCGATTTGCGCGCGCTGATCGCGCGCATCGCCTCGCACGCCTTGCCGGTGAACACCTCGGGCGGCCAGCTTTCGGCGGGACAGGCGGGCGCGGCGGGCGGCATGCACGGGCTCGTGGAAGCGCTCACGCAGTTGCGCGGCGCGGCGGGCGAGCGCCAGGTGCAGCAGGCGCGGCTCGCGCTCGTGAGCGGCTACGGCATGGTCGAGTACCGCTACGGCATGTGCGCCAACGCCGTGGTGCTCGAAGCCGCGCAAGGAGAGGCACGATGAATACGAAGGCGCTCGAAGTCTTTCGCTGCACCGCGTGCGGCACCACGCTCTTTCCGGCGCGCTACTTCTGCCCCGCGTGCGGCGGCGCGCGGTTCGCCGTGCTCGCGGCCGCGCGCGGCACCGTGATCGCGGCGACGGCGGTGCTGCATCGCGTGGGCGCGCAAACAGGCGGCGAGCTGCATCTCGCCAGCGTGGCCACCGACCAAGGCCCGGTCGTCGTCGCGCGGCTCGATGCGCCGGTCGCGGCGGGCGCGGCAGTGGCGCTCGACGTCGACGCCGGCCATCGCATTCAGGCGCGCGCGCTGTAAACCCGCAGTTCCGCGCAGTTCCTACAACGATTCTTTGCAAGGGGATGTCGTGAGAAAGCAGCTTGCCTACACCTTATATTTCGGAATGCTTACGATATGCGGCGTCGCGCATGCGCAAAGCAGCGTGACGATCTACGGCATCATCGACGACGGCTTGACGTGGACAAGCAACCAGGGCGGCCATAGCGCCGTGCAGATGCAAGGCAGCATCTCGCAGGGCAACCGCTGGGGCCTGCGCGGCAACGAGGACCTGGGCGGCGGCACGAGCGCGCTGTTCCGGCTCGAAGGCGGCTTCAACGTGAACACGGGCGCGTTCAGCCAGGGCGGCCGCGAATTCGGCCGGCTCGCCTACGTGGGCCTCTCGAACACGCGCTACGGCACGCTCACGCTCGGCCGCCAGGGCGAGGCAATCGGCGACTACATCGGCACGCTCTCGGCCAACGGCACGCTGCCCGGCGGCATTCTGTTCCCGCATCCGGGCGACCTCGACAACAACGGCATCGACTTCCACCTCAACAACGCGGTGCGCTACGTCACGCCGACCATCGCCGGCTTCAGCGGCATGGCGAGCTACAGCTTCGGCGGCGTGGCGGGCAACGTGGCGCAGAACAGCGCCAAGTCGTTCGCGCTGCAATACCTGAACGGCGGGCTGCAACTCGTGGGCGCGTTCACGTCGATCGACCATCCCGCGCAAGCCGTGCCCGAGGGCGTGTGGACCGCGTCGAACACCGTGGACGGCAATTACGGGCTCGCGGCCGCGAGCTACAAGGTGTTCGGTCTCGGCGCGGCCTATACGTTCGGCGCGCTGCGTTTGAGCGCCGACTGGACCCACACGCAGTTCGGCGACCTCGATCCCACGCTCGGCGCGAAGATCAACGGGCACGTCACCTTCAATATCGGCGAAATCGTGGCGGCCTACATGCTCACGCCCACGCTGCAACTGGGCGCGGCGTACAGCTACACCGAAGGCAACGTTTCGGCCACGGGCCAGGCGCCGCATTATCACGAAGCCGACGCGAGCCTCGACTACTACCTCTCGAAAAGCACCGACGTGTACGCGAGCGCGACCTATATGCGCGCCGGTGGCGGCGCGGTGGCCGATCTCGCGCCGGTGCTCTCGCCTTCGGATTCGATCAACCAGTTAGCGTTGCGCGTGGGTATCCGCAAGAAGTTCTGATGCCGGCCGGATTCGCAAGCCGGATTCGCCGGCCGGATTCGCTGACCGAAGGGGCGCGCGTTGCAGCGCCCTTTTTTATGCAATTCCCCACTTATCGAAGCGTGCGCGACCGGGAAGAACCGGTCTCTCCTCGCTTGCGGCGCACTGGCCTCGTTCTTGACGCGGCGCGACCCGCATCGGGCACTCGATACGCACCGGTATTCGAAGAAAGTGGGGCAGATTTCGCCGCGCATGAACGCACGAGCGGCGCATCGGCATCAAAGCTGTTCGGAAATCCGCCGCGAGACGTCCTGCAATTGCCCGAGATAACGCTCGACCACCTTTTCCACCGTCAACGCCGACGAAAACCACGTCAGCCCGATCGAGGCCGCCACGAACTCCTTCGCCATCACCGGCACGGCAATCGTGCCCGAAACCGGCCGCACGGTCGTGTCGCGCAGCGCATAGCCGCGCGCGCGGGTTTGCTCGATCATCGCCCGCACGGCTTCGCGGTCCTGCGCGAGACGGTCTTCGGGATGATGGCTCTGGCGCACGACTTCGAGCAGCATCGCCTGTTCGTCGGGCGCGCAGAACGCGAGGTAGGCGCGGCCGAGCGCGCGCGACACGAGCGAGAGCCGCATGTTGATCGACGAATGCAGCAGCGAAAGCGGCGAATACGGAATCGTGCTGTAGCGCACCACGAGCGCGTCGACGTCGAGCATGCCCACGGCGATCGGCCACTTGATCTCTTCGGTGAGCGCGCGCACGAGCGGCGCGGCGATCTCCACCACGCGCGGCACATGGTGATAACCCGAGTTGAGCGCGTTCACGCCTTCCAGCAAGCGATATTCGCCGGGGCGGCCGCCGCGCGCCACGAGGCCGAGTTCCTCGAAGGTGCGCAGCAGGCGGATCAACGTAGGCTTGGGCAGCGACGTGAGTTGATGCAGCCCCTCGAGCGTCGAAACCGGCATCTGGTTCAGCGCGCGCAACAGGGTGATCGCGCGCTCGACGGCGCGTATCGAGGAATCGCGTTCGGCCATCGTGTCTTTCGGGCGAGGGATCGGGCGCGGCGCGCGGCTCATGCAAGCCTCGCGCCGCAACCGGCGAAAGCGCGCATTATCGCAGCTCCACGCGCGGCTTCCATCGGGCGCTACCCTCAGCGCACCGCCGGAATGCCGCCGCGCGCGCCGGGTTGCGCACCGCAATGCGCACCGCCACGCGCACCGACAAGCGCGCCCTCGGATCGACCATCGCAGCCGTTTTCACGTCCACCATCACGTCCGCTTTCACGTCCACCGTCATGCGCTCACGCCATCAGCGCGAGCGCGCCCTTGCGCAGCAGCGACTGGTCCGAGCCGATCACGAACCACGTCGCGCCCATGGCCGCGAATTCGTCGCATTCGGCCGGCTCCCCGCACGCCACGCCCGCCGTCTTGCCCGCGCGCCGCGCAATGGCGAGCGCATCCACGGTCGCCTGCATCACCTCGGGCGCGCGCGAATCGGTGAGGCCGAACGAAAGCGCGAGATCGGCGCGGCCCACGAAAAGGCCCGAAACGCCCTCGACGCCGGCGATCGCCTGCGCCGCCTCGCAGCCCGCACGGCTTTCGATCTGGCACAGGATGTCGATGCCGTCGCCGGCCGCCACGGCCTTTTTCATGCCGAGCGAACCGTAGCCGGCAAAGCGCGGCGAGCTGGAAAAGCCGCGCTCGCCGTCGAGAAAGCGCGTGCGCGAGACGAGCCGGCACGCTTCCTCGGCGCTGTCCACGTGCGGCACGACGAGGCCGGAAGCGCCCAGATCGAGCGCCGACTGAATCGTCGCCGCGCTCATGTCGGGAATGCGCACGTAGAGCGGCAGGTTCACGGAGCGCGCGGCGATCACCATGACGTCGAGCGTGCCGCGGTCGAACGGCGCGTGCTCGGCGTCGATCACAACGAAGTTCAGGCCCGCGCCGCCGAGAATTTCGACGATCTGCGGCGCGCCCGTTTTGACGAAAGTGCCGATCTGGCGCGAGGTGGTGCGCGAGGTGGTGTCGGTGCTGGACATAGTGAAAGCCGGTGAGAATTACGATGCGGACGATTGAGCCCGCGCGCGGCCGCCGGCCATTTGCATGGCGAGCGCGGTCAGGCCGAGCGAGAGCAGGCACAGCGCGGGCAGCAGCATCGCGTAGCCGGGATGGCCGAGCGCCTTGCCGATCCACGGCATCGCGTTCTGCGCGAGGAAGCCGCCGAAGTTGCCGATGCTGCTGATGGTCGCGAGACCCGCGGCGGCGCGGCGCCCGCTGAAATATTTCGAAGGCAGCGACCAGAAGCACGGCAGCAGCAGCGAGGTACACGGCGTGCCGATCACGAGCGCCACGTAGCGCGCGGCCGGATCGGTCACGAGCAGGCTCGCGACGAACGCCACGCAGCCGATCACGCCGATCGCCGCCGCCGCGTAACGCACGCGGCTTTCGGTATTGAGCGTGCGCGGCACGGTCAGCAGCAGCGCCGCAGTGAGCGCCCACGGAATCATCGTCAGAAAGCCGTTGAGCGAGCTGGACACGCCGAAGCCCTTGATCACCGTCGGCAGCCAGTAAATGAGGCCGTAGAGCGACGTGAGCAGCAGCGTGTAGCCGAACGCGAACACCAGCACCGCGCGGTCGCACAGCACCGACCAGATGCTGCCGCCGTGATGCGCCTCGGGCGCTTCGTCGGCGACCATGCGCGCGAGACGGGCGCGTTCGGGCGCGTCGAGAAACGGCGCGGTTTCGATATTGCGCGGCAGGCACCACAGCACGACCGGCGCGAGCACGAGCGCGAGCAGCCCCGTGACGATGAACACCCACTGCCAGCCCGCGTGATGCCACACGCCGTCGAGCGAGAGCAGCATGCCGCCGAACGCCGAACCGAGCATGTTGCCGAGCGCGCTGCCGAGCGTGAGCAGCGCGACCGCGCGCACCTGGTAGCGGCGCGGGAACCAGACGGTGAGGTAATAGATGATGCCGGGATAAAGCCCCGCCTCCGCCGCGCCCACGAGAAAGCGCAGCGCCGCGAACATCGAGCCCGACGAGATATAGGCGATCAGCAGCGTGGCGACACCCCAGCTCAGCACGATGCGAAAGATCCACTTGGGCGCGCCGAAGCGGTGTACGCCCAGCGCGCTCGGAATTTCGAAGATCAGATAGCCGATGAAGAACAGCGACGACGCGAGGCCGTAAGCGGTTTCGCTCAGCCCGATCTGATGCACCATCTGAAGCTTCGCGAAGCTCACGTTCATCTTGTCGATGACGGAAACCAGATAGGTGACGAGGATCAGCGGCATGATGCGCCACCAGACGCGCTTGATGAGGCGCTCGTCCTGCCGCGCGTCCCAGGTCGTGTCGGCGCTCGCCGACGTGCTCATTGATATCTCCATCGCTCCTCCAACGTAGCGCTTCCGGCTTCGCCCGCGCCGTGCGCGGCGTGCTGCCGGCTTTTGTGTAATCGAGCGGCCGCGCATGACGCTTCGCGGTCCACGGCGAGCAATAGTACGTGGCGCGCCGGCACGCACCAAGCGGGAATCCTCGCGATTTCGCGTGGCGAAATCCACTTGAAAGCGCCCTATTTTGCGGGCCTTTGCTGCACCGCACGCATTTCGCAGCGCGGAAAGTTCGGGAAACGCGCTTGGTCGGCGCGGCGCTGCGTGGAAACATACGGGGCGTCGAAACGTTGCGACGGTTCAGATCGGTGTGATCGCAACGAAGCAATTCCATAGACCCGCAGCGCACCGCTCGGGAGACAATACGCGAGGAGACCCCCAATGAAAAAACCGTTGTTCCTGATCGCCGCATGCGGCGTGGCCTGCGCGGCGCATGCGCAAAGCAGCGTGACGCTTTACGGTATCGTCGATGCCGGCGTTCGCTACGTGAGCAATGCCGGCGGCAAATCGCAGTACGCCGTGGCGGGCGGCAATGAAAGCGCCTCGCGCTTCGGCCTGACCGGCGCGGAGGACCTGGGCGGCGGCTACAAGGCCGTCTTCACCCTCGAAAACGGTTTCACCACCACCACGGGTGCGCTGCAAGGCGGCCTGATGTTCGGCCGCCAGGCTTTCGTCGGCATGTCGACGCCTTACGGCACGCTCACGCTCGGCCGCCAGTACCTCACGCTCTCCACCTATCTCGGCCAGTACGCCTCGGGCACCGACTGGGCGGCGCGCGGCGCGGGCTGGGGCTACCATCCGGCCGGTCTCGACGACGTGGACGGCACCGAGCGCGCCAACAACGCCATCAAGTTCGCGAGCGCGCGCTATCGCGGCTTCCAGGTGGGCGGCACGTACAGCCTCGGCGGCGTCGCGGGCAACGCCACGCAGAACGAGATGATTTCGGCGGGCCTCGATTACGACGGCGGCCCGTTCAAGGCGTCGGCGGCGTATCTCTTCGTCAAGAATCCTAACTATTCGCTGTTCGGCAACAACGCGACCAGCAGCACGACCGGCAACAACATGTCGGCGAGCCCGGTGTTCAGCGGCTACGCCACGGCCGCCTCGCAGCAGGTGATCGGCGCGGGCGCTTCCTATGTGTTCGGCGCGTTCACGGTGGGCGGCATCTGGACCAACACGAAGTTCAACGACCTCGGCGGCACGGCCGTGACCGGCGTCACCACGCCCGCGAGCGAACGCGGCAAGAGCGTCACGTTCAACACGGGCGAGCTGAATCTCAAGTACCGCCTCACGCCTTCGCTGCAATTCGGCGTGGCTTACGAATACACGCGCGCAAGCTCCTATCTGGGCCTGAGCGGCGCGAGCTATCAGCAATGGAACATCGGCGCGGACTACGCGCTTTCGAAGCGCACCGACCTGTATCTGATCGGCCTGCGCGAAACGGCGGGCGGCTTCGACTCCACGGGCCATCGCGCCGTGGCCGCGCTCACCTTCGCGACGCCCTCGAAAAGCGACGCGCAAGCGGGCGCGCTCGTCGGCATCCGCCATCTTTTCTAACGCCTGAGCACGATGCGCGGCCCGCGATGAAAGCCCGCGCATCCTGCGCTTTTTGCTTCAATCTGGAGACGTCATGGCATCTGCCCATCTCAAGCTGTTCGACTCGCACGCCCACCTCGTCGCCGACGACCAGAGCCGCTATCCGCGCAATCCGATGAAGCGCTCGCCCAACGCGCCGCCGCGCCTGCCCGGCGTGATCGGCCTGCCCGGCGGCGCGCACGGCCCGAACCCGATCAACGAAGTGCCCGACGTCGCGCGCATGCTGCCGTGGATGAAGCAGGCCGGCGTGGAAGGCGCGGTGGCGGTGCAAAAGCGCATGATCTACCGCTACGACAACAGCTACATTCTCGATTCGTCGGATGCGTATCCCGAGACGTTTTCGGCCGTCGTCATTCTCGACGCCGAGGACGAAGCCACGCCCGCGCTGGTGCGCTCGTACATCGAGAAGCACGGTCTCACCGGCGTGCGCCTGTTCGGCGGCCGCGAAGCCGACGGCACGATGCCGTGGCTCAATTCGCCGCGCGCGCTGCAAACGTGGGCCGTTGCGAACGAATACGGCATCGTGATGGATCTCGAAGTGCTCGCCGTGGGCGGCGGCGGCCCCTCGGTGCCCGCGCTCATCGACCTCGCGCGCCGGCACCCGAACGTGCGCGTGGTACTCGATCACATGCTCGAACCCGAAGTCGAGGACGAAAACTACGGCTTCGACGCGCGCTTCGTGCCGCTCGCGGCCGAGCCCAACATCTTCTTCAAGTTCACGTCGATCAACCTCGACATCTACCGCGAAACGCACACGCCCGCCGATCGCGCGCTGCGCGCCGCCGTCGACATGTTCGGCGCCGGGCGCATCATGTGGGGCTCGGACATCGGCACGTCGTCGGGCACCTACCAGGACATGGTGCAACGCATGGTGGACGCGACCGCGCTGCTCACGCCCGAGGAACGCCACGCCGTGCTCTACGAAACCGGCAAGCGCGTGTTCGTCAAGGGCGGCATGCTCGGCTGAGCGGCGCCACTTCATCAAGCAGGAGACGTCGATGTTTCTCGATCCGGCCGCCACGCCCGGCTTCAAGCGCACGCTGTTCAACGCGATCGTCGCGCCGCGACCGATCGGCTGGATCAGCACGATCAACGGCCAGGGCCAGGTGAACCTCGCGCCGTTCTCGCATTTCAACCTCGTTTCCACGGCGCCGCCCGTGGTGATGTTCTCGTGCAACGCACCCGCCGACCGCCACGAGAAGGACACCATTGCGAACGTGCGCGAGACCGGCGAGTTCGTCACCAATCTCGTGACCTGGAGCCTGCGCGAGCCGATGAATCTCAGCTCGTTCAACGCGCCTTACGGCACCGACGAATTCGAACTCGCGGGCCTCGAAAAAGCGCCGAGCGTGATGGTCAAGCCGCCGCGCGTGGCCGCCTCGCCCGCGAGCATGGAGTGCAGGCTTTTGCGCATCGTCGACATCGAACCGACCGCGCCCGGCGAAACCTTCAGCAACGTGGTGTTCGGGCGCGTCGTGGGCGTGCATCTGGACGAGCGTTTCGTCGATGCGGACGGCCGCTTCGACACCATCGGCACCGAGCCGCTCACGCGCCTCGACGGCAACAACTACGCAACGGTCGGCCGCGTCGACGTGCTCGGACGCCCGAGCCCGCGCCGCGACTGACGTCTGCGCCCTCAAGGAAACCAACATGACCCCCTCCCCCGAAACCGGCGTGCGCGACACGGCCGTCTACAACCTCGCGCCCGGCAGCGTCGCGCGCGGCCAGAACTTCTTCGTGCAATGGATCGAAGGCGACGCGCCGTTCGCGGCGCAAAGCGCGCGCGAGATGCTGTTGCTGCTGCCCGAAAGCGGCGCGCGGGTGCGCGTGGGCGCCGCGGCGGCGCAAAGCGTGCCGGGCCGCAGCGTGTGCGTGCTGCCCGCGGGCGACGTCGAAGTGACATGCGAGACGGGCGGGCGCGCGGTGCTGCTCGCTTCGTCGCGCGCGGATCTCGCGCCCGGCGTCTCGATCAACGAGAACGACTACGCCACGCCCGACGCGCGCATCGTCGGCAGCGATGCGGGTTATGCGCGCACGCGCGGCAACGGCGAGCTGCAAGTGATCCGCATCGACGACATCGTGCCGCCCGCCGACAAGCCGCGCCTCAAGATGCTCCAGAGCGACACGCTCAGCATCAACTGGGTGGAGTATCAGGACGCGCGCGACCGCTCGAAGCTGAGCCCGCACAGTCACGCGAACTTCGAGCAGGGATCGCTCGCCATTGCGGGCCATTTCGTGCATCACCTGCGCGTACACTGGGGCCCCGACGCGAACCAGTGGCGCGAGGACCAGCATCTGGAAGCGGGCCCGGCTTCGCTCATCGCAATTCCCGTGCAGATGATCCACACGACCGAAGGCGTGGGCGACGGCCGGCATTTGTTGATCGACGTATTCTCGCCGCCGCGCGACGACTTCATCAGCAAGGGCTGGGTCGCCAACGCCGGCGATTACGCGCGTAGCTGATGCCGCGCGCGCGCGTTTGCTCACGCCGGGCCGGCTTGCGCCGCGCGCAGGCGCGCGAGCGCATGAACGGCCTGCATGAGCGGCGCGTCGTAGCCCAGCCGCGCCGCGCATTCGAGCGGCGCGCCGAGGATCGCTTCGAGTTCGAGCCGCCGGCCCGCTTCGAGGTCTTGCAGCATCGACGTTTTGATCGTGCCCAGCGCGCGCGTTTGCGCGATGCGCGCTTCGATGTCGATGTCGACGGCCAGGCCCGCGCGGCGGCCGAGTTCCGCGCACTCGCGCATCAGAGCGGCGAACACGGCGTGCGTGCGCGCATCGTCGATGATGCGGTCGGTGCTCGCTTGCGTGAGCACGCTGAGCGGATTCGCGCAGACATTGCCGAGCAGCTTGAGCCACAGGTCGCGGCGAATGTCGCGGCTGGCCGTGGCGCCCAGACCGGCTTCGGCGAGCACGTTCGCCCAGTGCGCGGCGCGCGCGCTCACGCCGCCGCCCGGCTCGCCGATCACCACGGCGCCGCCGCTGCGATGCACGACCACGCCGGGCGCGGGCGCGCTGCACGACGCCATCACGCTGCCGCCCAGCACCCGTGCGAGGTCGATGGCGCGCTCGATGCCGCCTGCCGGATCGACGCTTGGCAAACGCAAGCCTTCGAGCGGCTGGCCCGGCACGAGAAAGTACCACCACGGCAAGCCGTTGCCGACCGGCAGCACCACCGTGCCCGCACCGACGAGCGGCGCGAGCGACGCGGCCAGCCCGGGCAGCGCATGCGACTTGAGCGCGATCACCACGAGGTCCTGCTCGCCGAGCGCCGCGCAATCGTCGGCGGCGTTCACGTCGATACTGCGCTCGCCCTCGCCCGGCGACGTGTAGCGCAAGCCGTGTTGCGCGAGCGCCTGCAAGGTCGCGCCGCGCGCAAGCATCGAAACGCGATGGCCCGCGAGCGCGAGACGCGCCGCGAAATGTCCGCCGATCGCGCCCGCGCCGACGACCGTGATGCGGTTCGAAACAACGTTCATGAATCCCTCTTTCGCGTGTCGTTGCGTTTGGCCGTATTGTCGCCGCGCGGCGCCGGCCCCGACGCGCGATTCGCACGCTTTTCTCCTGGCGGAACGCGAGCGGGTTCGCCGGCTCGCGCCCGCCCCTGAAGGAATCACCACGATGTCCATCGACAGTTCGATTCTCCGGCGCGTCACCGCGCAACTTTACGAGCGCTCGCTCAAGGCGATCCCCAACGACACGCGCGCGTTCCTGCAACGCGCCGCGACCACGGAAACCGACCCCACGGGCAAAGCCACGCTCACCATCATGCTGGAAAGCGCGGACGGCGCGAAACGCAACGGCACGCTCGTGTGCAGCGACGTGGGCATTCCCACGTACAGCGTGAAGATCGGCACGCGCGTGCGGTTCGACGGCCCCGTGCGCGGCGCGATTCGCGACGGCTTCGCGGAACTGGCCGCGAACATCTCGCCGCCCATTCTCAAGATGGTGACGAATCCGCTCACGCACGAGCGCGGCTACGCGGGCAAGGACATGCCGATCGTGAGCTTCGACGTGATCGACGAGGCCGATTACGTCGATATCGTCTGCGCCCCGAAAGCGATGGGCACGGGGCGCTGGGAAGCGATCGAGGCGTTCGTCTATCCCACGCACGAACAGATCGAGCGCTTCGTGCTGGACACGATGATGCGCGCGGGCTCGCAGCCGTGCCTGCCGCTCGTGATCGGCGTGGGCATCGGCGGCACTTTCGATCATGCGGCGCGGCTCGCGAAGGAGCAGATGCTGCGCCCGTTCGGCCAGACCAACGCCGAACCCGCGCTCGCGCGCATGGAGGAGCGCTTGCTCGGCGCGATCAACGCCATGGGTTTCGGTCCGATGGGCACGGGCGGCGACACCACTGCGATGGCCGTCAATATCGACTATTCGGCAAGCCACGGCTTCGTGCCCGTTGCCGTGTGCTTCAACTGCTGGATCAACCGGCGCACGGCCGCCCGCATTCATCACGACGGCCGCGTCGAATTTCTGGAGAACTAACCATGAGCGTGATTCGCGATCTGCAATTGCCGCTCGCGCGAGACAGCGCGCTCGATCTGAAGCTCGGCGAAATGGTGCGCGTGTCGGGCGAGATCACCGTGAGCATCGGCTTGCCCACGCATAAGCGGCTCGCCGAAGCGGCGGCGACGAGTGCGCCGTTGCCCGTCGATCTGCGCGGCGGCGCGTTCTTTCACTTGAGCACCTACGTGAAGGACACGCCCGAAGGCGCGGTGCCGCTCTATATCAATCCGAGCACGAGCACGCGCTACAACGCGTTCATGCCCGCGATCATCGGCGGTCTGGGCGTGCGGCTGGCCGGCGGCAAAGGCGGCCTCGACGAAGCGAGCGCGCAGGCGATGCGCGAGAGCGGCTGCGTGTATCTCTCGTTTCTGGGCGGCGGCGCGCATCTGCTTTCGCAGGCGCTGCGCCGCGTGGTGGCGATGAACTGGACCGAGTACATCTCGCAGTTCCGCCTGCTCACGCTCGAAGTCGAGAAGCTCGGGCCGGCCACCGTCGCCATCGACGCGCACGGCAACAGCCTGTATAGCCAGTTGCACGAGCGCGCGGCGGCGCGCCTGCCCGACATCACGCGCGCGCTCGGACATCGCTGAAAATCAGGCGCGCGCGCGCGTGCATCCGCTCAGAAGTTCGCGTGCAGATTCACGAACGCGCTCAACGACTCGCCCACGTAGGCGCCCGCCGCATTCGCCGCGACGAAGTAGCGCCGGTCGGTTAGGTTGTGAACGTTGAGGTCGACGCCCCAGCGATGCGCGTCGTAGCCGAACGCCGCGTTCGCGATCACATACGAAGGGATCGAATTGACGTTGGTGATGTCGCTATACGTGCGGCTCACGTAGTTCACGCCCGCGCCCACGTGAAAACCCGGCACGCCTGCAATCGAAAAATCGTACGCAGTCCAAAGATTCGCCATGTACGCGGGGGCGCCTTGCGGATGATTGCCCACTGACGCGATGCCTTGCGGGTTGTCCGTGATCTTCGCGTCCTGCGCCGTGAAGTTCGCGATCATGTGCCATTGCGGCGTGAGCGTCGCGTCCAGCGAAGCCTCGGCGCCCTTGGTGCGCTGGCTGTCGAACACCACGCTTTCCTCGCCGTCGACGGTGGTGAGCGCCGCCACGTTGTCGCGCGAAATGTCGAACAGCGCCGTGTTGAGCACGTAGCGGTCGTCGAGGAACGCGAACTTCACGCCCACTTCGTATTGCAACGCCGATTCCGGCGCGCCGATGCCGTTCTGCGTGTTCTCCGAATTGAAGTTCGCGAGATGGCTTTTCGAAACGCCCACATACGGCGAGATCCACGGCAGCACTTTGTAAAGCACGCCCACGTTCCAGCTCACGGGCGCGTCGTGGCGCGAGTCGGTCACACCGGCCAGCAACGGGTCGCCTTGCGTGTCGAAGCGGCCCGGCACGGAAACGTTCGGCGTGAGCGAGGTGTCCCACCAGTCCTGGCGCACGCCGGCGCGCACCTTGAGCTTGTCCGTCACGTCGATCTGGTCGGTCGCGTAAAGGCTGTAGTTGTTCGCGACCAGATGATCGTTGTCGCACGAATGCTTCGCGTCGCAAAGAAATGCTAGCCCCGCCAGCGACGTTTCGGGCGGCACGGGCGCGAAGGCGTCGGGAATGTTCGGCAGATCGGCGGTGGTGCGTTCGGTGTCGATAATCTGATGCTGATACTCGAAACCGGTGAGCAAGGTATGCCGCACGCTGCCGGTGCTGAAACGCCATACCGGTTCGAGCTGATAGTCGAAGCTGTTATCCGAATCGTCCTGCTGGCGCAACTGCCGCCCGACCACTTCGCCGCCGCTCACTTTCGTGCTCGTGCTGTCGCCGTTACCGAGCACGTCGAGGCTGCGATGCAGATACGAAAAGCGATTGTTGATCGTGAGCACGTCGCTCAGCTTCCATTCGTCGCTGAGCGTCGAGCGCACGTAGTTGCCGCGCGCATAGGCGAACGGCGTGGAGTATTTGGCGTCGCGCGAAACGTTGCTGATGGGCGTGCCGTGGAAGTAGATCAGCCCGTAAGAATCCGGCGTTTCGTGAATATCGCGCGCGTCGAGCGTGAAGTCGATCTTGTGATGGTCGAGCTTCCACTCGAGCGCGGGGCGAATTTCCTCGTCGCGGCTCGCGAGGTCGCGAAATCCATCGGAGTGCGAAATAGTGGCGTCAACACGATAGTTCAGACCGGCAACGCCGGTCGGCCCCGTAACGTAACCGCTGCCCGAAACGGTGCCGAACGAGCCCGCCTGAACGTTGCCGCCGAAGTGGAAGTCGGCGGAAGGCGTGTAATGCACGATGTTGATCGTGCCGCCCGGCGGCCCGCTGCCGAGCAACGCGGAGCCCGGGCCTTCGAGCACTTCGACGCGCTCCACGCCGTTGAGCGAGTGCGAGATGCCGCCGAGCAGATCGCCATCGGAAAAGCCGTCGTTGTAGATCTGCGCGTTGAGGCCGCGAATCAGGAAGTGATCGTAATAGCCCTTGGTGTCCTGGCCGCCCACGTTCACGCCGCTTGCGTTGCTCACGCCCTGGCGCAGCATGGTCGCGCCCTGCTCCGCGAGCAGCGCATGCGGGATGATCTGCACGCTCGCGGGCAAGTCCTTGAGCGGCGTGCCGGTCTTGCTCACGCTGGCCGCCTGCTCGGGATCGTTGAGGTTGTCGGCGGCATGGCGCGGCGCGCTGGCCTGCACCCGAACGGCGGGCAGCGTGGCGAGGTCGCTGCTCTGCGCCGCGGCCGGGACCGAATGGGCGATCGCCAGCGCGAGCGCCGGGCCCGCGAGCGCCGCGCGTTGTTTGCCGCGCGGTCTGGAGCGGCGGGGAATGTTCACGTTGTCTTCTCCTGTTTCATGCGTCGTCGAGGGTGGTTCTCATGGCGCGGGTCGGCGCGCGGGCCGGCGTGGTCGATCGTTCAATCAGTAACGCAATTCATAACGATTCGTATTCACCATCACGAATACACGCCGGCCAGATACACGCCGGCTAAAGACCGACGTCATCCGGCGAGCACAGCGTTGCGCCTGCGTTGCACTTACATTGCGCTGCCCGCCGAGTCATACGCTGCCGTGCGCAACCCACGCGCACCGGACCCACGCGCGCCGAAGCGCGGGCAGCTTCGTATGAACGAAGCATCCCGCCGCGTTATTCCCTCGCTCAGCAAAAAATTTTCGAAGATGGCGTTACGCCGCGCGCAGATGTTCCGTGTGCATGTCGCTCAGGCGGCTCAGCAAAATGCCGTAACCGGTGAGATGGCCGAGATAGACGCTCGTGTAGACGCCCGTTGCGGGCAGCGCTTCCACCAGCGCCTGAAGCGCCGCGAGCGGCAGCGGATTCGCCTCGAGCGCGGCGCGCTCCACGCGCAGGTCCGCGCGCAGGGCAAGCTCGCGGTGTACGGTCACGAGGCGCGCGAGTCCGCGCCGATAGCCGTCCCGCCACGGCGTGTCGAGCGCCTCGAACTGCGCGTGGAAGGTGTCGAGCGTTTCGAGAAACGAGACGATCGAATCGAACAACTCGTGATAGCACCAGAACAGCGGCACCCGGTCGCGGTTGCGCTGCAAATGCGGCGAAACCCACGACTGTTCGAGATCGGCCTTGAGCAGATCGTGCGCTTCCTTGAGGCGGCTGCTCGCGAGCCGCAATTTGGCCGTCGCGGCTTTCAATTGCGTGCGATCGAGCGTGTTGTCGGCAACATCGCCGAGCAGCGCCGCCGCCGCCTCGTTGCCTTCGTTCACGAGCGTGTTCGCCCAGAAGCCGTGGTCGGGCGGAAACACGATCTGCTGGATCACGAAGCCGAGCAGCATGCCGAGCACCACGCCGATAAGCCGCTGCTCGAGCAGCGGGATGTGCTCGCCGGTGTAGAGCACGAGCGTCATCGGCACGGTGATGCTCGTCATCTGGAACACCGACGGCTTCATGCGCACGATCGTGAAAATCACCACGGGCAGCAGGATCACGCCAAGCCACATGTGCGGCGCGGTCAGCCAGATCAAGAGCGTGCCGATCGGCATCGCGACCACGTTCGACATCACGCGCTTGTAGAAGTAGCCGCGCGCCGCCGAGATCGAGCTGCCCATCGCGAGCGTGAGCATTGCCGAGCCGGAAAGCGCCACGGCCGCGTCGGGATAACCGAGCGCGTACGGAATGCCGAAGCCGATCCACATGCCGAGCGTGAGCTTCGCGTATTTCGCAAGCTCGGAAAGCGAAAACCGCGCGACCGCGCGGCGCCAGGGCGTGAGCGGCTTGTGTACGTAGGAGGTGGAGACCATGACGGGGCGTCGATTGCGTTTGGGCGAATGACCCGCATGCTAATACGAGTTGCGCGAGCCGGCCCGCTTGTCGAAGGCTCGCGCCGCACGCTTAACGCGCCTCGCGGTTTTTTCGTCGATTCGTACGCCGAAATATGTGCGCGCGCTCAAGTCGTCGCGCGAGCGCGGCGGCGCGGGTTTACGCAAGCATCGTTCCTTTCGAATTATTTCGCATTTCTTTCGGCTTTTTTTCATTTACCGTCATGGCGAACAGATGACGTTCGCATTGCGAACCTGTCGCTTTCCCGAGTAAGAGGTGTGTCATGACGATAACAACGACCCTCTCCATTTGCTTGCCGACGTGCGATCGCCCCGACCTGCTCGTGCGCTGTATCGACTCGTGTCTCGCGCAGACGCATGCAAACATCGAGATTGTCATAGGAGACGATTCACGCGACGAGCGCACGGCGCGCGCGGTTGCCGAGCGTTACCGCGACGAGCCGCGCATCGACTATCGGCGCAACGTTCCCGCGTTGGGCCAGGCGCGCAATGTGGCGAGCCTTTTCGAGCGGGCGCGCGGCAGCAAGATTCTGCTGATTCACGACGACGACTCGCTGCTTCCCGAGGGCATCGCGCGCTTGCTTGCGCCATGGCGGCACGATCCCGATCTGGAAGTGACGTTCGGCGACCAGTACGAAACCGATCACGACGGAAACATCGACTACGCGGCGAGCCGGCGCATGAATCACGCGTATCACCGCACGGCGGGCGCGGCCGGGCTGCAAACGCCGCCAGGCCGCGCGGGCATCGTGCAGATGTTTCCCAACAACGGCTGGCTCGCGAACGCGGATCTCGTCAGGCGCATCGGCTACGACGCGCAGTACGGCGCCTGCTGCGACTTCGTGTTCGGCGTGCGGCTGTGCCTCGCCGCGCGGCGCGTGTTCTATGTGAACGCACATGTCTCGTGTTATCGCAAGACCGATACTTCGGTATCCCAGGCAACGCGGCACACCATGCAGGCTTCGTCGATCCAGGCGTGGCATTTTCTCCGCGATCTGGCGTTGCCGCGCGAACTCGAACCCGCGCGCAAGCTCGCGATGAAACGGCTCGTGCCGATCGTTGTTTCGCTGCATGCGCGCAATCGCGAAGCCAGCGCGGGACTGCTGCTGGCGCTCGGCAATCTGCATGCGTATCGCTTCGGCCTGAGCGCGCGGCTTTACTATCATCTGCTGATGATCTGCAACGGCGCGCGACGCGGGCACGAGAAAACGGCGGCGCTGCCCGGTCTGCCGGACGATCCGCCCGTGGTCGACACGACGCGCGCGCGTATGCCCTAGCGTTATTGCATGCTGTCGAAACGGCGCGCGCCATTGCTTAGGTATGCGAACGAGTTGGCTGCGGATGGCGAGTGCGATTCACGGCCATGCGTTCGAGCGATCGACCGCGCCTTGTTACGCCAGCGGTTCGAAGCCGTCGGTTTCTTCGAAGCGCGCGGGATCGCGTAGTGGCGCGCGTGGTTTATGTCGACATTTGCAGTGAAAAAATTCGAGCTTTTCGATTTTTTCGCCACCGGCCGCCCCAAGTGCATACACTTAGAGACGTCGATCACGCGCCGTGTCTTTGTTACAATCGCCGGCGCCGCGACCGGACGCGGCGTATCGAGGAAAAGCGCATGGATGAA
The DNA here is from genome assembly GCF_905220235.1 of Paraburkholderia sp. J41. NCBI lineage: Bacteria > Pseudomonadati > Pseudomonadota > Betaproteobacteria > Burkholderiales > Burkholderiaceae > Paraburkholderia > Paraburkholderia sp. J41. The sequence goes on along the minus strand of NZ_CAJMZE010000001.1, from coordinate 177,162 downwards.
GACGTCGACGTACACGCCGCACCGGACGCAAACGAGCAGTCGAGCGTGGCCGAAATCGTCGACTGGGTGGCGCGCGGCATCATCGAAGGCCGGCTGCGTCCCGGCGACGACCTGAATTCCGTCGATCTCGCGAAGCGCTTCGGCGTGAGCCGCACACCCGTGCGCGAGGCGCTGTTCACGCTCGCGCGCGAAGGTCTCGTCGACTGGCCGCCGCGCCGCCGGCCGCGCGTGGCCGCGATGGACCTCAAGGAAGTGCGCGAGATCTACGAGTTGCGCGCCGTGCTCTATGGCCAGGTGTCGCTCGCGATCGTCGAACGCGCCACCGCCGAAGACATCGACGCGCTCTGGCGCGCGCACGCGCGGCTCGCACACGTGGCCGCGCAAGGCGACGTGGACGGTTATTTCTGGGCCAACGTGGCGTTTCGCGACGAAGAACTGCGCGTGAGCCGCAACGGCATCGTCAAGGAAGTGCTCGACTCCATGCGCATGCGCACCAATCGTCTGCGGCACTTGAGCACCTCGCTGCCGGGCCGCCTGCAACGCTCGTGCGCCGACCATCAGCGTCTGTGCGAAGCCTACGCCGAGCGCGACGGCGTGCTCGCAGCCGCGCTCAACCGCTCGATCGTGATGGGCGCGCTGCACGCCATCGAAGCCGCCTGGGACACCATGCGCTAGCCGCATTCGGCGGAGACGGCCATTCGGGGCACGCGCCCCTATTTATTTAGGCGAAAATGTCGCCTGCGTGCCGTTCGTCTCACACCGGCGTCATGCATTGCGGCGCCGCGAACCGCCGCGCGCGCCGCCCCGCCAAGCTTGCCGAAAGCCCGGCGATGCCAGATACTTGACGATTCGACCGAATTCCCTCCGCTTCTCGTTCTCCGGGTTCTTTTTCATGAGCACAATTCTCGAAAGCCTTCCGACCGGCCAAAAGGTCGGGATCGCGTTCTCCGGCGGCCTCGACACGAGCGCCGCGCTGCACTGGATGAAGCAGAAGGGCGCCGTGCCCTACGCGTACACCGCGAACCTCGGCCAGCCCGACGAAGACGACTACGATTCGATCCCGCGCCGCGCGACCGAATACGGCGCCGCCGGCGCGCGCCTGATCGACTGCCGCGCGCAGCTCGTGGCGGAAGGCATCGCCGCACTGCAAGCGGGCGCCTTCCACATCACCACGGCCGGCGTGACGTACTTCAACACCACGCCGATCGGCCGCGCCGTGACGGGCACCATGCTCGTGGCCGCGATGAAGGAAGACGGCGTCAACATCTGGGGCGACGGGTCGACCTACAAGGGCAACGACATCGAGCGCTTCTACCGGTACGGCCTGCTCGTCAATCCCGACCTCAAGATCTACAAGCCGTGGCTCGACCAGCAGTTCATCGACGAACTCGGTGGCCGCGCCGAAATGTCGGAGTTCATGCGTCAGGCGGGCTTCGCGTACAAGATGTCGGCGGAAAAAGCCTATTCGACCGATTCCAACCTGCTCGGCGCGACGCACGAAGCAAAGGATCTGGAAAGCCTCGAATCGGGCATCAAGATCGTCAACCCGATCATGGGCGTGGCGTTCTGGCGCGACGACGTGAAGATCGACCGCGAGGAAGTGACGATCCGCTTCGAGGAAGGCCAGCCGGTCGCGCTGAACGGCCAGACGTTCCCGAACGCGGTCGAGCTGATGCTCGAAGCGAACCGCATCGGCGGCCGTCACGGTCTGGGCATGAGCGACCAGATCGAGAACCGCATCATCGAAGCCAAAAGCCGCGGCATCTACGAAGCTCCGGGCCTCGCGCTGCTGTTCATCGCTTACGAGCGCCTCGTGACCGGCATCCACAACGAGGACACGATCGAGCAATATCGCGAAAACGGCCGCCGGCTCGGCCGCCTGCTCTATCAAGGCCGCTGGTTCGATCCGCAAGCCATCATGCTGCGCGAAACGGCGCAGCGCTGGGTCGCGCGCGCCATCACGGGCGAGGTGAAGATCGAACTGCGCCGCGGCAACGACTATTCGATTCTGAGCACGAAGTCGGACAACCTGACGTATCAGCCGGAGCGTCTGTCGATGGAAAAGGTGGCGTCGACGTTCTCGCCGAAGGATCGTATCGGCCAACTGACGATGCGCAACCTCGACATCACCGACACGCGCGACAAGCTGCGCGTGTATTCGCAAGTCGGTCTGCTCGCACCGGGCGAAGCGTACACGCTGCCGCAAATCAAGGGCGACGGGAAGTCGTAACCGGCGCGTAGCCCAATGAGAAAGGGGGAAGGCTTGCGGCCTTCCCCCTTTTGTTTTTGGCGCTGCGATTTGAGGCGGTTTATGCTCGCTGCTTGCCGGCCGCTTGCGCTCAGAGTTCCTTGAGCCCGTCGATATCGACGATACGAATGAGCTTGCCGCGTGCGTCGATCAAATTGCGCTTCTGGAAACGCGACAGAATGCGGCTCACCGTTTCAAGCGTGATGCCGAGATAGCTGCCCATGTCCTCGCGCGACATGCGCAGATGAAACTCGGCGTGCGAGTAGCCGCGCTGCCAGTTGCGCTCGGAAACGTCGAGCAGAAAGGCGGCCACGCGCTCCTCCGCCGACAGCGAACCCAGCACCATCATCTGCGAGGCTTCCTGGTTGAACTGGTCGCCGAGCAGCCGGTGCAGACGGTCCTGCATCGTGCCGACCTCGCGGCACAGGCGCTTGAGCGCGCCATACGGCATCGTGCAGATCGAGCTGTCCTCCAACGCGATGGCGCTGAACGCATGCACGTCGCTCGCGATGCCGTCGAGCCCGAGCGCTTCGCCCGCGAGCCGCAGCCCCGTGATCTGCTCGCGGCCATCGTGATGCACGATCATTGTCTTGAGCGAGCCCGAGCGCACCGCATAGAGGTTGTCGAAGCGGTCGCCCGAACGGTACAGCGCCTCGCCGCGACGCACGCGGCGCGCGCCGCAAATCAGCGCTTCGAGCTTCGGCAAGTCTTCGGCGGGCAGGCCTTGCGGCATGCAGAGGTGGCGCATGGCGCAGCCCGAGCAACGCGGAGCGGCCGAGATTGCCCCGACCGGTGCGCGGCTCGCCGGGCGCGCAAGGGTATCGGTTCCTGCGGCGGGTGACAGCATCGGACGACTCCTGTTAATGATTCCGGGTCATTGTCACACCGCCCTGCGCGCCTGCGCGGTGGCAAAATGACGCGCACCTGAACCGACAGTCGTTGAGCCTTGTCAGGAGGCCGTCTGAAAGAATATGCCGACGCAACCGTCGGTGTCAGCCGCCAAAAAAACAACAAATGGTTGAGTTAAATGCTAGCCGTTGTGTGCGCAACCACGTTTGTTGTGCATGGCCGACGCGTATTCGTCTGGAGAGTTGTCCACAGTTTTAGTGGAAAACTCTGTGAAGAACGCGTGGTGCGACCACCTTAATCCCTTGATCCGGCAAGGATTTTCGAGGCCGCGTTACGGTCGGGCTGCTTGCTCATCAAGCGAGCGCAATCGGGCTTCGCCGGCGCCGTTTTCCATACGCTTGCCCCGCGATCAGCCGCCTAGCGTCTCTGCAAACGCTTTCTACGCGCCGAGCTGCTTCATCTTGCCGTAGACGAACTGGCCGAAATACCACGAGAGATCGGAGTGGTTGAGAATGTTGGCGTCCGACAGCGCGCCCGCCTCCAGCTTCAGACGGCGCAGCATGAGCTTACCGGCCTGCGAGGCGATGTAGAGACGCACGAGTTCCTTGCGCGTTTTTTCGTCGGCGGATTCGAAATGATCGCGGCCGCGCTTGACTTCGTCGTTGCGCTGCGCCCTCGCCTCTTCATCGCGCGCCGCAATGCTCTGCTTCACGGCGGCGGTGGCAGCCTCCTTCGCGGTTTCCTTCTCGGTTGCGGCAATCGCCAGCTCCGACTGGATCGCGACCATCTTGCGCTCGGCCTCCGACACCTGCCAGTTGTGGCTCAACGCTTTCATCAGATAACCGGCCGGGCTTTTCGTGACCTTGCCCTGATTCAGTCGAAAGCGCGTGTACTCGATTGCCTGTTGAATGCGCTCGTCGGTCCAACTCATGCGGTGCTCGGCAATCACGTCGAACTGCTTGTTGCTCAGGCCGAACTCCTCCTTGAGCGTAAGCAGCAGATCGTGCGCGTCGGGCTGCCGGCTCAGCATTGCGGCGACCGTGTCCTTGCGCTTGAGGCGGAAACGGATCTTGTTGATTTTACGCGAGGTTTCGGAGTCGGCACGGGTCTCGTAACTGACTTCGATATCGGAAAGCTCGTTGATCTGGCGCACCGCCGGATCAAGGTACTTCGGCCGGAAATGCTTGAATTCGGACGCGCTCGTGCCGAGCTTGCCGGGCCAGCGCCGCATGACGTCGAGTTCGATCCAGTCGGTGACGCCCGCGACCACGTAAGGCATCACGAAGTCGTAGATCGCGCGCGCATAGGTTTGCGAAAACGACGCGGTGATGCAGAGATTCAGCCAGTGATGCTTGTCCGGCCCGGTGATGTGGCGCAGCATCAACGGCGGAATGCGAAACTGGATGCGCCCCTTGCCGATCTTGACGCTGCCCATCAACTGCTCGGAAATCCACTGGTCGTCTTCGTTGGGTGCGCGGTCCGGCGGCGTGTCCGTGACTTCGATCAGCACGCGCTGCGCTTCCTTGATCACGCTTTGCAGATGGCGCACGTTGCGGCTCTCGTAGCGCATGAGCCACTTGAAGTAATTGAGGTCGACGTCGTAGGTTTCGCGCGGCACCGGTTCCTGCGCAGCGATGAAGTACGCGGCGTCGATGAAGCGCCGCGACGACAGCCCCAGCCCGTTGATGGCCACGAACACGTTGTTGCGCTGAAATCCGATCTCGCGCGTGCTTTCGTTGATCGGCTGACCGGACATCTCCTCAAAGAGACCCAGCGCCATCTGCTGTGTGGTCGTACTTCGCCCGTTCACCTCCGACATTCACGCTCTCCCCGTCGACATTGGCCGGGACTGTATCACTCCCCAAACACAAGTCAACACAATAAACGTTACCGCAAGCGGCGGTTTTGGCAGCCGGTCGCACAAAAAACGTACCGTTCTGCACAAATATCGCTGCAACAGGGACACAACAAACTCGACATCCGCGCACATAAAACGGCACATTCAGCACAGAAAACGGTGCTTTTTCTGGCTAAGCTCTTGAAAAGACCAGAGATTGGCTGCTGTGTTTGTTGGTTTGTGAGGTTTTGTTTTTAAGTAAACAAACCAACCGGCGTCCAATATAGATGCTTTGGGCAAAATTTCGCGCTCGGCGTATCGCGAGATGCAGAAGAAATTCGCACCCGGAAATGGCTGGAGTTAGCCGATTGAGGGCGACAGCGCGAGACGACTGCATTCGGACGGCCCCACAAAAATCGTAATTTCGATGTTGCCCATGCGTGCTTAAGGTAATGATTTTTGTGCCGATTGGGAGCGCAAGGGCAATTACCAGGGTATTCCCTGGTCGGGAAGTGCTGGCCGAACATCTGCCTCCTACTGGATGAAGACTGCTGGGCCGTGTTGGTAACGGATTTTGTGCAATTGAATTTACGGTCTTTGCGGCAAGCTTTTCGTGCGGAAGGCATGTGCGGGATTGGCGGTAACGGAATTTGTGCAGGGCGTTGGTAGCACGATCCCTCGGAAATGGCGTCAACGGTAACGGAATTTGTGCAAGAAGCAGCGAGCGCGTCTCCGACGCTGTTGCAAGCGTATGTACGTGGCCGAGTTGCCGAAGATATGTCAGCCGACGAGGAGGTAAGAGGTCGAGGTTTTTGTGCGGGTTGCTTTGAGCACGCGCTTTTTATGGCGCTTAGAACCACAGGGGTAACGGTTTTTGTGTCGTTCGCACATTGCAACGCTGGGATCGCTTCCGTCGAAGCACAAAAAGCGTTGCCGTTGTCGCGGTCGGTCGCGGGGGTGCCTTTTTGGCGAATCGAACAACTTGCTCGGTGTCAAATTGTCCGCTCCGGAACGTCGGCACCTTCAAAGCCGACCCGCGACCTTTGAATTCGCGATTTCTTCTCGCGATTTCCTTACGGCATCTGCACAAAAATGAGGCACTTACGCGCAAAGCGATTTAGAGGCCCTTGGCGCCGTCGATTGCGGCGCCTAGGCGAATGCCTTGGGCGAAGGTAGCGAAGCCTTTAGCGGCCGTTTTAAAAGGTCATTTTTTGAAATAGCGATCTCGATTAGTGTGTTTTTATACGCTTTTCCTGTATTCTACGCTTTATCTAAATTCCGTTAGAAAGCGTATTAATGGCAAAAACTATCGAATTGCCGTCGATCGATCGACGCGTGGATCTTTCCGCGATCACTGAGTTTGCCGAAGAGGCCGGACGTCTTTCGGAAGAACTTCGAGAGATGATGCTGGCTCCCCGGCCGCGAAAGATGGCGCCCACTTTTACATCGGCGCAAGTGGCCGAGATGTGCGGCATCGACCGGATCAAGCTGAATAACCTGCTCGCCACGCGCGAGGGCTTGCCGCAAGGTGTCGCGCAAGGCTCCGGCCGTAGCCGCGTATTCACGCTGCCCGAGGCGCGAACGTGGGTGCAGCAAGTCTCCGATATCTATCAGACGCCGTTGCATACCGGCGTGCGCGACGCAGACGGCAAGGTCATTCTGGTCGCGAACTTCAAGGGCGGATCGACGAAAACGACCACGACGATGTGCCTCGCGCAAGGTCTCACGTTGCGCGGGCGCAGGGTGCTGCTCATCGACCTCGATCCTCAAGCCTCACTGACGGAACTGTGCGGTCTTTACGCAGAGAAGGAAGTCACCGAGGATAGCACGGTGCTTCCGTTCATCTACGACCCGCAAATGGAAGGCGGCCTGCTCAATTTCGTGCAGGAAACGTATTGGGACGGTCTCGACGTGATTCCTGCCCACCCCACACTCTTTTCCGCGGAATTTCATATTCCCGGCACGGTGATCAAGAATCCGGGCTTCAAGTTCTGGGATCTGTTGCGCCAGGGCGTTGAAGCGCTGCGCAAGCAATACGATTACATTCTTCTCGATACCGCGCCGTCGCTTTCCTATCTGACCATCAACGCCTTGATGGCCGCCGACGCCATGGTCATGCCGTTGGTGCCCGAGAGCCTCGATTTCATCAGCTCGGTTTCTTTCTGGAGTCTTTTTTCCGATCTTGCGCACACGATCATGGAGCGCGGTGACGAGAAAACCTACGACTTCGTTTCGGTGCTGCTTTCGAAGGTGGATTACGGCAAGACGTCGTCGGCCCCAGTGGTGCGCTCGTGGGTGCAGCGCACCTACAAGGACTGGGTGAACGCGCTCGAGGTGCCGGCCAGCTCGGCAATGAGTAACGGCGCGCTCGCGATGGCTACGGTTTTCGACATCAGCAAAGGCGACCTCGCGGACAAGACGGTGGCACGGGTTCGCCAGCCGCTGACCGACTACGTTCGATGGATCGACGATCTCTACGTTGAACAATGGAGGGCCGGCAAGTGAGTTCTTTTCGCGACAAAATGGCGGCGAAGACGGCCGAACTGGGTTCGTCGTCGGAACGTCAACCGACCGAGCGGCCCGCCGCACCGATTACGACCGAGCCTCGCCGTAGCAGCGCGTTCAAGACCGGTCCGGGAATGTTGGGCGCGCTGGCCGTTGCTCAGCAGCGCATCCAGGAACTGGAAAGCACGAGCGACAAACTGATGCTGCCGGTTAGCGCCATTCAACCGAATCCTTGGCAGCCGCGCAAAGTGTTTAGCGATGATGGACTTGCATCGCTTGCCGAATCCATTCGGGAAGTCGGACTGGTCGAACCCGTCGTTGTGCGGCGCGCCGAGAACGGTTATCAATTGATTGCAGGTGAGCGCCGTTTGCGCGCACATGTGCTGATCAAGGCGCAGGACATTCGCGCGTCCGTGATCGAATGTTCCGATCAGGATATGGCGGTGCTTGCGTTGGTCGAGAATGTCGGACGCGAGGATTTGACCGATTACGAGATTGGCCAGTCGCTGAGGCGGGCGGAGCACGAGTTTCCTAATCGCAAGCGTATGGCCGAGGCGCTGGGTATGTCGCGTAAAGGCTTGTATCGGTTCCTGGCGTTTGAAAACCTACCGGACTTCATCAAGCGCGATCTCGATTTGAATCCGCGATTGCTGGGCGGATCGGCCGCTGACGAGGTTGTGTCGGTGATCAAGAAGCACGGTAGCGCAGGAATGGTTGCGGCGCGGGATCTGTGGCCTGCCGTGGTTTCGCGTTCGCTCGACCAGGGAAAATTGGCGACGGCGATTGCTGCGCAGGCTAGCCGGGGACAGGCGGCCGAGAGCGTTTCGGAGCGTAGTATCGAGAAGATTTTCTCGGGCAAGAGTCACGCTGGGAGCATTACGAAAGATACGAATAGCTTCACGGTCAAGCTGAAGACCGGTGTGCTGTCGGACGCACAGGAGACGCAGATTCGCGAACTTATCAGCCAGTTATTTAATGTTAAGCCTGGCTGATATCGTCTGTTATTGGTGATGTTGTTTTGAAGCCCGCGCAAGCGGGCTTTTTTGTTGTGTGTCGAGTCGACACACGGGGTTTAAGGTTGAGGCGCTGGGATGAGCGGCGGCGTTAGAAGAAAGCAAGCGGCGGTGTACGAGTGTGTCGAGTTGACACACAGCGGCGGACTTGGGTGCAGCATGAGCTGTGATGGGTCGGCAAGCGTGGGGCGATTAGCGGGCGTCAGTGTGTCGAGTCGACACACTGACGCGGTAGCAATGGAGCGCGTTGAGGGCAACACGGGTATCCATAGCGCAATCGTGAGGGCTTTCATCAGGAGCACTGGAGATGCCAGAGTTCTCGTGTTCAACACGGGTTAAATCTTATGCTGACTGCCGCACGAATCGGTCTGCGTAAACATAGCGAACTGATTCATTGCCGTCTTCCGGTCGCGAGCAGAACAGCTCAGACGGCGCGAAGGTGACGTTGCGCAGCGCCAGCAGACCGGCTTGGTTGCGGTACCGTTGGTTAGGACGTGGCTCGGAGTCTGGATAATCGCGTCGCCGTGAGTTGATATTTTCAACGGCATTCGTTGTGTCGATTATCTCGCGTACGCCTCGTGAAATGCGAAGAATAGAATGACGCCACTTAGGCGCTGCGCCACGTGGTGCAAACCGCGGGAAGTTTCTGTCCCCGGTGCCCTTGGAAAAGCACGCAGCTCGGCCTACGCGACGTCCCCGCTCGTGGCGGTACAGGTTGATCGGCTAGCGGTAGCCGCGACACGCGGCCTTCTCAGCTCGCGTAATCGACACTGTTGCTGATTGGTTGAACTACGCAGGTTTGCCGCGTAGTCGCCGGAAATACTCCTGGTGGCGCTTTGAGTATACCCACCAGATCATCGGTGACGGTAATCAGAATGGCCACGCCGCTTGATTTCAACGTCGTCAAAGCCCTTCATCAAGAGCTTTGCCCGCTCCGCATCTCTGGGTCTCAGCCCAAGATATCGCGCGTGCGATCAGACGGCACGCCCAAGGCCAGACAGATCGCCCGGTTGGTACGACAACGCGGATTTCACACGCGCCGCGTCGAGGAGCACCGCCAAACGTGGTTCCGAGCGGTCGGGTCCCACGCCGTGACACACCGCCTCGTCGTTTATGGAACAGAAGAAACCGGGCGACACCTCTGGGCTGTGCTGCTGGCCGAAGCCCAAATTTCGCGCAGGTCTTACCCTCACGGCGTACATCGCGACAATCCTACGGTCGAGCCCCGTGGAGCGTCGTCATATATGGAATCGACAGCGGTTCAAAGCTGCGCTCGCACTAGCGCAGCGCCCCGTTGCCATTAAAACCCTCTTCGGCTAAACGGCCCCGGCATCTTACCGTTGCGTTGGTTCGTCATGCAGGCCGGTTCGACTGTACCGGATGTAGCCGGGTTGGCGATTCGTCTCGCAGCAACAACGCACACTTTATCTGCGCCTTCATCAATGCCAGTGTCACAGCACGGATGGCTTCGGTCGTCATCGAACCGCTGACGAATTGCTGCATCAGTTCCGTGGGGAATGCCCGGAGGCTATACCGGCGATGTATTCGTTTGGAAGGGCATATGTTTTCTGTCAAAACGGTTCGTATGCCTTAAACACCAAATTGCAGGGATTCTGGTATCGAGATTTAAAGATTTAATGCAACTAACTGACAGGTAATGTACTCGCGCCGCGCTCAAAGCAGGCGGCTCCTATTATCACCACGAGGCAAAGTCTCAACTTCCGCCCAGCAGCCAAAAATTTGCCAGATAAAACCCCGTGAAACAACCCGAGCACCGTCGTTCTGCCAAAAAAACTGTTCTTTAACAGCCACTTACACCGAGCCGCGCCGTCTATCCCAAAAACTGTTCCACGCCCTAACTTTCTCTCCGACCCCGAACCACATCAACAAAGCCCCAAAACCAGCCAAAACTTCCTCACCCACTCCACTCGTTCCAATCATTACGTGTTTTGTAATACTTAAATCCCCAAGCCAACTACAAGTCCGAACCCAACATCACCAACGCCGTCCCCAGCACCACCCGCTTATATTTCCGTTCCTGCTCGGGCAACATGGAAAACACGCGTAACAAATGCCCATACGCCACGGTCTTGCTAATCCCGTTGAGCAGCATAAAAAACAGCACCTCGGCATCGAGCACACGCAAGACCTTTTGCTTTCCCGCATCGGCGAGCAGCGGCACGAGCACGTCGTGATACGGCCGAACCATACGCTCCACCAGTAAATCGAGCCGCGCGCCTTCCTCTGTCGCCGCCGTCGCAAAGAACATCCCGATGTCCGGCTCGCTAAAAACTTTGTCGATATAGATTGCAATCGCGCGTTCCACCCGGGCGCGCGCATCGAGCGGCGAACTGCGCAACGCCGCCGTCGCTGCGATCATGGGCGCCGTCTGCTCGCCGATCTGCGCGACCACGGCGTCCCACAGCGAATCCTTCGAGCCGAAGTGATGCGCGATCAGCGCGGCATCGACGCCCGAGGCGCGCGCGATCTCGCGCACGCTCGTCGCGTCATAACCGTGTTTCGCAAACGTCTTGCGGGCGTTGCGCAACAGCGTTTCGCGGTCGACGCACGCCCCCTGCGCCGGCCGCCCGCGCGTGCGCTTGACGGGCGATTGCGCCGCCGGCGCTTTCATGCGAGCCAACGCGCGGCTCATTCGACGCAAACCATCACGCGATTGCGGCGCGCAAGCGCCGCGTCGAGCGCCTGCTCGTGCTCTGCGATTTTTTGCGGCACGGCGTCGCGCAGGAATTCGACCAGCGTTTTGATCTTGGCGTCGAGATATTGGCGCGAAGCGTACAGCGCGTACACGTTGTACGGCAGCGGTCGCACGCCGGGCAGCACCGGCACCAGGTTGCCGTCTCGAATGCCCTGAAGCGCGGTCGGGATCGGCAGCATGCCGATTCCCATGCCCGCTTGAACCGCTTGCGCGAGCGCTTCGGGCACATTCACGGTGAGCGGCGCTTGCTTCGGTGTCCGAAATGATTCGGCATCGGCATCGTCGAACAGCCATTGCGCCGCGGGCATATCGTGCAAATTGAGTTGGAGGCAGACGTGCTGTTCCAGATCGGCGAGCGTGCGCGGCGCGCCGCGTTGCGCGAGATAACGCGGCGAAGCGCACAGCACCGAGCGCGTTTGTCCCACGCGCTGCGAAACAAGCGACGAATCCTTGAGATTTTGCGCGACGACGATCGCCACGTCGAACTTCTCGTCGAGCAGGTCGGGCGTGCGCTGCGACAGCACGAGATCGACGGAAACGTCCTCGAATTGCGACGTATATTGCGCGAGCAGCGGCGTGAGGTAATGCTGCCCGAAGCTCGCCGTCGCGTGAATCCGCAAACGCCCGGCCGGTTGCGCGGTCGCGCCTTTGGCTTCGGCATCGGCGAATTCGACTTGATTGAGAATGCGCTCGCAATGGACGAGATAGCGGCGCCCCGCGTCCGTCAACGAAATCTGCCGCGTGGTGCGGTTGAACAGCCGCGTTTGCAGATTCGATTCGAGATCCATGATCGCGCGCGACACCGCCGCCGTGCTCAGCGACGCGCGTGTCGCAGCCTTGGCGAAGCCGCCCGCGTGCGCGACCCTTACAAACATCTTCATGCTGGCCAGCTTGTCCATCGGTTTGGTTCGCTGAAAGCAATGCGCCGCGTCTTGCCGTGATTGCGCGCGGGAGAAAGGCGTACTGCGGGTGAGGCGCGCGAGGGCGCCGGGAGAGGTGTCGCCGTATTTATTCAGCGGGCGATGAATAATTCTACTGTGCGGGTTAGCCCTATGTCAAAGTGCTCGATCGCGGGCGCCGCTGCGCGCGTCGATTAAAATTGCACGCGCGATCGCATCGGCGGTCGGCATCCGCCATCTAAACAGGACACCTCGTGAAGTTCATCCACGCGGCAGACATTCACCTCGACAGCCCGCTCCACGGTTTGAGCGCGTATCCCGATGCGCCCGCCGCGCAATTGCGCAATGCCACGCGCGAGGCGCTGCGTCTGCTCGTCGATCGCGCGATCGAAGAAGAGGTCGCGTTCGTCGTTATCGCCGGCGATCTTTACGACGGCGACTGGAAAGACCATAACACCGGCATTTTCTTTGGCCAGCAGATGGGACGTTTGCGCAAGGCCGGCATTCGCGTGTTCGCGCTCTGGGGCAATCACGACGCCGAAAGCGAAATGACGAAGAAGCTCACGCTGCCCGACAACGTGACCGTGTTCAATCATCGCAAGCCGGAAACCCATCGTATCGACGAACTGAACGTTGCGCTGCACGGCCAGAGCTTCAAGGACAAAGCCGTGATCGACAATCTCGCGGTGAGTTATCCGCAGCCCGTGCCCGGCTACTACAACATCGGCGTGCTGCATACGGCGCTCGAGGGCTACACCGCGCATCCGACTTACGCGCCGTGTACGCGTGCGGAACTGCATGCAAAGGGTTACGACTATTGGGCGCTCGGTCACGTACATGAGTTCCAGCAATGGTCCGAGCAATCGACGATCGTGTTTCCCGGCAATCTGCAAGGGCGGCACATACGCGAAACCGGGCGGCGCGGCGCGGTGCTCGTGAGCGTCGACGGCAACCGCACGGAAGTGGAGCGGCTTTATCTCGATGTGTTGCGCTGGGAAGCGGTGCGCGTGGATGCGAGCGATTGCCTGAGCATCGCGGATCTTTCCCGCAAGATCGGCGCGGCGCTCGAAGCGTTGCTCGTTGTCGATGCGCACGTGCCGCGCGCGGTGCGCGTGAGCGTGACGGGCAAAACGCCCGCGCACGGTTTGTTCTTCGGGCGCGCGACGCAATTGCGCGCGGAAGTGCTCAATCAGATCGGCGTGATCGGCAACGACAAGCTGTGGCTCGAAAAGGTTAAGGTCGAAACGACCGCCGCCGACACTCATGCCGCGTTCGCGCAGAACGAGCCGCTCGAAGCGCTCGCCGATCTCAGGCAGATACTCGAAGCGGCCGCGCAGGACCCGGAATTCCTTGCGCTGCTCGAACGCGATTTGCGTCCGTTCGTCGGCAAGGTGCGCAGCGAAGTGAAGGAAGAAGCGCCGCTGCTCGACTTCGCGCGCGAAGGCCAGCTCGCCGCGCTGGTCGAGCAGGTCGGTCCCGCGCTGCTGGCGCGTCTTTCCACGGGAGAATGAGCGGTGCGCCTGAAGCAACTCGATCTCATCAAATACGGCAAGTTCACCGACGCAAGCCTGTCGTTTCCGCGCGCTTCGTTCGATTTCCATGTGATCGTCGGGCCGAACGAAGCGGGCAAATCCACGGTGCGTACCGCCGTTTCCGAATTGCTGTTCGGCATGCGTTTGCAAACGCCGCTCGACTTTCTGCACGGCACGCCCGAATTGCGCATTGGCGGCGTGCTCGAAAATAGCGGCGACGTGCGGGCGTTTCATCGCGCGCGCGGCCGCAATTCGCTGCGCACGCCCAACGACGACAAATTGCCCGACGATTTTCTCGCGGCCTTGCTCGACGGCGCGAGCAAGGAATTTTTCGAGCAGATGTTCGGACTCGATCACGCGCGTCTCGTGGAGGGCGGCCGCAGCATTCTCGATGCGTCCGACAAACTCGGTCAGGTGCTGTTCGAATCCGCGGCGGGCGTCGGCAGTCTGGGGCCGGTGCGCGAGGAACTGGAAGCGCGTGCGGCCGAATTATGGGCGCCGCGCCGTTCCGGCAGTGTCTATGCACAAGCGGAAGCAGCGTTCACGCAGGCCGTGAGCGAAATGAAAGCGGCGCAAGTGCGCACGCGCGACTGGGTCGAAAAAAGGGAAGCCGTCGAAGCGGTCGAACAGGCGATCGGTGCGTTGCGCGGGCAACAGCGCGCGCTCGAATCGCAGCGCGTGAAGCTCGAACGCATGCGCCGGCTCGCCCCGTATCTCGCGGATTTGTCGCGCAAGCAGGAAGCGTTGGACGCGCTGGGCGCGGTGGTCGATTTGCCGCCCACGGCTTACGCGGATCTCGCGCAGGCGCAGTCCGACATGGCCGCCGAGCATAAGCTGCACGAAGCGCGCGAAGCCGAAGTGCGCGACAAAGAGCGCGCGCGCGACGCGTTCGCGCCCGATCGCGAGGCACTCGACCTTGCCGCCGAAATCGATGCGCTCGATGCGTTGCGCGGCGCGTGCGTGAATCATCCGCGCGAATTGCTGGTGCGCGAAACGGAGATTCAAACCCATCTCGACACGGCGTTCGCCGCCGCCGCGCAACTCGGCTGGCCGCGCGAGGAAGCTGCCTTGCGCGCGGCATTGCCCGGCGCGCTGGCGCTGAAAACGCTCACCTATGTGCTGCGCGAACACGGCGTGCGCGAGCAGGCGCTGACCACGGCGCGCGAGGCGTGCGACGAGCAGGCGCGCAAGCTCGCGCAATTGAATATGCAACGGGCGGCGCTGCGCGATGTCGAGGTCTCGCCGGCGTTGCGTGCGGCGCTCGAAAATGCCCGCGATTTCCGCAACCATGCCGCGAAGGAGAGCGCGCTGGAGTGCGAACTCGCGCAGGCGCGGCGCACGCTCGAAGCCGCGCTCGCGGCGCTCGGCCCCTGGCGCAAGCCGGTGCAAGCGTTGCGCGCGCTCGACGTGCCTTCGCCCGCGCGGCTTGCCGCGCTGCAAAAGGAAGAAAGCGAACGCGCGAACGCGCTCGCCCACGCGCGGGACGCTCACGCGACGGCGGCGGCGGAAGTCGAGCAACTCGCGTTGCAGGAAAAGCACTTCGCCCAAGGTAACAAAGTCGTGACGAACGCGGACGTGCAGCAGGCGCGCGCGCGTCGCAACGAGGCATGGGACGACGTGAAGACCGCGCGCGTGACGCTCGCCCAAGGCGCGCCGGTTATCGACGACGCCATGCGTCTTGCCGATGAACTCGTGGATGCGCAACTCGGCACGTCGCAAGCGGCGATGGCCTTGCAGAAGCTGCGCGAACAACTCGAAGCCGCGCGTGCGAACGCCGATCGTAAGCACACCGTAACAATCGAACGGGCCGACGAGCTTGATGCATGCCACGCGAGATGGCGGCAACTGGCGGAACACGCGAACGTGCCCGGCATGCCGCTTGCCGACATGAGTGCGTGGCTCGCGCATCGCGAGACCGCGCTTGCCGCGCAAGCGGACTGCGAGCGGCGCGCGAGCGAATGCGAAGCCAGCCGCGCCGCGCGCATCGCGGCGCACGCGGCGCTGGGCGAGGCGCTTGCGAGCGTGGCCGGCATCGCCGCGCAAGACAGCTTGCCCGCGCTCATCCACGCTGCGGAGACGTTCGTGGATTCGGCGCGAAAAGCGGCGGGGCAACGCGAAGGTCTCGAAGCGCAATTGCACGACGCGCGGCGCGAGCACGAGGGCGCGCAAGCGAAGCTGGCCGCCGCGCAATCCGCTTACGAAACGTGGCAGTCGCAATGGCGCGATGCGCTCGCGCAGGCGAATCTCGATGCGCGCGCCGCGACGCTTGCGGCCGCCGAAAGCGCGGTCGAACTCGCGAATGCCGTTGCCGCCGCGTTTGCCGATGCCGAGGCGCCGCGCAATCGCATCCGCACGATACGCGCGGAAATGGCGACGCTCGAAGCCGAAGCGCGCCGCCTTGCGCAAACGCTCGCGATGCAGAACGCCGCCGCCGACGCGTTCGACATTGCGCGAACACTCGCCGCGCGGCTTGCGCGCGCCAGGGAAACCGCGAAGGCGCTCGCCCAGGCCGAAGCCGACGTCAAGCTCGCGCGCACGCGCATGGCCGACGCGGCGGCCGCGTTCGCGAGCGCGCAGGCGCGCATCGAGCCCATCTTGAAGCTCGCGGGCGCGGCCACCATCGAAGCCGCGCTGCCCGTTGCGGCGCGTTCGAACGAACGCCGTGCGCTCGTGGATGCGATTGCCGCGGCACAGGATGCGCTCGTGCGCGACGGCGACGGCCTCGCGCAGTCGGCGATTGCCGCCGAAGTCGCGGAGCAGCCTATCGCCGAGGTGCCCGCGCGGCTCGCAACGCTCGGGCAGGAACTCGAAGCAATCGGCCATCAATTGAGCACGAATCTGCAAGCGCAAGTCACGGCCGTGCAAGCGTTCGACGCGATCAACGGGCAGGCGGGCGCGGCGCTCGCGGAGGCGAAGCGCCAGGAAGCGCTGAGCGCGATGAGCGACGCCGCCGAGGAATATCTCGAAGCGGCCACGGCGAGCCGGCTGCTCAAATGGGCCACCGACCGCTATCGCGATCAAAAACAAGGGCCGATGCTGCGCCGCGCGGCCGAAATATTCAACGGACTCACGCTCGGCGAATTCTCGCGGCTTCTGGTGGATACCGAACGCACGCCGCCCGCGTTGCACGCGCGCCGCAACACCGGCCAGTCGGTGGAGGTGAGCGGCATGAGCGAAGGCACGCGCGACCAGCTTTTTCTCGCGCTGCGCATCGCCGCGCTCGAATTGCAATTGGCGAGCAAAGCGGCGTTGCCATTCGTCGCCGACGATCTGTTTATCAATTTCGACGATGAGCGCGCGAAAGCCGGATTCGAAGCGTTGCGCGATCTATCGGCGAAAACCCAGGTGTTATTTCTCACTCACCACGATCATCTTTTGCCCGCGATACGCGAGGTTTTCGGCGCGGCGGTCAATGTGGTGGAATTGCAGCGCGTCGCGGCGCCGGCGTAATTGGGCAAAACCGACTATTCGAATTTGCATTATCGTGAATCCTGGCATCATAATAAAAGCGTCTTTTGCGGCGCTCTGATAATTGCATTCGACGTTTGTCATTTCGAATGAAAGTGCTGAAGGGTGTCCGTAAAAAAATGGCGAATGAGGAGGCGTGAATGGTCACTGTGGATGCAATTCAGTTAAAGATTTCGAAGCTGCAAAAGCAGGCCGAATCGATTGTCCAGAGGCAGACGTCGGCGGGCCTCGCGAAGATTCGCGATCTGATGACGAAGCACGGTTTGAGCGTGGCCGATATCGAGCGTTTTCTCGGCAAAAGGCGCGGCCGCAAGCCGGGCGCGAGCGCAAAAGCGGCCACGAAACACGCGGTGAAACGCACGGTCGCGCCCAAATACGCAGACCCGAAAACGGGCGCCACCTGGACTGGCCGCGGCCTGGCGCCGCTCTGGATTCGCGATGTCAGGAACCGGTCGAGATTCCTGATCGACGGCGGCGCGGCGAATGGCGCCGTGCGGGCAGCCGTGAAGCCGGCGGCGCGCAAGGCCGCGGCAAAAAAATCCGCGAAGAAAACCACGGCGGTGAAACGCGCAAAGTCCACTTCGGCGAAAAAGGCCGTTCGTCAATCCGCCGCCCGATGAGTTCGAAAGTGCAGTGGGCATAAACACCGCAACGCCTGGCACTCCGTAACGATGTAAGGCGATGCCAGTCGCGGCCGCGGCACCTTCCTCGCGATAGACCGTGCGCGGATTTCGCGCGCGATGTCGCGCTACAGCGGCGCCGAAGTCAACGTGCGCAACTGTTCGAGCAGCTTCACGGCCGGACTCGGCAAGATGCCGTGACGCCGCCGGAACGCCGTGAGCGTGCGCCGTCCTTCCACGCCCGGCATGTCGAGCGTGTCGAACACGCCGGCCTTGCTTTCGGTGAGATACATCGTCGAAGCCATCCAGCTCAGGAAGCCCGAACGCGCGACCAGACTCTTGAGCACCGTGATCGAACGCGTTTCCACCACGACGTTCGGCAGGCCCAGCCCCTGCGCCGCGAACGCCTGCTCCATATGTTCGAACGGCGCCGTGCCGCGCGGCGGAATGGCCCATTGCTCGTCGATCGTATCGGCGAGTGTCAACGTGTTCCGGTTGCGCAGCGGGTGATCGAGCGCCGCGACCACATAGCTGTAATCCTCCCAACGGCAATCGCCGATGGCGGCAATTTCATCGGTGTCGGGCACGGCCATGCTGAGTGCGAGGTCGATTTCGCGCTTCACGAGCGCATCCGCGAGCCGATCCCACACGCCTTCGATAATCTCGACACGCAGCTTCGGCCAGCGCCGCAGCACGCCGCTCACGGCGAGCGGCAGCACGAGGCTCGCAATGCTGCCCACCGCGCCCACGCGTATCGTGCCGCGCGCCAGCCCGCGCATTGCGTCGATTTCCTCGCGCGCCTGTTCGGCTTCGCGCTGCAAAAGGATCGCGTGCGGCAGCAGCGCTTCGCCCACCGCCGTGAGATGCATGCCGCGCGAATGACGCTCGAAAAGCGGCGCGCCCACCTGTTCTTCGAGGCGGCGAATCGCGCGGCTCAACGCGGGCTGCGTGACGTGCAGCGTTTCGGCCGCGCGGCCGAGGCTGCCCGCCGAGACGATCGTGGCGAACGCCTGGAGTTGCTGGAGGTTGTAGGTCATGCCTAAAGGTAATGCCTTTTGGCGAATTCGGCAATTTTCGGTTACCCAGAGCATCGCGATAATGCGATTTCATCGAACGACGCGCTTTTTGGACAGGAGGCCTGAAATGACTGGCAGCGCGCCTGAGCAGAATCAGCAGCAACCGCCGACGCAGACCCCGGCGGCGGCCGAGTGGACCGTGCGCGACGCGGTGATCGACTTCGCGCGCCGCGTGGGCATGACCTCGATTTTCGCCAATCCCGGTTCGACCGAATTGCCGATGTTCCGCGATTTCCCCGCCGATTTTCGCTACGTGCTGGGCTTGCAGGAAGCCGTGGTGGTGGGCATGGCCGACGGCTACGCGCAAGCCACGGGGCGCGCCGCGCTCGTCAACCTGCATTCGGCGGCGGGCGTGGGCAACGCAATGGGCAACATCTTCACGGCGTTTCGCAACCGCACGCCGCTCGTGATCACGGCGGGCCAGCAGGCGCGTTCGATCTTGCCGTTCGATCCGTTTCTCGCGGCCACGCAGGCCACCGAACTGCCGAAGCCGTATGTGAAGTGGAGCATCGAACCGGCGCGCGCGCAGGACGTGCCGCTCGCCATCGCGCGTGCCTGGGCGATCGCGATGCAGGAGCCGCGCGGCCCCGTGTTCGTGTCGATTCCCGTCGACGACTGGGACCAGCCCGGCGAGCGCGTGCCCGACCGCACGCTCGCGCACACGACGCGCCCCGAACCCGCGGCGCTCGCCAGCATCGGCGCGGCGCTCGATGCGTGTGCGCGCCCGGTGTTCGTCGTGGGCGGCGGCGTGGATCGCGCGGGCGCGGTGCAGGACGTGGTGCGGCTCGCGGAGCGTCACCGTGCGCGCGTGTTCGTGGCGCCCATGACGGGCCGCTGTAGCTTCCCCGAAAAGCATCCGCTGTTCGCCGGATTTTTGCCCGCCATGCGCGAACGCATCGTCGAATTGCTCGACGGCCACGATCTCGTGTTCGCGATCGGCGCGCCCGCGTTCACCTATCACGTCGAAGGACGCGGCCCGCACGTGCCGCCTGGCGCCGCGCTGTATCAACTCGTCGACGATCCCGGCACGGCCGCGTGGACGCCGCAAGGTCTTGCCGTGGCAGGCAACGTGCGGCTGGGCGTGCTCGACCTGCTCGAACGCGCCGCGCCGCCGCGTGCGGGTGAACGCGCGATGCCCGCGCCGCGCGCCGTGCCGCCGCGCGCGACGCCGCCCGAAGCGGGCGAGCGCATGTCGGTGGCGTTCGCGCTCCAGACGCTCGCTGAAGTTCGCGACGCGGCCACGCCGGTGGTGGAGGAAGCGCCCAGCTCGCGCCCGGTGATGCAGACGTATCTGCCGTTCGAGCGCGCCGGCACGTTCTTCACGATGGACAGCGGCGGTCTCGGCTACGGCATGCCGGCCGCCGTGGGCGTGGCGCTCGCGAAGCCGGGGGAACGCGTGATCGCGCTGATCGGCGACGGTTCGAGCATGTACTCGATCCAGGCGATCTGGAGCGCGGTGCAGCTCGCGCTGCCGATAACCTTCGTTATCCTGAACAATGCGCGCTACGCCGCGTTGCAGGACTTCGCACCCGTGTTCGGCTTCGGGCCGGCGGACCCGGTGCAGGGCACGGACTTGCCCGGTCTCGACTTCGTGGCGATCGCGGCGGGCATGGGCTGCCCCGGCCTGCGCGTGAGCGAGGCGGCGAAGTTGCGCGAAGCCTTGCACAATGCACTCGCGACGACGAAACCGGCGGGACCGCTGCTGATCGAAACGATCGTCGCGTAAGCACGCGAACCCAAATGAAAGGAGACAAGCCATGCAACTCGTAGCGATGCTGATCAACGGTGAACGCATGTCCGCGCGCAACGGCGCGAGCTTCGAGCGCCGCAATCCGCTCGACGGCAGCGTGGCGAGCCGCGCGCCGGCCGCCACCGTCGACGACGCCATTGCCGCGGTCGACGCCGCCGCGGCCGCGTTCCCCGTCTGGTCCGCGCTCGGACCGGGCGAGCGCCGCGCGCTGCTCACGAAAGCCGCGCACGCGCTCGAAGCGAAAGCCGATGCGTTCGCCGCCGCGATGGCCGCCGAAACCGGCGCGTCGGGCATCTGGGCCGGCTTCAACGTGCATCTCGCGGCGGCCGGCTTGATCGAGGCGGCCGCACTCACCACGCAGATCGGCGGCGAGCTGATTCCCTCCGACGTGCCGGGCAGCATCGCCATGGGCGTGCGCCAGCCGGCAGGCGTGGTGCTCGGTCTCGCGCCGTGGAACGCGCCTGTGATCCTCGCGGTGCGCGCCATCGCGCTGCCGCTTGCGTGCGGCAACACGGTCGTGCTCAAAGGCTCGGAGATTTGTCCGGCAACGCACGGCCTGATCGTCGAAGCGTTGCAGGAAGCGGGCTTGCCGCGCGGCGCCGTGAACTTCGTGACGAACGCGCCCGCCGACGCCGCGGCGATCGTCGAAGCCATGATCGCGCACGCGAAAGTGCGACGCGTGAACTTCACCGGCTCGACGCGCGTGGGCCGCATCATCGCCGAAACCTGCGCGCGCCATTTGAAGCCCGCCGTGCTCGAACTGGGCGGCAAGGCGCCGCTTGTCGTGCTCGACGATGCCGATGTCGAAGCGGCGGCGCACGCGGCCGCATTCGGCGCGTTCGCGAATTCCGGGCAGATTTGCATGTCGACGGAGCGCATCATCGTCGACGAAAGCATTGCCGACGCGTTCGTCGAACGGCTCGGCGCACGCGCGCGAGCGTTGCCGCTCGGCGACCCGCGCGAAGGCCCGGTCGTGCTCGGCTCGGTCGTGGACATGAGCACGGTCGAACGCTGCAACGCGCTGATCGACGACGCGCTCGCGAAAGGCGCGACCCTCGTGTGCGGCGGCAAGGCGCACAGCACGCTGATGCCCGCCACGCTGCTCGACCATGTGACGCCCGAAATGCGCATCTACCACGACGAATCGTTCGGCCCCGTGAAGGGCATCGTGCGCGTGCGCGGCGAGGACGCGGCCATTGCCTGCGCGAACGACAACGCCTACGGTCTTTCGTCGGCCGTGTTCAGCCGCGATACGGCGCGCGCATGGAACGTGGCGCAACGCATCGAGTCGGGCATTTGCCACATCAACGGGCCGACCGTTCACGACGAAGCGCAGATGCCGTTCGGCGGCGTGAAGGAAAGCGGCTTTGGGCGCTTCGGCGGCAAGGCGGGCATTGCGGAATTCACGGAACTGCGCTGGATCACGCTGCAAACGGCGCCGCGCCACTATCCGTTCTGAGGGCGCGTCATGCACATTGCCATACTCGGCGCGGGCGCGATGGGCTCGCTGTTCGGCGGGCTGCTCGCCGAAGCGGGCCACCGCGTGGTGCTGCTCGATGTCGACGACGCTCACCTGCGCGCCATTAATCAGGATGGCTTACGGTTGAGCACGGACGCGGGCGAACGCATCGTCGCGAACCTCGCGGCGATGCGCCCCGAAGCCGCGCGCGAAGCCGCCGATCTGCTGATCGTGTTCACGAAAACGATGCATACCGAAGCCGCGCTGAATGCCGCGCGCGGCGCACTGGGGCCGCAAACGGCGCTGCTTTCGCTGCAAAACGGCCTTGGCAATGCGGAGCGGCTCGCGAAGTTCGCGGACGCTTCCCGCGTGATGATCGGCGTGACGACGTGGCCCGCCGACAAGCACCAGCCGGGCCGCGTGAACTCGCACGGTGCGGGCACGATTCGCATGATGAGCGCGAACGGCACGCCGACGCCGGCGCTGGCCCGAGCGATAGCGGCGCTCGACGAGGCGGGCCTCGCCTGTGCCGCCGACGCCGACGTCTGGGTCGCGATCTGGGAGAAGGTGGCGTTCAACGCGGCGCTCAACAGCTTGTGCGCGGTGACGTCATGCACGGTGGGCGAACTGACCCATGTGGCCGAGGGCGAAGCCCTTGCGCTGGCCATCGTCGCGGAAGTCGCGGCCGTGGCGCGCGCGCACGGCATCGCCGTGGACGAGGCGCACGTGGCGGCCAACGTGCGTCACGCGCTCGCGCATCATCGCGCGCACCGGCCTTCCATGCTGCAAGACGTGCTCGCCGGACGCCGCACCGAAATCGAGGCGATCAACGGCGCCGTGGTGGAGGCCGCGCGCCGCAAGCAGATTGAAATCCCGCGCACGCAAACGCTGTGGACGCTCGTGCGTCTCGTGGATGCCAGGCAGTCCGAATGAAAATGCAGCGCTGAAACCGGCGGCGAGCGCGCTCGCCACGCTCACACACGAACGACCGCGCGTACGAACGCGCGGCATAGGAGACATTCATGAACTACGCCACACCCGCGTCCGCCTCGGGCGCCGCGCCGCAGGAAGCGGGCGCGTTGCAAGGCGGCACCGTCGACATCGGGCGCACGCTCGACGACGGGCCTTATGCCACGTTGCAGAAGTTCGCCGTGGTGCTCGCCGCGCTCTCTATCGTCGTCGACGGCTTCGACAGCCAGCTCATCGGCTTTGCGATTCCCGTGCTCATCAAGGAATGGGGCATCACGCGTAATGCGTTTGCGCCCGTGGTGGCGGCGGGGCTGATCGGCATGGGCATCGGCAGCGCGTTCGCGGGCTTGTTCGCGGACCGCTTCGGCAGGCGCTGGGCCGTGGTCGGCAGCGTGCTCGTGTTCGGCGCGGCGACGTGCGCGATCGGGCTCGCGCCGAACGTGGCGGCCATCGCGGCACTGCGTTTCGTGGCGGGCCTCGGCATCGGCGGCGCGCTGCCCAGCTCGACGACGATGACCGCCGAATTCACGCCCGCGCGCTTTCGCACCTTCGCGGTGACGGCCACGATCGTATGCGTGCCGCTCGGCGGCATGGTGGCGGGCCTGTTCGCGGCGCAGGTGCTGCCCGCATACGGCTGGCGCGGCCTCTTCTTCGTGGGCGGCGTGCTGCCGCTCGCCCTCGCGCTCGTGCTGCTCATCGCGCTGCCCGAGTCGCCGCGCTTTCTGGCGCGCCGGCCGCAGCGCTGGCCCGAACTCGTGCGTCTGCTCGCCCGCATGGGGCGCGACGTTGCGCCAGGCGCGCAGTTCACCGACGTGCGCGAACAAAGCGCGGAAAAACACGTGGGCTTCACGGCGCTCTTTCGCGACGGCCGCGCGCGCGACACCACGGCCATCTGGTGCGCGTTCTTCATGTGTCTGCTCGCGGTTTACAGCGCGTTTAGCTGGCTGCCGACCATGCTCACGAGCGAAGGCTTGAGCGTGGCGCTCGCGGGCTACGGCTTGAGCGCCTACAACCTTGGCGGCGTGATCGGCGCATTGGCGTGCGCGCTGGCCATCGCGCGCTTCGGCTCGCGCGGGCCGCTGCTGCTTTGTTGCGCGGGCGGCGCGGCGAGCGCGTGGATGCTGCTGGGCGTGAGCGCCGCCTCGCACACGGGCTGGCTCATCACGGGCCTCGCGCTGCATGGACTCTTCGTCAACGCCGTGCAATCGACCATGTACGCGCTTTGCGCCTATGTGTACCCCACCGGCGTGCGCGCGACCGGCACCGCTTCGGCGTTGGCCTTCGGCCGCGTGGGCGCGATCCTGAGCGCGTTCGCGGGCGCGGCGATCATCACGGCAGGCGGCGCGGCGGGCTATCTGACGATGCTGGGCGCGGCCATGGCGGTCGTGCTGCTCGCGCTGGCGCTCGTGGTCCGTCATATTCCGAAGCGCGCGGCGCCGCGCTAAAAGCGCGCCGGCTTCCTGTTCTTTCCGTTCCTGGCGCACGACTGACGCGGCCTTGGGGCCGCGGCGCATGGCGGCGCTTGCCCGAAATCCATTCGATCAAGACTGCTAACTAAATAACATTACATCAGGAGACGTTGGACATCATGAAACTTCGGATCGCAGCAGGGTTGGCCTGCGCCGCGCTCGGCGCACCGGCATTCGCGCAAAGCAGCGTGACGTTGTACGGCATCGTCGATACGGGCATCGAATACGTGTCGCATGCGAATGCGGCGGGCGACGCCGTCGTGCGCATGCCGGGCATCACCGGCGAACTGCCGTCGCGTTGGGGCGTGCGCGGCACCGAAGGGCTGGGCGGCGGTTGGGCGGCGATCTTCGCGCTCGAAAGCGGCTTCAACATGCGCGGCGGCACGCTCAACCAGGGCGGCCGCCTGTTCGGGCGCCAGGCGTGGGTGGGTTTCAGCACGCCCTACGGCAACCTGACCTTCGGCCGTCAATACACGATGACGTACTGGGCCATCGCCGACGCCGATCTGCTCGGCCCCGACATCTACGGCGGCACGGCATCGTTCGACCAATATCTGCCGAGTTCGCGCAGCGACAGCACCATCGTCTACAAGGGCAGCTACGCGGGCTTCACGCTGGGCGCAACATGGTCGTTCGGGCGCGATGCGGCGGGCACGGGCAACTCGCCGGGGCAGGGCACGTGCTCGGGCCCGGTGCCGGGCAGCTCGCAGTCGTGCCGCGAATGGTCGGCCATGCTGCGTTATGACCGCGACGGCTACGGCGTCGCGGCGGCCTACGACCAGCAGCGCGGCGGCGCGGGCGCGGCAGCGAACCTCTACGACGGCACGCCGACCTTCGCGCTCACGAACCCCGGCGACACCGACGTGCGCATGCAGCTCAACGGCTACGGGCATGTCGGCGCGCTGCGGCTCGGCGGCGGCTGGCTGGGCCGGCGCGTGGACACGGTGCTGGCCGCCACGCCCAACGTGCATTCGGACCAGTTCTATCTCACGGCGTCGTATCCGGTCACGCCCACGGTGCTGGTGGACGGCGGCGTGTATCACATCGTCGACAGCCAGGACGACACGCGCGGCACAATCGCGGCGTTGCGCGCCACCTATCTGCTTTCGAAGCGCTCGGCCGTTTATCTGCAAGGCGCGTATCTCTGGAACAGCGCGAAGGCGGCGTACACGGTGAGCCAGGGCGGCGGCGGCACGACGCCGGCGCCCGGCGCGGGACAACTCGGGTTGATGGCGGGCATTCGCCACAGCTTCTAAGGTCGCGCGCCGCGTTCGAGCCGTTCAGTCGAGCGCGGCGCGCAGCGCTTCGAATTCGCGCCGGCAGCGTTGCGCGAGACTCGCCGCCTGGATGCGCAGCGTTTGACGATCGACGCGCAGCGCTTCGGCGGCGGCATCGGCGAGCGAGTCGACGGTTACGATCTGCGGTACGTCTTGCGCTTCCCATGTCGATACATAGGCCACGTGCTTGTGCGAGCCAATGCCTGGCATTCCGAACGAATGGTTTCGTGCGATGTTGACTCGCGCGATCGCATGAGCCGTCGCCACGATGCGTCCGTGCAAACTGCTGCCGCAGAACACGCGGGCATGGGCGATCAATGCACAGATATCCCACAGGTTCAGCGATTCGAACACGCGCACGGCTTGCGCGGGCAGCCGCGCCGCCAGACGCCGGTACACGTCGAGCGAGTCGTGCCAGGGCGCTGCGCCCGCGCGAAACAGCGCGATGCCGACGCCGTGCGCGTTCGCAATGCGTTCGAGTTCGTGCGCGAGGCGGTCGAGCGTGGCGTCGTCGCCGAAATCGGCGCTGAATTGCACGGCGGCATAGCCGTGCGTGAAGGCTTCGCGTATCGCTCGCACTGGCATTCGCGCGGCGTGGCGCTGGATCGCGGCATCGAAAAGCACGGCGGTCATTGCGGCCGGGTCGGGCGTGAGGCGCGCGCGCATGCCGTGCGCTTCGAGCTGCGCCTGCGTGCGGCGATCGCGCACGCTGAGCCAGTCGGCGCTTCGCAGGGCGGCCAGTGCGTCCGCGCGCAAGACGGCCTCGCGCGCGTCCAGGTCCGCGCCGCCGGCGGCGTTGACGACGAGCTGCCGCACGCGCACGCCCGGCAGCGCTGTCTTCGCGAGCACGTAAGGCGCAGCCGATTCCATGCCGAACCGTGCCCGCGCCCATGCGCGCGGATCGCGCCGCCAGGCGGTTTCCTCGTCGATCGTGGCCTGCACGCGCGGCGGCGGCGCGATCATCACGGCGGCTTCCCACGCGTTGCATCCGAGCACTTCGCCGCCCGCGTGGATCACGTCGATCTCGCGGCCGCGGGCGAACCGCGCGATCTGCGCCAGCGCGTGCGTGGCGAAGCCGCCTTCGTTGCGCAGGTCGCGCGCCGCGAGACCCGCAAACAGCAACTCGCGGCGAGGCAACTGACGCGCGACGACCCGCGCGATCAACAGATCGCCGAAATTGTGACGGTCGAATGCGCCGAAAATCACGGCGGGCGTGAGCGGCATGGCGGTTGGAGAAGTTCGTGCGCGAGGCGTTATCGTTCACGATACCGCACGATGCGCCGCGCCGTTGCTTCGGCGCTTGTGATGAAGGAATCGCGGCGCAAACGGGTTTTTGTGTGCATTTCGCGGGTCACGTTCCCGGCCACGAGCGCGAGCGGCGATGGCCGCTGCCGGATACTGCGTTGCGAAGCGCAGCCTCTACGCGCCCTCGCGTGCCCGCTTTTCGCATGCGTCGCAAAGGTAGGCGTGCGATTGCCAATCTGTTTGCACGCCGGTTCGCCGCCGATTTGCTGAGGCATCCGAATCATCCGCACGGTTCCCACGCTGCTTTCATGCCGATATCGCGCCGATCCGCCGCGCCGGACGAAGCGCTGCCGGAACGTCGAGGCAGCCAGAACGCACGTTTGCGCCATCCCGGCTAACATGGGCGTCCGTCGTTCAACCACTCGCAAACAAGGAGCCCAACATCATGCAATTTCGCACCACCCTGTTGACCGTCGCGGCCGCTGCCGCCGTGCTCGGCAGCGCTTCGGCGCACGCCCAGATCGCGGGCGCGCAACCGCTCAGCGTGAGCGTCGAACAGTCGCAGGCGCTGCTCGAAGGCTGGAGCGTGAAAAAGAGCGTGCTCGGCAAGGCCGTGTATAACGACGACAACGCGAAGATCGGCACGGTGCGCGATCTGATCGTCGCGCCGGACGGCTCGGTTTCGGCCGCGATCGTTTCGGCGGGCGGCTTCCTCGGCGTGGGCTCGCACGACGTGGCCGTGCCCATCGCATCGCTCGACGTGCGCCAGGGCAACCTCTATTTGCCGGGCGCGACCAAGGACGCGCTCAAGGCCACGCCCGCGTTTCAGTACGCGAAGATCCAGTCGCCGCCCAAGCCGAAGAAGGTCGAGAAGCAATAACGCGCGAAGTTGCGGTACAAAGCCGGGCCATGCGATCTCGTTTGCGCATGGCCTGTTTTTTTTTAAGGCCGTAAAACACGCGAAAAAGTCACGTTCTTCAACAGTCTTGCGCGATTCGCGCCGCGTGCGCGGGCGTGTGACATGACCTGAATCGTGCGCGGGCCTGAAAACCCGAATCGCGGCAAAGTATCAAAAAACGCGGTGCTACATTCGTCGGCTCAACCGTTGACTCACTACAACAGCGAAGGAGCATCAGAATGTCACCGATCAAAACCGCCATTGCCTGCGCGCTCGGCGCGAGCCTCGTCGGCTTGGGCGCATGCGGGGGCTTGCAGAACCTCGATCCCAACGCGGCCGTTTCCGCCGGCTCGAATCTCTTCAAGGCCGCTTCGCTTTCCGACGGCGACATCGTCACGCTCTCGAACGAGGCGTGCAAGACGAGCGACGCGCAATCGAGCGTGGCCGCCTCGAACAGCGCCTATGGGAAGCGCCTCGCGCGCGTGATGAGCGGCTTCGGCGACATGACGCTCAACGGCCAGAAGATCGACTACAAGGTCTACGTGACGAAGGACGTCAACGCGTGGGCGATGGGCAACGGCTGCGTGCGCGTCTATACGGGCCTCATGGACATGATGAACGACGACGAATTGCGCGGCGTGATCGGCCATGAAATGGGCCACGTGGCGCTCGGTCATACGAAGAAGGCAATGCAAACCGCGTATGCGGTGAGCGCGGCGCGCACGGCGGTGGGCGCGGCGGGCAATTCGATGGTGACTTCGCTCAGCACCTCGCAACTCGGCGACGTCACGGAGAAGTTCATCAACGCGCAGTTCTCGCAGTCGCAGGAAAGCGCCGCCGACGATTATTCGTTCGATATGCTAAAGAAAAAAGGCATGAACGAGAAAGGCCTGGTCACGGCGTTCCAGAAGCTCGCGACCATCGACGGCGGCCAAAGCTCGATGATGAGTTCGCATCCGTCCTCGCCGAGCCGCGCGGCGCATATCGAAAGCCGCATCAAGAAGGAAGGCTGATCCAGCAAAGCCGGGTTCGGCCGCCGCCGCCATCGTGTACAGTTCGCTTACCTTTTTCGAACGCGCATCACGCAACGCAGCGGCGGCCCATGATCAGACTGGAAGACCTCGTCATCTTCATCAGCGCGGCGGATAGCGGCAGTCTTTCCGCCGCCGCTCGCCAGCTCGATCTCACGCCCGCCGTGGCCAGCGTCGGGCTCAAGCGCCTCGAAACCGAACTCGGCACGCGCCTGCTCGCGCGCTCCACGCGCAGCTTGCGGCTCACGCCCGACGGCGAGCGCTACCTCGAATACGCGCGCAACGTCATCGAACAAGTGGAAGCGGGACACGCCGCCGTGGCGCATGGGCGCTCGACGATCGGCGGCACGGTTTCGCTTTCGATGCCCTCCGATCTCGGCCGCAACGTGCTGGCGTCGTGGCTCGACGAATTCCAGACGCGGCATCCGGCCGTCGCCTTGCAGGTGCGCATCGGCGACCACGTGGCGGACATGTTTCGCGCGCCCATTGCCGTGGCGATCCGCTATGGCGTGCCCGAGGATTCGACGCTCGTGGCGCTGCCGCTCGCGCCCGCGAACCGCCGCGTGCTGGTGGCGTCGCCGGCCTATTTCGCGCGCCACGGCCGCCCCGAAACGCCCGCCGATCTCGCACGCCACAACTGCCTGCGCTTCGCGCTGAGCGACCGCCTGCACGACCGCTGGACCTTCTGGCGCGGCGACGAAGCCACGGTGGTGAGCGTTCACGGCAACCGCAGCAGCGACGACAGCGAACTCGTGCGGCGCTGGGCCGTGGCGGGGCACGGCGTTGCGTACAAATCGCGGCTCGACGTGCATGCCGATCTTCAGGCCGGGCGTCTTGTCACCGCGCTCGATGCGTATCAGGGCGAAGGCGCGCCGCTGCATCTCGTGTGCGCGCATCGCGCCATGCTTTCGCCCACGGTGAACGCGTTGCGGGATCTGCTGCGCGAGCGCATCGACGGCTGGCTCGCGTAGACGATGGGCGGGGCGGGCGCCGCCTGAATCCAAGGCGCCGGCGCGTGAAAAAGCGCGCACGATCGCGCGTGCAGCGACGGAAAATGCGCGCCCATGCTCTTCGCTTCGTTACGTGCCGCGAGGAAAACGCGGCGTCCGCACGCGTAACGAAGATAAAACGCGGCCGCGCGCATAACGAAGAAACACGCGCGCCTGCTCGCACATCGACAAAACATGCGCTCACGCCCGCAGCGAGCAAAAACGCGCCCCTAGGCGCAGCGCGGCCGAAAACACGCGCCCGCGTATTTAATGGCAGACTCGCGAACGCGATTTCCACAACGCGATTTCCACAACGCGATTCGAACCAGGAGAAACGACCATGAGCACCCAGAACATCGTAGCGATCATCGTTGCCGCCCCCGAGCACGCCGCGACTGTCGCGCAAGCGCTCGAAGAAGCCGTGCATGCCGTGCGCAAGGAGCCGGGCTGCGAGCAATACGACCTGCATCGCGACCGCGCGAATCCGAACCGCTTCGTGATGATCGAGCGTTGGCGCGACGAAGCCGCAGTGCGCGCGCACGGCACGGGCGAGGCGCTTCAAAAGCTCGGGGCCGTGCTGAAAACGCGCGCGACGCTCGACGTGGTGAATCTCGACCCGGTGGCGTGACCCGCGTGCGGGTCGGAACGCGCAATCGCCGGTGTTCGCGAGCGTGACGAAGGCGCCGCTCAGCGTGGGCTAAGGCCCGAGAACACGCCGCAAAAACGGCAAGGCGCCGGCCATTGCCGGCGAGGCCTTGCGATCGGTGCAAACGTTGTCAGAAACGGTGTGTGCGCACCGAATTCACGACTCGCCGGAGGCGGTCGCAGTCGCGGTCGTGACGGTGCAACGGTGCGCGTTCATGGAGCCGATGACGCGGGAACCGGCGTGGCGCGTCGATCAATGCCGCGCCGCCGCGCGTTCGCCCACGAAACACGGATTGCGCCAGTTGGGCGCGACGCCCATGAAGTCGTCGAAATAGGCAATCGCGATCGACGGCTCCTCAAGCAGATTTTCGCGCAACGACTGCCACACCTTGATATTGCCGAGCTTCGCGCCGGCCGCGACGATCTCCCCGCATTCCTGCGCGATGACCTTGCGCACGAGGTCGACGCAAAAGTGCGTGAGCGCGTAGCCTTCGGGCCACCATTGCGCGATGGCGTCGCCGGTTGGACCGGAACGCCGCGCCGCGCCGCTCTCCACGCTCGGCAGCGTATGCACGGCATGGTGGCGCAGCAGTTCGGCAAGCAGCGCGCCGCACAGAAACTGATAATAGTCGCGCGCGTTGCGATGCCGGTGCGATTCGGCGCTTTCGAGCACCTGCGTCCACGCGAAAAACGCGCGCGTGACGGCGCGATCGCTCGTTTCGAGCGAGACGCCCTGCGCCGCGCAAACGTCGCGGCACGCGTCGGCGAGCAAAGCCTTGAACGACGAAAGCCGCGTTGTGGCCTGCCAGGCATTGGGCGCGCGGCTGCGCGCACTCGCGTATTCCTGAAGCATGTCGGTTCCTCGCTCGATGCGCGATTCAAAGGTATTTGACGATGCGCGCGAATTCTTCCTGCAAGGCGTCCTGCGCGTTGGGCGCGCCGAGCAGGCCGCGCAGGCGCGACTCGCGGCTGCCGACGATATCGCCCGCGAGATGCAGCGTGCCGTCGGCGTCGGCGGGCAGCGCTTCGGGGCACACGGCCTTCGCGCAACCGATCACGCCGAGCAGCACAAACACGTACGCGTTGGGTTCCGCGATGAGCCACCAGGGCGCGATCACGTCGGGCAATTCGTCGAAGCGCGCGCTGCGGATCGGGTGCTTTTCCACGAGCGCGAGCGTGAGCGCGGCGAAAGTGCGCGTCGCGTCGCGCAGCGTTTCGTCGGGGCCGCTCACCACCGCGTGCGGCGGCGCGGGCGGTTTCTCGTGCCGCTCGCAGAACTCGGCCAGCGCGTCGTTGATGCGATGCTCGAAGATCAGCACGTCGCGCGCGCCGGCGTCCAGGATGAAGCGCTTGGCCGCTGCGTAATAGATCGACGCGTAGCTGCGCACGCGCTTGCCTTCGCCGTGATCGAGCAGCAGGCGTTCGAGATCGACGTCGACGTGAACCGGCAGCTTCCAGTGATCCTGCAACGGCGGAATGGCCTGGCCCGCGTAGTTTTCGGCGGTTTCGATGAGGGTGTCGGCGATCTGGCCGACCGAGCCGAGAAATTGCGGCAACGGCCTCGGAAAGCTGCCGTGCGGCGTGGGCACGCTGGCCGCCGCCGACTCCGATCCGGGCACGTTGCGCGCCGTGTAGCGCAGTTGCCGCGCGCAGTCCACCAGCGCGAGCCGCACCTGATTCAGATCCGGCGCGATACGGAGAGGGATCAAGGATTTGGCTTCCATGGCAACCTCGAACGTGCAACATTTGCAGTTAAGATAGCACAATTGTTCACTTTCAAACCTCACTGAGAACCGGGGGAAACCAGGGTGCCGAGAGCAACCAGCAAGCCGCGCGACGACGACCTGGACGAACAGAATCCCGCGCGCCGGCTGCGTTTGCGCGCCGCGTGGATGTACTTCGTCGAAGAGATGACGCAGCAGGAAATCGCGCAGCGGCTCGGGGTGGGGCGCGTGACCGTCGTGCGGCTGCTGGCCGCGGCGCGCGAGCGCAACGAAGTGAAGATCGTGATCGGCGACCGGCTCGCGGAATGCGTCGAACTCGAGCGCCTGCTCGAGGAGCGCTTCGGCATTCAGGAGGCCATCGTCGTGCCGCTTTCGGCGCGCGGCGCGGACGCCACCGGGCCGGTGAGCGCGGCGGCGGGCGAATACGTTTCGTCGATGGTGCGCTCGAACATGAAGATCGGCGTGGGTTGGGGCCGCACGCTCATCAGCTCGCTTTCGTACATGAGCGAGCGGCCCGTGGACAACGTTTCGGTGGTGTCCATGCTCGGGGGCATCATGAAGGCGCGCCACTTCAATCCCGCCGAATTCGCGTGGCGCTTCGCCACGCTCTATCAAGCCGACTGCTATCTGATGACGGCGCCGCTCGTGGTGGACAGCCCGCAAACGCGCGCCACGCTGATCGAGCGCTGCGGCCTGAACGACCTGTTCGAGATGGCGCGCACGCTGGACGCCGTCGTGACGAGCGCGGCCGGCATGGGCGTGGACGCCACGTCGCACCGCTCGCGCCTCATCAGCGACGAAGACCGCGAATCGCTTATCAAGGCGGGCGCCGTGGGCGACATGCTGTTCAACTTTCTCGACGCCGAAGGCCGTCTCGTCGATCACCCGATCAACGAGCGCGTGATGTCGGTGCCGCTCGACATTCTCAAGCAGGTGCCGCAGCGCGTGCTCGCGGCGGGCGGCGCGAGCAAGGTGCGCGCCATTCTCGCGAGCCTGCGCGTGCTCAAGCCCACCACGCTCATCACCGACCAGTACGCCGCCGTCGACGTGCTCAAGCTCGTCGCTTAGCCGCACACTTTTAAGGCGCGCGGCGGCTTTTCCCGGCGCGGCGCGCTTCTCCCTTCCCCGCATTCGTCCGACAAAACGCGTCTTTTTCACGCGTTCGCGCCGCTTCGCGCCCCGTTTTTGCCGATCTCCGAACTTTCCCTGGGAACGCGTCTTTCGCGCCCGCCGCGCTTGTCCTTGATTGAACAAAGCGCTATTGTAAAAAACAAATGTGCATGATTCATCGCGGCGCGGCACCGGTTCGAAGCCATTCGTCGACGCCCGCGCGCCCTTCATCTCAGGAGATATCGCCGATGCTGAACATCACTCCCAGCGGCCTCGCGGCCGACCTCGAGGCTCGCGCGCGGTCGGGCAAGCCTATCCGCATCGGCCTGATCGGCTCGGGCGAAATGGGCACCGACATCGTCACCCAGGTGCGGCAGATGCACGGCCTCGAAATCGGCGCCATCGCCGACTTGCGCGTGGAGGCCGCGTGCGACGCGGTGCGCGTGGCGCGTCAGGCCGACGAGGGGTATCGCGTGGCGCAAAGCGGCGCGGCCATTTCGCAGGCGATCGAGGCCGGGCAGATCGCCGTTACGCAGGACGCGGCGGCCATTTGCACGCACGAGCGCATCGACGTGGTGATCGACGCCACCGGCAAGCCCGCCGTGGGCGCGCAGATCGGCCTGCTCGCGATGGAGCACGGCAAGCATCTCGTGATGATGAACGTGGAGGCCGACGTGACGATCGGCGCGTTCCTGCGGCGCGAGGCGGAGCGTCTGGGCGTGGTGTACACGCTGGGCGCCGGCGACGAGCCGAGTTCGACGCTGGAGCTGATCGAGTTCGTGAGCGCGCTCGGCTATCCGATCGTCGCGGCGGGCAAGGGCAAGAACAATCCGCTCAACGTGGACGCCACGCCGGACGACTACGCAGCCGAGGCGAAGTCGCGCAACATGAACCCGCGCATGCTCGTGGAGTTCGTGGACGGCTCGAAAACCGCCGTGGAGATGTGCGCGATCGGCAACGCCACCGGTCTCGTGCCCGACGTGCCCGGCATGCACGGCCCGGCCGCGACGCTCGACCAGTTGCATCGCGTGCTGTGCCCGGTCGCGGAAGGCGGCGTGCTGAGCCGCAAGGGCGTGGTCGATTATTCGATCGGCAAGGGCGTGGCGCCGGGCGTGTTCGTCGTGGCGGAGCTCGCGCACCCGCGTTTGCGCGAGCGCATGCACGACCTCAAGCTCGGCCCCGGCCCGTACTACACCTTCTATCGTCCGTATCACTTGACGAGCCTCGAAGTGCCGCTTTCGTGCGCGCGCGCCGTGCTCTACGGCAAGGCCGACATGCGGCCGCTGCCCGTGCCCGTGGCGGAAGTCTGCGCCGTGGCCAAACGCGATCTCAAGCCCGGCGAGAAGCTCGACGCGATCGGCGAATACACCTACCGCGCGTGGGCGATGAGCGTGGCGGACGCGCTCGCGCAAGGCGCGCTGCCCTGCGGCCTGCTCGAAGGCGGCGTGGTGAAGCAGCCGGTCGGGCGCGGCGAACTGCTCACGCAGCAGAACTGCGCCGTGGATGCGAACGCGCCCATCGTGCAGTTGCGCCGCCGCCAGGACGAGATGGTGCTGGGCGCGCGCCGCGCCGCGGCCTGACCACCGCAGCGAGGAGCGAACCATGGCGGACCTGGCAGACAAGATCGAACCCGCGAGCGCCGCGCGCGCCGTCTATGCGCGCGTGCCGGGGGCGGCGCTGCGCGAGGCGCTGCGCAAGATGTATCTCGTGCGCCGCTTCGAGGAGAGCGCGGAACAGGCCTACATGCGCGGGCTGATTCACGGCACGATGCATCTGTCGATCGGGCAGGAGGCGTCGGCCATCGGCATGACGATGCTGCTCACCGACGCCGACTACATCACCTCGACGCACCGCGGCCACGGCCACTGCATCGGCAAGGGCGCGGACCCGAGGCGCATGTTCGCCGAATTCTTCGGCAAGGAAACCGGCTATTGCCGCGGGCGCGGCGGCTCCATGCACATCGCCGACGTGAGCCGCGGCAACCTGGGCGCGAACGGCATAGTCGGCGGCGGACTGCCGATCGCCGTGGGCGCGGCGCTTTCCGTCAGGAAGCAGAAGCGCGACGCCGTGGTGGTGTGCTTTTTCGGCGACGGCGCGAACAACGAAGGCGCGTTCCACGAGTCGCTCAATTTCGCGGCCATCTGGAAGCTGCCCGTGATTTTCGTGTGCGAGAACAACCGCTACGGCATGTCGATGTCGGTGGAACGCTCGACGGCCGTGGGCCACATCGCGCAGCGCGCCGCGGCCTACGCCATGCCCGGTGTGACCGTGGACGGCAATCGTCTCGGCGACGTGCTCGCCGCCGCCGAAGCCGCCATCGCGCGCGCGCGCGGCGGCCAGGGCCCGACGCTGATCGAGTGCGAGACCTACCGCATTCGCGGCCATTCGAGAAGCGACCGCAACCGCTATCGCACGCGCGAGGAAATCGAGGCGTGGGGCGCGCGCGACCCCATCGGCATTTTCGAGCGCGAGTTGCTCGAAGCCGGCCTGATCGACCGCGCGGGCATCGAAGCGACGCGCGCCGCCGTGGAGCAGGAAATCGAACAAGGTCTCGCGTTCGCGCAGGAAAGCCCCGCGCCGCAAGTGAGCGAACTCACGCGCGACGTCTACACCGAAACCCAGGAAGGCGCCCATGAGTGACACGACTGCCGAGCCGCGCGAACTCACCTACGCGCAGGCGATCAACGAAGCGCTCGCCATCGCGCTCGAACGCGACGAGCGCGTGTTCCTGATGGGCGAGGACATCGGCGTGTATGGCGGCGCGTTCCAGGTGACGGGCGATCTTTACCAGCGCTTCGGCGGCGACCGCGTGATGGATACGCCGATCTCCGAACTCGCGGGCGCGGGCATTGCCGTGGGCGCGGCGTTGACGGGCTCGCGCCCGATCTACGAATTCCAGTTCTCCGATTTCGCGACGCTCGCGATGGAGCAGATCGTCAACCAGGCCGCAAAGATGCGCTACATGCTGGGCGGCGGCGTGTCGGTGCCGGTGGTGATGCGCTTTCCGGCGGGCTCGGGCACGGGCGCGGCGGCGCAGCACAGCCAGAGCCTCGAAGCGTGGTTCGCCCACGTGCCCGGCCTGAAAGTGGTGCAGCCGAGCACGCCGCACGACGCGAAAGGCTTGCTGCTGGCGGCGCTCGAAGACCCCGATCCGGTGATGATTTTCGAGCACAAGCTGCTCTACAAGAGCAAGGGAATCGTACCCGAAGGCTATTACGTCGAACCGCTCGGCAAGGCGGTGGTGCGGCGCGAGGGACGCGACGCCACGCTCGTCGCGACTTCGATGATGAGCGTGCGCTCGCTCGAAGCGGCGCAAACGCTGGCGGCCGAAGGCATCGACGTGGAGGTGATCGACCTGCGCAGCCTGCGCCCGATCGACCGCGACGCCATCGTGCGCAGCGTGCGCAAGACCGCGCGGCTCGTGTGCGTGTACGAAGGCGTGCAGCAGCTTGGCATCGGCGCAGAGATTTCGGCGATCGTGAGCGAGGGCGAGGCGTTCGATTATCTCGATGCGCCCATCGTGCGGCTGGGCGGCGCGGACTGCCCGCTGCCGTACAACCCGCAGCTCGAAAAGGCGGCGGTGCCGCAGGTGGACGATATCGTAGAGGCCGTGCGGCGGCTCGTGCGCGGGAGGATTTGAGATGCCGACCGAGGTGATTCTGCCGCGCGTGGACATGGACATGACCGAGGGCGCGATCACGGCGTGGCACGCACAGGACGGCGATTCGGTCAGGCAGGGCGCGCCGCTGTTCGACATCGAAACCAGCAAGGCGACGATGGAAGTGGAAGCGCCCGCCACGGGCGTCGTGCGGCAGATCGCGGCGGGCGTGGGCGAGACGGTGCCGGTGGGCACGGTGATCGCGTGGATTTACGCGAGCGGCGAGGCGCTGCGGGAGCCGGCGGGCGCGGCGGCGCGTGCCGAGGATGCCGGTGGCGAACGAGCGCGCGTCGAACGGGCGGCGGTTGCGCGCGAAGCCGCCGAAGCGTATGCGGTACATGAGGCGTATGAAGCGCACGAGGCGCACGAAGCGCACGAGGCGCACGAAGCACACGAAGCACACGAAGCACACGATTACGCAGACGGCGAAGTACGCCAAAACGCACCCGACAACGCGCCCGCCGCGCGCGAAGCCGCCCACGGGAGCGCGCCCGCCGGCGCGCAACCGGCCGGGCTGCGCGCGACGCCCGCCGCGCGGCGCGTGGCGCGCGAGCGCGGCATGGCGCTCGACGGCGTGCGCGGTTCCGGACCGCACGGCCGCATCGGTTGTGCGGACGTGCTCGCGGCCCTGCAACCCGTAGCGCCCGCGCCGCTGCAAGCAGCAAGGAGCGCGCTCAACCGCATCTGGCTGCAACGCGGCGAGGCGGCGACGCTCGTTTGCCTGCACGGTTTCGCCGCCGAGGCCAATAGCTGGCGGCCGCTCTACCGCGCGTTGCGCGCGGGCGGCTTCGCGCGCGATCTGGGCGTGCTGGCGATCGACTTGCCGGGCCACGGCAAGAGCCCGGCCGACGACGCGCTGTCGCTCGACCGCACCGTGGCGGCGCTCGCGGCCGTGCTGGACGAAGAACGCGTGCATGCCTGCCACCTCGTCGGGCATTCGTTCGGCGGCGCGCTGGCCATCGCGCTGGCCGCGTCGCAGCGCGCGAACGTGCAGTCGCTTACGCTGGCGGCGCCTGCCGGCCTTGGCGCGCGCTGCGACTGGGCGGTGCTCCACGGCTTGACGCAGGCCGCCGACCGGACGACGCTCGCACGCTGGCTCGGGGAACTCGTCGCGCGGCCGGACCATATCGACGAAGGTTTTGTCGCCAGTGCGCAGCAGCAGGTGTCGAGCGAAACGAAGCGCGCGACGCTGGCCGCCATCGCCGAAACCTTTTTCCCGGACGGCCGCCAGACGCTCGACCTGCGCGCCGTGCTCGCGGCGCTCGCCATGCCGGTGCGCGTGGTATGGGGCGCGCAAGACCGCATCATGCCGATCGCCCACGCCGACGGCTTGCCGGGCCGCGTGGCGCAGCATCGTTTCGCGGACGTGGGGCACATGCCCCAACTGGAAGCGGCGGCGGACGTGGCGCTGATCGTCGGCGAGCCGTTGCGGCGGTGAGTGCAATGGCGTTTTCCCCGATGGGATCGGGTGGGCAAATGCATTAATAGAAGCGACTAAAGTTCGAATAGATAACGGCCGGCGGGAGCGGCGCGGGGCTCATGCGCGCCGCGCGTGCCGTGCGGCTGGGACTCGAGTAAGGTGAGCGCTGAAGCGCTGGCTCGCGGGTCGCCCGCCAGGAACAGGAGACAGGCCATGGAACTGGTTCGACTAGGACTGTTGTTGCTCGCCGCAATGTGGGCCATGCAGATCGCCGCGGCCTGGGTGCAAATGCGCTATTACCGCGACACCGTGCGGCGCACCGCGCAGCAATGGCATAGCGGCTATCTGGGCGTGGGCACCTTCAAGCGGCGTTTGGGGCCGGGCGCGGTTGCCATCGTCGTGATCGACTCTGCCGACGAAGGCGCCATGGTGCGCGAGGCGCTCAGCATGTCCGGCCTCTCCGTGTTCGCGCGCTTCAAGCCGCGCGCCGAACTGCGCAACGGCCCGGCCGGCGACTTCGCGCGGCGCCTTGCCGCCGCGAGGCTCGCGCCCGGCGCCAAACGCGCGCTCGCCAACGCCTTCGAGATCGCCTGCCGCACGGCCAGCGAGCGCGCGCGCGCCGCGCCGCCGCCCGCCCTGTAAGCGCCGCGAACGTCGCGAATGTTGCGAATGTTGCGAATGTCGTAAGCATCGTCGTCATGTTGGATGCAGGACGCAGCACGGTTGCACCGATGGATCACGCGGCGCGGCTTTCGGCGCCTATCTACACGGCAGTCCTCATCAGGAGAGCAGCATGGAGTTCCTCACGCACGCGGCCGAGGCGTTCATCGGCATCTTCAATGCCGGCGGCAAGACTTTCGTCGGTTTCGTCACCGGCATTCTCCCCACGCTGATCGTGCTGCTCACGGCCGTCTACACGATCATCGCGCTCGTGGGCGAGCAGCGCATTCAGGGCCTCGCCCGCTTCTTCTCGAAGAACATCATCACGCGCTACACGCTGTTGCCGCTGCTCGCCATGTTCTTCCTGACCAACCCGATGGCCTACACCTTCGGCGTGTTTCTCGAGGAGCGCCACAAGCCCGCGTTCTACGACTCGGCCGTGTCGCTCTGCCACCCGATCACGGGTCTCTTCCCGCACTGCAATCCGGGCGAACTGTTCGTCTGGCTCGGCGTGGCGGCGGGCATCACGAAGCTCGCCGAAACCAACGCGGCGCCGTTCTCGCTGCCGAAACTCGCGCTTTTTTACCTGGGCGTGGGACTGGTCGTGAATCTCATCAAGGGCGTGGTGACGGAAGCCATCACGCGCCTGATCGCGAAGCGCGAAGGCATCAAGCTCTGACTTCCGGCAACGACGCAACGACACAGCGGCGACACAGCGGCGACACAGCGGCGACACAGCGGCGACACAGCGGCGACACAGCAACACAGCGGCACGAGACATCGACAGAGAGAGACCGGCAAAACGGTCGAGGAGACAGACATGGACACGCGTACTTATCGAGCCGTTCGCGTTCAGAAGGGTGCGAACGGCTGGGGCGGCCCGCTCGTGATCGCGCCCACCGTCGAGCGCAACAAGATCGTTGCGGTGACGGGCGGCGACATTCCGAAGGTCGCGCACCGGCTCGCCGAGCTGACTGGCGCCACCGTCATCGACGGCTTTCACAATCCGCCGCTCGAATCCGAGATCGCGGCGGTGGTGATCGATTGCGGCGGCACGGCGCGCTGCGGCGTTTATCCGCGCAAACGCATTCCCACGATCAACCTCAGCCCGGTCGGCCAGTCGGGCCCGCTCGCGCAGTTCATTACCGAGGACATCTACGTTTCGGGCGTCGGCCTCGACAGCCTGCACGCGCTCGAGGACGGCGCAGGCGGCGAGCACGGCGAGAGCGGCGAGAGCAACGCGAGCGGCGGCGCGGCGGCCATGACCGGCGAGAGCGGCGCGCGCGCGGCCACGGCGGCCACCGGCAGCTTCAGCACGCCCGCGCGGGCGTCCGCCGCGCTCGCGGCCGCGGCCACGGCGCGCGGCGAAACCGAAGGCGCGCATTCGGGCGGCATCGTCGGCTGGATCACGGCGATCGGGCGCGGCATGGGCGGCGTCGTCAACATCCTCTTCAACAGCGGGCGCAAGTCGATCGACACGGTGATTCGCAACGTGCTGCCGTTCATGGCGTTCGTGACGATGCTGATCGGCGTGATCAATTCCACGGGCATCGGTTTGGGCCTCGCGCACGTGCTTTCGCCGCTTGCGGGTAACATCATCGGGCTCGTGATTCTTTCGGCGATCTGCGGCCTGCCGTTCCTCTCGCCCGTGCTCGGTCCCGGCGCCGTGATCGCGCAGGTGATCGGCGCCGCGATCATCGGGCCGGCCATCGGCAACGGCACGATTCCGCCGCATATGGCGCTGCCCGCGCTGTTCGCCTACGACACGCAAGTGGGTTGCGATTTCGTGCCGGTCGGCATGGCGCTCGGCGAGGCGAAGCCGGAGACGATTCGTATCGGCGTGCCCGCCGTGCTCATCAGCCGCCAGATCATGGGTCCGGTTTCGGTGCTCATCGCGTGGGTGGTGAGCTTCGCGCTGTAATTGGCGCGTGGATTCCGCCTGAGTTCCGACCATCAGCCTGGAGTGGAAAAGCCGTCATGAACTACTACAAGACCGTGATTTCGTCGATCGGAGAAGAAGTCGAGGCGCTGCTCGAAGGCGGCGTGCTGATCCTCTACTCGGACGGCGCGCCGCCCGAACTCGCGGAAGTCTCGGTGCTGCACCGCGTGGAGGCGGCGAGCAGCGACGTGCCGCGCATCGGCGCGCTATTGCGCATCGGCGAGGCGGCTGCGGTCGTGACCGCCGTGGGTCCGACCGCATGGAACAAGGTGAGCGAACTCGGGCACGTCGTCATCAACTTCAACGGCTCGCAAACGGCGGAACGCCCCGGCGAAATCTGCGCTTCGCAAATCGATCGCGACCGGCTTTTCAGCGGCATGAAAAACGGCACGGTGATCGAGATCGTCGACGCATGATGCCGACGTCGAGCGCGCAGCGCGGGCGGATAGTTCGTCATCCTTACTGAAATACGCGAGGCAATGCCATGCTGGAAACGCCGGTCATCGTCAAGGTACGCGAAGGGTTGCATGCGCGCCCCGCGACGCAGTTCGCCAAGCTTGCCAAGGGCTTTTCGTGCTCGCTGAAGATCGGGCGCGGCGAGTCGTGGGCGGACGCGAAAAGCGCGGTCAAGCTGATGCTGCTCGGCGTGAAGCAGGACGAGCGGATCGTGCTGCGCGCCGAAGGCGAGGACGAGCGCGAAGCCGTGGGCAAGCTCGCCGAATTTCTCGCCGATGCGAACGTGAGCGCGCCCGCGGTTGAACCGGCCGATGCACGAACGGATGCGCGCGCCGATGCAGAAGCGAATGCACAAGCAAGCGCAGAAGCTAGCGCACAGGCAAGCGCAGAAGCAATCGCACAAGCAAACGCACAAACAAACGCACAAACAAGCGCACAAGCGAATCCCGCCGAACGACGCGCGCTGAAAGGCGTGGCCGCGAGCGAAGGCGTGGCGTTCGGCGCGGTGTTCGCGTATTTTCGCGAGGAGATCGTCGCGGATCGGCAGTTCGTCGCGCCGCACGAAGTGGACAGCGAACTCGCGCGCTTCGGCGCCGCGCTCGAAGACACGTTGCGCGCGATGCTCGCGCCGCGCGAAGGCGCGCAATGCGACGACGAAACCGACGACGAAATCTTCGCCGCGATCGCCGACGTCGCGCGCAGCGACGACTTCGCGGGCGCGATCCGGACGCTCGTGGCGTCGCGCTGGAGCGCCGAAGCGGCCACGCTCAAGTGCGGGCTCGATCTCGCGGTGGCGTTCGCCACGTTGCCCGACGAATATCTCAAGAGCCGCGCCGACGACATTCGCGGCCTCACGCGCGCCGTGGCCGCCGCGCTGCTCGGCAAACCCGTGCCGTCGCTTTCCGGCTTGCCCGGCCCGAGCATCGTGATCGCGGAGGAACTGAGCGCGCCCGATCTGGCGCGCGCCGACTTGCGCCACGTGGCGGGCATCGTTTGCACCTCGGGCAGCGCGACCTCGCACGTCGCGATCATCGCGCGCTCGCACGGCATTCCGGCCGTGCTCGGCCTCGACGCGCATCACGACGCGCATCACGACGCATTGCGCGCCGCCACGCGCGCGGCCATCGACGGCGGCAGCGGCGAAGTCTGGCTCGACCCCGCGCCCGAACTCGAAGCGGCGATGAGAAGGCGCAGCGAAGCGCAACGCGAAGCGGACGCCGCGCTGCTCGCGTATCGCGACGTCGAGCCGCGCACGCGCGACGGCCGCCCGATTCTGGTGGCCGCGAACCTAGGCAGCGTGGGCGAAATCGAACCGGCGCGCTGCGCGGGCGCGATGGGCGTGGGCCTCTTTCGCACGGAACTGCTGTTCATGGACCGCCAGTGCGTGCCCGGCGAGGACGAGCAATATGCCGTGTACGCCGAACTCGCGAGCGCGTTCGCGCCTTGGCCCGTCATCATTCGCACGCTCGACGCGGGCGCGGACAAGCCGCTGCCCGGCGTGCGTTTTCCGAAAGAAGAGAATCCGTTTCTCGGCTGGCGCGGCATTCGCATGTGCCTCGACAGCCCCGCGATTTTCGAGCCGCAGTTGCGTGCGCTGCTGCGCGCGGCGGTACACGGCAATCTTCGCGTGATGCTGCCGATGGTCGACGACGTGGACGAAGTGCGCCGCGTGAAGGCGATCATGGCGCGCGTCGCGACCGAACTCGCGGCGGCGAACGTTCCGCACGCGCTGCCGCAACTCGGCATCATGGTCGAAACGCCGGCCGCCGTGCTCACGGCGGACGCGCTCGCGCGCGAGGTGGCGTTTTTTTCCATCGGCACGAACGATCTCACGCAGTACATCATGGCCGTGGACCGCATGAACCCGAATCTCGCTTCGCTTTATCGCACCGATCACCCGGCGGTGCTGCAAGCGATCCGCATGGTGTGCGGCGCGGCGCGGCGCGCGGGGATCGGCGTGGGCGTGTGCGGCGAGGCGGCTTCGCGGCCGGAGCTGATTCCGGCGCTGGTGAATCTGGGCGTCGACGAACTGAGCATGAGTCCGCAGGCCATCCTGCGCGCCAAAAAGTGCGTGACGGAAATCGAGCCGGCGCCCGCCGCGCCGGCGCTGCCCGAGCGCGTGTGCAGCGACGAATAGCGGCGCATTGCAACGAACGGCGCTTGCCGAAGCGGCCGGGGTTCACGCCGCGTAAGACCCCGTAAAGCCGCGTAAGACCCCGTAAAGCCGCGTAAGACCCCGTAAAGCCGCGTAGCCGCGTAAAGCCGCGTAGCCGCGTAAAGCCACAAGAACCGCAAGAACCGCAAGAGCCGCAAGAGCCGCAAGAGCCGCAAGAGCCGCAAGAGCCGCAAGAGCCGCAAGAGCCGCAAGCGGCACAAGCGCCCGCGATTCACGCGCCCGGTTCAAAACTGCGGATCGGCGGCCTGCGCTTCCTTCACGAGCCACTGCCCGAACGCGCGCATGGCGGGCGTCGCGGCTTTTGCCTTTTGCCACGTCAGCCAGTAGCTGCCCGCTTGCACGTCGATATCGAACGGGCGCACGAGCCGCGCCGCCGCCAGGTCTCGCTCGAACATCGAAGCGGGCGCGAGCGCCACGCCCGCGCCTTGCATGGCGGCTTCGGCCATCAATCGCGACGAATCGAACACCGGCCCGCGCACGGGACGCGGCGGCAACTGCGCGGCTTCGAACCAGAGCGCCCAGTCGTCGGCGCGATAGGAACGCAGCAGCGCCTCGT
Source organism: Paraburkholderia sp. J41 (assembly GCF_905220235.1). Taxonomy (NCBI): domain Bacteria; kingdom Pseudomonadati; phylum Pseudomonadota; class Betaproteobacteria; order Burkholderiales; family Burkholderiaceae; genus Paraburkholderia; species Paraburkholderia sp. J41. The sequence goes on along the minus strand of NZ_CAJMZE010000001.1, from coordinate 132,968 downwards.
TCGCGAGATCGGCGGGCGTATGCAGACGCTGCGCGATCTCGGGCGCGCACAGCGCCGACAGCGGCGCGTCGAACAGCTTCGAGGCGCGCGAACCGGGCCAGGTGCCGTCGCCGAAACGGATTGCGAAATCGAGCCCTTCCGCCGCGAGATCGACAAGATTGTTGTTCGTCATGATGCGCAGCTCGACGAACGGATGCGCCTCGCGAAACGACTTCAGGCGCGGCATCAGCCAGCCCACGGCAAACGTGCCCACGGCGCCCACGCTCAGCACCTCGTGAAAGTGACCGCCTTCGAATTGACGCAGCACGGCTTCGATGCGGTCGAACGCGTCGCTCAGAACGGGGCGCAGCGCGAGCCCTTCGTCGGTGATCGCGAGGCCGCGCGGCAGGCGCTTGAACAGCGTCGCGCCCAGCCGTTCTTCCAGCGCGCGCACCTGCTGGCTCACGGCCGCCTGGGTCACGTTGAGTTCGACGGCCGCGCGCGTGAAGCTCAAATGCCGCGCCGACGATTCGAACGCGCGCAACGCATTGAGGGGCAGATACGGACGCATGATCGAGCCGAAAGTTTTTCTGGGGGATGGCGCAATTTAACATCGTTTGCGCGGATAACACGACGGCGCGATAGTAGGCGCTCCATAAGGAGACTTCATGATCACACGGCGTAGATTCACCATGACGATGCTGGGCGGTGCGATAGCTGGCGTTGCGGCTCAGGCATTCGCCCTGGAAAGCGCGCAAGGCGCGGCGCTGGAAAAGCAGCTCGCGCAGATCGAAGCGCGGACGGGCGGCCGCCTTGGCGTGGCGATCCTCGACACGGCAAACGGGCGCGTGCAGGGCTGGCGGCTCGATACGCGCTTTCCGATGTGCAGCACGTTCAAGGTGCTGCTCGCTTCGGCGGTGCTCGCGCGCAAGGATCGCGGCGAGGAGAGCCTCGCGCGCCGGATCGTTTATGCGAAGGCGCAGGTGGTCCCGTACTCGCCCTTGAGCGGTCCGCGCGCGGGCGGCGAGGGCATGACCGTGGCCGGGTTGTGCGAGGCCGCGCTCACGCGCAGCGACAACACCGCCGCGAACCTGCTGCTCGAAAGCATCGGCGGGCCGGGCGCGGTGACTGCGTTCGCGCGCTCGCTCGGCGACCCGCATACGCGTCTCGACCGCAACGAAACCACGCTCAACGAAGCGCGCGAAGGCGACCCGCGCGACACGACCACGCCCGCCGCGATGGTCGCGGACCTGCGCGAGCTGCTGCTGGGCGAGCGTCTTTCCACGGCGTCGCGCGAACAGTTGATCGCGTGGCTCGTCGCGAACCAGACCGGCGACGCGCGTTTGCGCGCGAGCTTGCCGAAGGACTGGCGCGTGGGCGACAAGACCGGCACCGGCGACAACGGCACCGCGAACGACATCGCCATCCTCTGGCCGCCGCAACGCGCGCCGTTGCTCGTGACCGTGTATCTCACCCGCGCGACGCGCGCAACGCCCGCCGAACGCGACGCCGCCATCGCCCAGGTGGGCGCGCTGGTCGCGAGCCTGTAACCCGCGTTTTTTCGCATCAAGACGAACGATGGGATTGCGCGACGAAGGACGCGTGACGCGTGACGCCAACGGAGCGCGCAAAGCGAGCCGCCGCCGCGCCGCGACGCTGCCGGACCGCTTGCGAACCGATCGTTCGTTCTTCGCACTCGTTGCTTCCGGCGTTTTTCTTCGGCAGCGCTCATTCACGCCGCTTTTCCGCCAACCCGCTTACAGCGTGTAATTCTTTCCGCGGTGCCTCAATTTTTCCGCGCGATGGTCGAAATACAGTCGACCTTTTACTGCGGCGTGTTCATGTCCCTTCTTACCCGACTCAAAATTGGCCCGCGTCTTGGCGCGGCGTTCGCGATCGTGCTGCTGTTGCTGGGCGCCGTTGGCGGCATCGGACTCATCGAGGCGTCGCGCATTTTCGGCGGCACCACGCAGATCGGCGAAAACTGGCTGCCGAGCGTGGAGGCGCTGGGCAAGATGCGCAATCTCGCCGACGACGTGCGCCTCGCGTCCCTGCGCATGATCATCGTGGGCAACGGCGCGGACCAGGGCGCGCTGCACGATCGGCACGAACAGGACGCGAAGCAGTTCGCCGCGGCGCTCGACAGCTATTCGAAGCTCGTTTCGTCGCCCGAGGAGCGCAAGCTTTTCGACGATCTCGGCGTGGCGTGGCAACACTATCTCGACGACGACAGAAAGGTGGAAGCGCTCGCCAATTCGCCCGACGTCAATTCCGCGGATCAGCGCGTGGGCGTCACGACGGCGTCGGCGAAATCGTTCGAAGTCGCGCTCGACCTGATCGACCAGGACATCGCGCTCAATCACAGCGGCTCGGCGGCGCAGGTCGCCGACGCGAAGGCCGCATATGGCACCGCGTTCGCGTGGATCGCGTCGCTCACGGTGATCGCCATCGGCATCGGCGCGACGCTCGCGTTCTTCATCACGCGCTCGATCACGCGTCCGATGGCGCTTGCCGTGGAAGTGGCCGAAACCGTCGCGCGCGGCGACCTCACGGCGCGCATCGAAGCGCAAGGCCGCGACGAAGCGGGCCAGTTGCTGCTGGCGCTGCGCCACATGAACGAGCGTCTCGTCGATCTCGTGGGCCGCGTGCGCACGAGCAGCGAAGGCATTGCAACGGCCGCCGCCGAAATTGCCGCGGGCAACACCGATCTGAGCCAGCGCACCGAGGAGCAGGCCGCTTCGCTCGAGGAAACGGCGGCGAGCATGGAGCAGCTCACGGCCACCGTGAAGCAGAACGCCGACAACGCCACGCAAGGCAACACGCTCGCGGGCCAGGCGTCGCAAACGGCCACGCGCGGCGGCGACGTGGTGGGCCGCGTGGTGGACACGATGCGCGACATCTCGCACAGCTCGGAGCAGGTGGCGCAGATCATTTCGGTGATCGAAGGAATTGCGTTCCAGACCAACATTCTGGCGCTCAACGCGGCCGTGGAAGCGGCGCGCGCGGGCGAGCAGGGCCGCGGCTTCGCGGTGGTGGCGGGCGAAGTGCGCACGCTCGCGCAGCGCAGCGCGAGCGCGGCCAAGGAGATCAAGGATCTCATCACCGTGTCGGTCGAGCGCGTGAACAACGGCACGGCACTCGTGGACGATGCGGGCCGGACGATGAGCGAGATCGTGCAGTCGGTGAAACGCGTGGCCGACTTGATGAACGAGATTTCGGCGGCGTCGGGCGAACAGCGCACCGGCATCGAGCAGGTCAACACGGCCGTCACGCAGATGGACGAAGTCACGCAGCAAAATGCGGCGCTCGTCGAGCAGGCTTCGGCGGCGGCACAGTCCATGTCGTCGCAGGCGGCCGCGTTGCGCGAACTGGTTTCGGTGTTCAACATCGGCACGGCGGCGGCGAAAACGGCGGCGCCCGCCTTCGCCGCGCCGGCCGCCGCCACGGCGGCGCGCAAGCCGGCGCCCGCGCGGCCCGCGCCCCAACGCGCGGGCGCCGTCGCGGCGCCGAAGCCCGAACGCCGCGAGCCCGCTGTCGCGACGTCGGATCAGGATTGGGAAACGTTCTAGGCGCGGCGGCGCTGCGCCGTTGCATTGCCTGAAACGGCAACGCCCCCGCGGGTTCGCCCCGCCGGGGCGTTGCCGTTTCCGCGCGCCGCAACACGCGCCCGCAAAACGCGCCGCAACATGCCGCGCAGCGCGGGCTACAGCACGCCGAGCGTCGACTTCGGTTCGAGAAACGCTTCGAGCCCGAACCTGCCGTATTCGCGCCCGATGCCCGACTGCTTGAAGCCGCCGAACGGCGCGGCCGGCTCATGCGCGAGCGTGTTGACGAGCACGCGCCCGGCTTCGATGCGCGCGGCCACTTCGCGTGCGCGGTCGGTGCTGGCGGAAAGCACGTACGCTTGCAGACCGTAGTGCGTGTCGTTGGCGATCTCGACGGCATGGTCGGTGTCGCGATACGCGATGATCGACAGCACCGGCCCGAAGATTTCCTCGCGCGCGATGGTCATGTCGTTCGTCACGTCGCTGAACACGGTCGGGCGCACGAACCAGCCTTTTTCGACGCCTTCGGGACGATGCAAACCGCCCGCGAGCACGCGCGCGCCTTCGTCGATGCCCGCGCGAATGTAGCCTTGCACGCGTTCCCATTGCTTGCGACTCACCATCGGCCCGACGCTGGTGCGCGCGTCGCGCGGATCGCCCGCGTGGATCTGCGCGACGGCTTCCACCACGCGCGCCTCGAATTCGGCCAGACGCGCGTGCGGCACGAGCAGGCGCGTGCCCGCGATGCATGCCTGGCCGCTGTTCATGAAACCCGCCTGCAAGGCGAGCGGCACGGCGGTGTCGAAGTTCGCGTCGTCGAGCACCACGACGGGCGACTTGCCGCCGAGTTCGAGCGTCACGCGCTTGAGCGTTTCCGCGGCCGTGCGCAGGATCGTCTTGCCGACGGCGGTGGAACCGGTGAACGAGAGCTTCGCCACGCCGGGATGCGCGGCGATGCGCGCGCCCACGGTTTCGCCGCGGCCCGTGACGATGTTGAACACGCCCGGCGGCAAGCCGGCTTCGTGCAGCGCCTCGGTTACGATGCGCGTTTGCAGCGCGCTCATCTCGCTCGGCTTGACGACGGCCGTGCAACCGGCGGCGATCGCCGCCGCAAGCTTGCCGCAGATAAAGCCCGCGTTGCTGTTCCACGGCGTGATGAGGCCCGCCACGCCCAGCGGCTGCATGGTCACTTCGGCCGTGCCCGCGCGGCGCGTGAACGCGTAGCCTTCGAGCACGTTCGCCGCGTCGCGCAGCACGCTGGCCGCGTGCTGCGCCATCCAGCGACCGCGGGAAACCGGCGCGCCGTATTCCTCGACGATCGCTTCGAAAAGCGCGTCCTCGCGCGCGGCCACGGCGTCGTGAAGGCGCATGAGCATGTCGATGCGCGCACGTTTGCCGAGGCGCGAAAACGCCGGAAAAGCGCGTGCGGCGGCGGCGACGGCGGCGTTCGCGTCGTCGGCGCCGGCAAGCCGCACGCGGCCGATCACGGCTTCCGTGGCGGGATTGAAGAGATCGAACCATTCGTCGCCGTGCGGCGTGACGAAGGCGCCGTCGATATAGACCGTGTCGATGATGTGCATGGCTGCTCCGCAAAACGTGAACCGGTGTCCGCACGATAGACGCCGGCGATTGCGTTGACTAGCCGTACAATGCGGGATGTCCTGTTGAACGATTTCGAACAATGAAAACTTCGGGCCTGCTGGAGCTGGAAGCGGTGCTGGCCGTGGCGCGGCGGCGCAGCTTTCGCGCCGCCGCCGACGAGTTGAGCGTTTCCACTTCGGCGCTCAGTCATTCGGTGGCGGCGCTCGAAGCGCGCGTCGGCGTGCGGCTTTTTCATCGCACCACGCGCAGCGTCTCGCTCACGGAAGCGGGCGCGCAATTCGTGGCCAACGTCGCGCCCGCGCTCGCGACCATTCGCGACGCGCTGGAGCAGGCCGGCAGTTTGGCCGAAACGCCTTCGGGCACGCTGCGCATCAACACTTCGGTGGGCGCGGCGCGCCAGGTGATGCCGGTGCTGATCGCGTTTCTCCGGCGTTATCCGCAGATGCAACTCGATCTCGTGACCGAAGGGCGTCTGATCGACATCGTCGTGGAAGGGTTCGACGCGGGCATTCGACTCGCGGAAATCGTGCCGCAGGACATGATCGCGGTTCCGTTCGGCGACCGGCAGCGTTTCGCGGTCGTTGGGAGTCCGGACTATTTTTCGCGCTACCCCAAACCGCGCACGCCCGCCGATCTGAAAGCGCACCGCTGCATCCGCAGCCGCATGCCGAGCGGCGCGATCTATCAATGGGAATTCGAGCGGCGCGGGCAAGCCGTGCGCATCGACGGCGAAGGCGCGCTCACGCTCGACGAACCCAATCTCATGCTCGAAGCGGCGCGCGCGGGGTTGGGCCTCACCTACCTCACCGAATGGAACGTGAACGCGGACCTGCAAGCGGGCACCCTCGTACGCGTGCTCGAAGACTGGACGCCGCCGCTCGACGGGCTGTGTCTTTACTACCCGGGCCGCCGCCATGTGCCGGCGGGTTTGCGCGCGCTGATCGAGACGATTCGCGAATACGCCGATTCGCGCCGCAAGGGCGCGCCGGTCAAGCGTGGCGCCGTGGCGAAAAAAGCGACGCGCACCTCGGCGCGTGCATTGTCGCGAAAGCAGCGCTGAAAATTTTTCGCGCAAGGGGCTTCAAAAATACGAAAAGTCCCGATAGAATTCCGGTCCTTCGTGCCTGGGTGGCGAAACGGATAAACCCGTATCGACCCGAGCCCTGGCTGATCCAGTTATCCGCAACGCGGGGCGACGTGCGTCCCGCTTGCTTGCAGTGCCGACGTGGTGAAATTGGTAGACACGCTATCTTGAGGGGGTAGTGGCGAAAGCTGTGCGAGTTCGAGTCTCGCCGTCGGCACCAAAGCTGATTCCGGCAAGCATTGCCGAAGATAAAACCCGCGAGAGCCGTATAGGCTGCGCGGGTTTTTTATTGGCTTGCGCGGCTGCGTTTTACCGGCTCGTGAGACCGCTTGCCTTTCCCGCACGCACGGTGCATGGTAGCGACGCCGATCGTCGACGTTCAGATCGACGTTAAGGTCAACGCCCGCCCGGAGCGCGCTCATGTCCCTCATTCTCTACGGTCATCCGTTTTCTTCGTACACGCAGAAAGTGCTCGTCGCGCTTTACGAGAACGGCACGCCTTTCGCGTTTCGCGGCCTCGCGCCGGAAACGCCGCAGCACTTCGCGGAGATGTTGCGTCACTGGCCGATGCGCAAGTTTCCCGTGCTCGTGGACGGCGACCGTTCGCTCGCCGAAAGCAGCATCATCATCGAATATCTGCAATTCGCGCATCCGGGGCCGGTGCGGCTTTTGCCCGACGACCCCGCGAATCCGCTCGGCACGCTCGACGTGCGTTTTCTCGACCGCTTCTTCGACCTGCACGTGATGACGCCGATGCAGCGCGCGGTGGACGGCGCGCTATCGGGCGACGCCGCGAAACGCGCGGACGGTCTCGCCTATGCCGCCGAAAAGCTCGAACTTGCCTACGCGTGGCTCGAAGCCCATTTCGCCGACAAAACTTGGGCGCACGGCGCGGCATTCACGCTTGCCGATTGCGCCGCCGCGCCCGCGTTGTTCTACGCCGATTGGGTACATCGCATCGGCGAAAACCATGCGGCGTTGCGCGCGTATCGCGAGCGTCTGCTCGCGCGGCCGTCGTTCGCGCGCGCCGTGGAAGAGGCGCGCCCGTACCGCTCGCTGTTTCCACTGGGCGCGCCGGCGCGCGATTGATCGAGCACGCGCGACACGCTCGAACAGCACGCGCGCTCGGCACGCTCAATCGAAATATCGGCGCACTCAACCGACCGGCGTTTCGCCCTCGCCGGGTTGCTTGCCCGGACGATCGGAAGGCGCCTGCTTGCGGTCCTTGTCCTCGCGCTCGGGCATGGCGCTGCGCGAGTCGTCGCTGTGCTTCGGCGGCTGCGGGTGTTTGAGCTCCTCCGGCAGCTCGGCGGGCTTTTCGTTTTGCTGCTCGTTTTGCGCGTCGTCGTGCTTTTGCTCGTTCTGGCTCATCGTTCGTCTCCCGTTGCGGAAAGCTTCCTTCGAGCGCAAGCGCCGCGCCTGAACGAGCGCGCGCCGCTTAGCCGCGCTCCTTCAGGCGCTGACGATGCGCGGCCACTTTCGCGCGGTTGCCGCAAACCGCCATGCTGCACCAGCGGCGCGCGTGGCCGCGTGTGTGATCGGCGAACAGCATCGTGCAGCGGTGTCCTTCGCACGCCTTCACGTGCGTGAAGTCCTCTTCGCAGACGAGTTTGGCCAGCGCCTCGGCAATCGGCATCAACAGCGCCTCGGGCGCGCGCCAGCGCCGCGCCACGCGGTAAGTCAACGCCGCGCCTTCGCCGGCGCTTTCCACGCGCTTCACGATTTCCCCGTAGCGCTCGTCGCGCGCCAGCAGCGCGTTGAGCGGCACGAGTTCGCGCATGTCGCTCGCGGCGAGCGGCCGGCCCTTGCGTCGGCGCACGAATTCGCGAAACCACTCGCGCAATTCGCGCGCTTGCGCGGCAACGGCGTCGAATTCGGCGGCCGGGAACCGCGCGCGCAACGCCGCAAGCGTCTCGCCGGACGCCATGCCCGCCTGGCCCAGCCAGTCGAGCAAGCCTTCGCCATTGGCGATCCAGTCGAAAGGCTCGTCGGCGGGCGTGGCGATCGAGTTCAGGAAGTCGAGTCCGGCCGAGTCGGCGACGAACATCGCGGGTTGCGGGCGAAATTCCATGAGAAAGCGGGGAAGTGGCGTCGATGGTTAAATCGTAACCGTCAAAAACGTTGTTGACAAGTTACATGCGCCGCTTGTAACCTTCATTCGTCGATTTGATGGTTACACATGCCGATCAAACCGCTCGATTCGATGCGCTCGATCCATCCGCCGGATGGAACGTCATCGCTCATTTGCTATCGTCCAGGGAGCCGCCACCATGACCGCCATCACCTACCGTCGCGCCGACGTCGACGGGTTCAACGTGTTCTATCGCGAAGCCGGCCGCGCCGGCGCGCCAAAGCTGTTGCTGCTGCACGGCTTTCCCAGTTCGGGTCATATGTTTCGCGATCTGATTCCGCGGCTCGCCGACCGTTTCCATATCGTCGCGCCCGATCTGCCGGGCTTCGGCCAGTCGGATCTGCCGGATCGCAGCGAATTTGCGTATACGTTCGAGAACATGGCGAAGGTGATGGGCCGCTTTACCGAGGTGATCGGCTTCGATCGCTTTGCGATGTACGTGTTCGACTACGGCGCGCCCACGGGCTTGCGGCTCGCGCTGAATCACCCCGAGCGCGTCGCGGCGATTATTTCGCAGAACGGCAACGCTTACGAAGAAGGCTTGAGCGACGGCTGGAACCCCATTCGCGCGTACTGGCAGGACGCGACGCCGGCCAACCGCGACGCGCTGCGCGCCATGCTCGCGCGCGAGGCGACGATCTGGCAATACACGCACGGCGTGCCCGACGCAGCGGCGGTTTCGCCCGACGGCTGGGCGCTCGACGACTACTACATGGGCCGCCCCGGCGCGCACGATATCCAGCTCGATCTGTTTCGCGACTATCGCAGCAACGTCGCGCTGTATCCCGCGTTTCAGGCGTATTTCCGCGCGCACCGGCCGCGCTTTCTTGCGGTGTGGGGCAAGAACGATCCGTTCTTCCTGCCCGCGGGCGCCGAGGCGTTCAAGCGTGATCTGCCCGAAGCCGACGTGCGCTTTTTCGACACCGGACACTTCGCGCTGGAAACGCACGCGGGCGAGATCGCGCAGGCGATCGGCGAATTTCTTGCGTAGTGGAATGATAGGAGCCGAGCGTTTGAGACGCCGGCTCGATAACGGTCGTCCTTATCGCTCGCATGAGATTTCATGACGCCGCAGCGGCTCCGGCGTTGCGCCGTGACGGCATGATCCGTCGCGGCGCGTGGCCGTTCGCGCATCGGTTCGCGTATCGGTTCGCGCACGGATAAGCGGCGCGGCAAAGCCCGGCAAACGGCGGCGCGCGCCGCGACGGCTGCGCGTCTCGTCGCGCGGGCCGCGCCGGACGCATTACAATGCAAGGCTCATAACGACGGCGGCCCGGCAACGCATCGGGCACGCCGCGAAATGTCGGCGCACCCGCCGCCCGCATACGGCGCCGGGCCCGCGCACGACACCTCCCCGCGATCGTCACGTCCCAGCCGCGCGTGCTGGTGTTTCGACTCGACCGAACGAACGCAGGAATCACTGTCATGGAACTCAATTCGCCGACGCGCCCGCCGCCATCGCCGCCGTCGCCGCGCTTGCCGGTTTGCAGGGGCCGCGCGGCATGAGCACGGTTTTCGCACGCACCCGCCGGCACGGGCCGCTCGCGTCGCGCATCGTCGCGGCCATCGCGGGCGGCTACGCACTGGGCGCGCTCGCCAGCGTGGCATCGCTCGCCTTGCCGATGAGCGCGCCGCAAGGCGTGATCGCCGGCATGCTGGCGAGCTTCGTGATCTACACGGCCGCCGTGATCTGGGTGTTTATCGCCCGCAGCGCCACGCGCGCGTGGCTCGGACTCGCCGTGGCCGCGCTGCCGCTCGCGCTGGCGGCGTGGTGGGCGTCTTGCGCATCGGCGGGGAACGCGGCATCGGCGCCCGCGTCGGCAACGCAAACCCAGCCGCACCAAGGCAAAGCCCGATGACGCGCAACGCCAACACCGAACCGAAAGCGCGCGGCGTACGCCAGAGCATGTCCGATCTGCACACGTGGGCGGGCTTGCTCGTCGGCTGGATGCTTTATGCGATGTTCCTCACCGGCACGGTCAGCTATTTCAAGGAAGAGATTTCGCAGTGGATGCGGCCCGAACTCGCGCATCAGCAGGTCGCTCCGGACCCGGCCGCCGTGGCGCAGCGCGTGACCGACACGCTCGGCACGCTCGCCGCGGGCAGCCCGCAATGGGGCATTCAGTTGCCGACCGATCGCGCCAACGTCGCGGGCGCATTCTGGCGCATTCCGCCTGGCTCGGCCGACAAGCGCTTTTTCGACGAAGCGACCTTCGACCCCGCCACCGGCAAGAAAGTGAGCGCGCGCGACACGCTCGGCGGCGATTTTTTCTATCGCTTCCACTTTCAGTTCTGGTATGTGCCCGCGATGTGGGGCCGCTGGGCCGCGGGGTTTTGCGCGATGTTCATGCTCGTGGCGATCGTGAGCGGCGTGATCACGCACAAGAAAATTTTCGTCGACTTCTTTACGTTCCGCTGGGGCAAGGGGCAGCGTTCGTGGCTCGACGCGCATAACGCGCTTTCGGTGTTCGGCCTGCCGTTTCACCTGATGATCACGTACACGGGTCTTGTCACGCTGATGACGATGTACATGCCGTGGGGCGCGCAAACCGCGCTCGACACGCCCGCGCTGCGCCAGCAACTGACGACGCAACTGAGCGCGTTCATTCAGCCGGGCAAGCCCGCGGGCGTGAAGGCGCCGCTTGCGAGCGTGGCGCCGATGGTGCGCGAGGCGCAGGCGCGTTGGGGCCGCGCCAACGTGCTGCGCGTGACGATCACCAATCCCGGCGACGCCAGCGCACGCGTGGCCGTGTCGCGCGGCGAGGCGGCGCGCGTTTCGATGAGCCCGCAGTATCTGCTGTTCGACGGCGTGAGCGGCAAGCTGCTCGACGTGAACGACCACGTGGGCGGCGCGGCCGAAACGCGCGGCGTGCTCTACGCGCTGCATCTCGGGCGTTTCAGCGACCTGCAACTGCGCTGGCTCTATTTCCTCGTGAGTCTCGCTGGTACGGCGATGGTCGGCACCGGCCTCGTGATGTGGACCGTCAAGCGCCGCCAGAAGCTGCCCGATCCGGCGCGGCCGTACTTCGGCTTCCGGCTCGTCGAGCGGCTCAATATCGCGAGCATTGCCGGCTTGTCGATTGCCATGACCGCGTATCTCTGGGCGAACCGGCTGTTGCCCGTCACGCTTGGCGATCGCGCCGATGCCGAGATCAACGTGTTCTTCGCCGTCTGGGCCGCGACGTTCTGCTATGCGCTCGCGCGGCCCGCGAAGCGCGCGTGGATCGAACTGCTCGGGTGCGCGGCGGCGCTGCTCGCGTTGCTGCCCGTGCTCAACGCGCTCACGACGCAGCGGCCGTTCTGGCACAGCGTGGCCGTGGGCGACTGGGTGTACGCGGGCTTCGATCTGATGATGTGGGCGTTTGCCGCGCTGCATGCGGCGCTCGCGGTGCGCACGGCGCGGCATCGTCCGCGTGCGAAGCTCGACGGCAAGACGGCGCGAAAGCCGCGCGCCGGCGCGCTGCGTCAGCAGGAGGACGCGTGATGTCGATGCTTGCGTTCGTGCTTTGCGTGTTGGCCTTCGCGTGTCTGGCGATGGCGGTGGAGCGCCATCAGCCGATGCTGTTCGGCGCGCCGCTTGAGCGAACGCGTGCGCGCGTGCTGCGCGGTGCGGGCTGGACCGGCTTGCTCGTCGCGCTGTGGCTTGCCATGGCCGCGCGCGGCTGGGCGCTCGGGCTCGTGTGGTACAGCGGCAGCACGAGTCTCGCGGCCGGCGTGATCTACGGTTTGCTGATTGCGTACGAGCGGCGTGCGAGCGGCGCGCGGCGGCGCGTGGAGGGTGAACGTCACCGCTGAACGTTTGCGCTGAACGTCACCGCTGAACGTCTGCGCCGCGTTGCCGGATACGAGCCGCTTCACATTGCTTTATGCCGCTCCATGCCGTTTCATGCTCGCTTCGAGCGATAGGCACGCGCTTGCCGGGCGCGCCGCACATCGCGCCGCACATCCTCCAACGGTTGCCGCGCGGCCGGCGGCTTGGGCATTTCCCGCCGCGGCCGCGACGAGAGGCGCGCACTCATGCCTCATCGAACGGCAATTCCGCCTGCGCATGCAGCCGCGCGAACTCGCCTTCCTGGGGCCGCGCCAGCGAACTCGCGCGCACGCCGATCAGCCGGATGCGCCGGTCGAGGTCGATCCGCTTCAAACATTCTCCCGCCGCGCGCCGGATTTCCTGCGCGCTCGTCACCGCATGCGGCAGCGAGAGATCGCGCGTGACGATCTTGAAGTCCGCGAACTTGATCTTGATGCCGACCGTGCGCGCGCAATACCCCTTGCGTTCGAGATCCTGCGCCACGCGCTCGCATAGCCGCGAGAGCGCGGGCGTGAGCGTTTCGCGGTCGCGGCGCACGTGCATGTCGCGCTCGAAGGTGGTTTCGCGGCTCATCGACTTCGGCTCGGACGACACCACCACCGCGCGCTCGTCGTGACCGTGCGAGATGCGCGCGAGCCACGCGGCGTACTTCTGGCCGAAATGCTCCTGCAACAGCCCGAGGTCCGCCGCCGCCACGTCGCCGATGGTGTCGATGCCGAGACCCGCGAGCCGCTCGCTCGCGCGCGGCCCGATGCCGTTCACTTTCTTCGCGGCCAGCGGCCAGATGCGCGCTTGCACGTCGGCGCTCGTGAGAATGGTGAGGCCGTTCGGCTTGTCGAGTTCCGAGCCGATCTTTGCGAGCAGCTTGTTGGGCGCGATGGCGATCGAGCAGGTGAGTCCCGTCGCCTGATTGACGGCGAGCTTGATGCGCTCGCCGAGTTCACGGGATTCGCCTTCGACATCGGTCAGGTCGATGTAGATTTCGTCGATGCCGCGGTCCTCGATCTGGTCCGTGAAGGCAAGCACGGCGTCCTTGAAAAGCCGCGAGTAGCGCCGGTACGAGTCGAAGTCCGTGGGCAGCAGCACGGCGTCGGGCGCGAGCTGCGCCGCTTTCATCATCCCCATCGCCGAAAACACGCCGAACGCGCGCGCCTCGTAAGTCGACGTGGTGACCACGCCGCGCCCCACGTAGTCGCGCAGGCGCGCGAAGCGGCGCGTGCCGTCCGCGAGCATTTCGGGCGCGGCGTTGCGCCCGCCGCCGATCACGACGGGCCGGCCGCGCAATTCCGGATAGCGCAACAGTTCGACGGACGCGTAAAAGGCGTCCATGTCGAGATGCGCGATGCGGCGCGGGCGTTCGCCGGTCACGGTGCGGGGGCGGCCGCCCGGCGAGGCGGCGCATACTGTATTTCCATACAGTGGATTATGGCATCTCCCGCTGCGCCGGCGGCAGCGGAAAGCGCGCGGCGTGGGCATTTCGCATCGGTTTCGCCTGCCTGAAAACGATGACAGCAACGATGACCGCGACGATGACCGCAGCGACGACCGCAACGACGACCGCAGCGATGACCGCCACGAAGATTCGCGACGATGCCCCGATCGACGAATCACTACGGGATCGCCCCGGAACGCGCGAGAGCGCCGGCGGCGGGCGGCGAGCGCGCCGCCGCTTCAGGTGTGCGCGGGCGCGGCCGCCACGGGCCGCGACGTTTCGAGACGCCGGAACACCAGCGCGGAGACCAGCGTGATCGCGCCCACGGCGGCGAAGCTCACGCGAAAACCGAGCGCGACCGACCCCCACTGCGCCGCGACGAGACTCACGAGCGCTCCGCCGATGGTCACGCCCAGGCCCATCGCGAGCATCTGCACCATCGAAAAGAGGCTGTTGCCGCTGCCCGCGTCCTCGTGCGACAGGCCCTTGAGCGTGACGCTGTTCATCGCCGCGAACTGCATCGAGTTGGCCGCGCCGAACACGGCGAGCACGACGACCTCGACCGCGACGGGCGTGCCGCGCGAAATCAGCGCGAACGCGACGATGGAAGCGCCCACGATCAGCGTATTGACGAGCAGGAACAGTTCGTAGCCGTAGCGGCGGATCAGCGGCGCGATCCAGCGCTTGGCGACGGCGCCCGCGAGGGCGGCGGGCAGCATCATGAGGCCCGAGCGCAGCGGCGAATAGCCGAGTTCGAGCTGCATCAGGAGCGGCACGAGAAACGGCACGGCGCTCGAACCCACGCGGCACACGAGATTGCCGATCAGGCCGACGCTGAAGTTGGGCTCGCCGAACAGCGCGAGACGGAACAGCGGATCGCGCCGCCGCCGCGCATACGGCACGTAGGCGAGCGCCGCCGCGGTGCCGAGCGCGAACAATCCCGCCGACCACGCGCCGCGGTGCGTCTGAACGGGCGCGTCGAAGGCGAGCGAGAGCGCGATCATGCACAGCGAAAGCAGCGCGCAGCCGGCCACGTCGAACGGCGGCGCCGCGGTGCCCGTGGCGCGCGGCAGATAGCGCTGCACGGCGATCAGACCCGCCGCGCCGATCGGCACGTTGATGAGGAAGATCCAGTGCCACGAGATCGCTTCGACGAACCAGCCGCCGAGCGTCGGGCCGACGATCGGTCCGACCTGGCCCGCGACCGATATCAGCGCGAGCGCGGAGACGTATTCCTCGCCCTGGATCGAGCGCAGCACGGCGAGGCGGCCGATCGGCAGCAGCATCGAGCCGCCCACGCCTTGCAGCACGCGCGCGACCACGAGTTGCGCGAGCGTGTGCGAGCTTGCGCAGCACAGCGAGCCGAGCACGAACACGAGAATGGCGGCGAAGTAGACGCGGCGCGTGCCGAAACGGTCGGCGAGCCACCCCGAGGCGGGCGTGAGCATGGCCATCGTAAGCGTGTACGCGACGATCACGGGCTGCATCACGAGCGGTTTTACGCCAAGGCTGTGGGCGATGGAGGGCAGGGCGGTGTTGACGATCGTCGTGTCCAGCGCCTGCATGAAAAAACCTGTGGCGACGATCCACAGCAACGCCGTCTGGCTCGAATCTCTGGTCATCTGCAACGTCTAGGCGCGCCGCGTGATGAGCGATGACGTGAGGTCGGGCCGGCGGCGCAATAGTTCGAATAGCGTCATGATATTGTCGCGGCTGTCCATCGGGAACCCCACTAAGGGCACTCACTGTCATCGCCGTTGCCGATAACCGTCGTTGCCGCGCAGCCTTGGCGGCATGGCCTGAGTCTGGCTGCTTTTCCGGTCGCAACGGGCCAATAACCAGAGTTGGCGCAGTTGGCGCAGGTGGCGGCGAGCACCCCGACCCGGACCGGAAACGCCCAAAAGAAAAAGCCGCCTAGCTTTCGCGGGGGCGGCTTCAGTGGGTGCGCCTGGCTTCTCAGGCAACTTCGGCGTGCGGGATCTTGTCCAGCTCCTCGGCCAGTTGGTCCTTGGCCATTGCGGTGTCATAGTCGAGTTGCAATCCGGTCCAGAACTCGTCGCTGGTGCCGAAGTAGCGCGACAGACGCAAACCCGTCGCGACCGTGACAGCGCGCGTGCCGGCGATGATCTCGCCGATGCGGCTTTGCTGGACCCCGATATCCTTGGCCAGCCGGTAAGCGGTTATGCCCATCGGGGCAAGAAACTCCTCCTGAAGGATCTCGCCGGGCGTCGGATAAAGTACTTCGCGTGCCATGATGGCCCTCCGTTTCGTTAGGAGTGGTAGTCGACGATCTCCACATCAAATGCATTGCCGCTTTCGAACCGGAAACATACGCGCCACTGGTCGTTGATACGGATGCTGTACTGTCCGGCCCGGTCGCGCTTGAGTGCCTCCAGGCGGTTGTTCGGCGGGATGCGCAAATCATCCAGGTTCGCAGCGCGGTGGAGCATCGCAAGCTTGCGCATCGCGACCTTTTCGATGTTGGCGAACCGCGCTACGCGCTTGCCTGCAAACATTGCTGCGGTGTCTGGGCATTTGAAGTTCGAGATCATGGTCTAGATAGTATTGCGCAACAGTAGTATTGTCAAGCAATAGCACCCCAGCGGCTGTTCACGAGGTGGCCTCTTATTTGCAGAACGCTGTAACTCATTGTTTTTTCTGCTTCGAACGAAAGGCGAAACAGTGCCTCGGCAGACGCTATGAGAATGCGTTTAACATCCTGAAAATAAATGAAAAACGCATAACATGGCAATCAACCCCATCTGGCTCAAAACGTTCACGACGGTCGCGGCTTGCCACAGTTTCACGGAGGCGTCGCGCCAGCTCGGCCTCACGCAGTCGAGCGTCAGCGATCACGTGCGCCGTCTCGAAGAAGCCGTTGGCCGCCGCCTGTTCGTGCGCGATACGCATTCGCTCGCCATCACGCCCGACGGCGAGGCGATGCTCGCGCACGCGGGCGCGATTCTCCAGGCGATCCACCGCGCGGAATCGCAGTTTCGCGGGCCGCGCCTGCGCGGGCGCGTGCGTCTCGGTTCCTCCGACGACATCGCGCTCGGGCCGCTGCCCGCCGTGCTGGCGGCGTTTCGCAACGCGCACCCCGACGTGGAGCTGGAAATCACCATCGGCATGACCGGGCGGCTCTACGAACTCCTCGACGCGGGCGCCATCGACCTCATGGTGGGCAAGCGGCGGCTCGGCGACAAACGCGGCACGCCCTTGTTCACGGGCCGCCTCGAATGGCTCGCGCGCACCGGCACGATGGTCGACCTCGAACAGCCGCTGCCGCTGCTGCTCGTCGCCGAGCCAAGCGTGACGCGCGCCGTGGTGCTGGACGCGCTCGCGCAAACCGATTTCCGCTGGCAACTCGTGTGTACGAGCAGCAGCCATGTGGGCTGCGTGGCGGCGGCGCGCGGCGGGCTCGGCATTACCGTGCGGCCGCAGTATCTCGCCGCGCGCGGGCTCGCGCCGCCGCTGAACGTGTCGAGCCTGCCTGTGCTGCCCGATGTGGAATTTATCGCGCTCGCGGCCAAGCGGCTTTCGCGGCCCGCGCAAACGCTCTTGCAACTGCTGCACGACAGCGATCTGCGCGGCTCGTGGATCGGCGAGTGAGCGTTGCCGACTCCCGTCACGCCGCGTTCAGTGTCAGACGTTCAGCGTCAGATCCAGAAATTGCCGCAGGCAGGGATTGGGATTGCCCGCGCGCCAGACCAGCACCTGGTCGATATGCGGCGCGTCCTTGAGCGGGCGGTAGACGACCTGATCGAACGCCGCCCGCGTCATCGAACGCGGCACGAGCGCGACGCCCGCGCCTTCGTTCACGAGGCTCAGGATGGTCTGCTGAAGCTGCACCTCGAAGCGGATCGCGGGAAAGAAGCCCGCCGCGAGGCAATGATCGACGATGGCGTTGCGCAGCGCGGGCGCCACCTCGGGAATCGCCACCACGAAGGGTTCGTCGGCGAGCCGCTTCACGTCGATACGGCGCGCGCGGGCGAGAGCGTGGCCGCGATGCAGCGCCACGCACAGCGGTTCGGACGTGACCGTGCGGCGCTCCAGCCCAAGCTCCGCCGGCCCCGGAATGAGAATGGCCGCGTCGATCTCGCCCGCGCGCACTCTGGGCGCAAGGTCTTCGGAAACCACTTCGCGCAGCGTGAGCGCGACTTCGGGAAACGCGCCGCCGAACGCGGTCGCGAAGCGCGGCACGACGCCGTAGGCCGCGCACATCGTGAAGCCGATCGTGAGCTTGCCGAGGCTGCCGTATTCCGCCGCCACGGCGTTGTGCGCGGCGGCGCTGGCGGAGGCGAGCAGCGCGCGCGCGTCGGCGTAAAACTGGCGGCCCGCGGCCGTGAGTTCGACGTGGCGCGAATTGCGCTCGAACAGACGCACGCCCAGCGATTCCTCCAGCGCCGCGATCTGGCGGCTCAGCGGCGGCTGCGAGAGATGCAGCGCTTGCGCCGCCCGGCCGAAATGGCGCGTTTGCGCAAGCACGACGAAGTAGCGCAGGGGCTTGATGTCGAGCATGAACGAAGCAAGCGCCGCGTGGCGCTAATCAATGCAAAAAAGGTATGGTTGCTCGCCGATAATAGCATTGGAGTGTATTGATCGGCTTCGCTATAGTGCGCGGTTTGCGTCTGGCTCGTTACGCGCCGTTTGCCGCCTTTCCATGCTTTCCACTTTCTCGATCCTTCTGCCGATCTTCGGGCTCATCCTCGCGGGCTTCGTCTGCGCGAAGCGCGGCGTGCTGGGGCCCACGGCGGCGTCGGAACTCAATAAATTCGTCGTTTGGCTGGGCTTGCCCGCGCTGCTGTTCAACATCATGGCGCACTCCACCTGGCAGCAGCTCGACCAGCCGGGCTTTATCGCCGTGTTCTCGCTTGCGGGCGCCGTGCCGTTTCTCGTGACGCTCGCGGGCCGCCTGATCGCGCGCCGCAAGCTCGCCGACGCGAGCATCGACGCCATCGCCGCTTCGTATCCCAACACGGGCTACATCGGTTTTCCGCTTTGCCTGCTGCTGTTCGGCCAGTCGTCGCTCACGCCCACGACCATCGCCACCATTCTCGTGGCGTGCGTGCTGTTCGCGGTCGCCATCGTGCTGATCGAAGTCGGCTTGCAGGTCGAACGCGCGCCGCACAAGCTCGCCGCGAAAGTGTTGCTCGCGCTCGCGCGCAATCCGCTGATCGTTTCGCCGCTCGCGGGCGCGCTCGCTTCGGCGGCGCACGTCACGGTGCCGCAAAGCATCGAAACTTTCCTCAAGCTGCTGGGCGGGGCGGCCAGCCCGTGCGCGCTCGTGAGCCTCGGCCTTTTTCTCGCGAAGAAGAAGCCCGAAGGCGAACAGGCGGGCGCCGCCGTGCTGCGCGACGCGGTGCTGCTCACGCTCGTCAAGCTGATCGCGCAGCCGCTGATCGCCTGGTGGCTCGCGACGCGCGTGTTCGCGCTGCCGGGCGCGCTCGTCGACGTGGCGGTCCTGCTGGCGGCGCTGCCCACCGGCACCGGCCCGTTCATGCTGGCCGAGTATTACCGGCGCGAAGCGAGCATTACCTCGCGCGTGATTCTCTTTTCGACGCTGGGCGCGATTCTCTCGCTTTCGGTCGTGATGACCTTGTTGCCCGGAACGGGCTGAGCGCTCCCTGCGTTTTTTCCGCGCGGCTCGGCGGAAGGTGCGGAACCCGCGTCGGCGCGGGCATTCGTCGGCAAGGCTCGCCGCTGGCGCCGTCAGTGATAGATCAGCTTCGACGATTGCAGCTTCGTCAGCGTGCCGTTTCTCAACCGGAACCAGCCCTGCGAGCCTTGCATCACCACTTCGTCGCCTTGCCAGAAAACGCGTTTGACCGTCATGCGCAGGCTCGTGCGCTGCACGAGCGGCGGGCGGCGGCGCAAGTCGTAGAGCACCGGACCGGCTTCGGTTTGCACGAGCGTGCGAGGCACCGCATCGCCTTGCGCGCCGGTTTCGTCGAAATGCGTGAGCGCGCCGGCGTCGAAACGGTCGAACGCCGCGTTGTCGAGCGTCGCGACGAACGCGTGCCCCGCGCGGGCGAATTGCAACGTGCCGCTGGGCGTGGTCAGCGCAGCGTCGTGGCTTTGCGCGTGCGCGGCCGTCGCGAGGCATGCCGCAAGGCACGCCGCAAAACAGGCCGCAAGACAGGCGGCTAAACCGGGTTTGAGCCGCGAATCAGGCGCGGCAAACGGCAGTCGTTTCATGGCGGCTCCGGCGGTTGGGTTCGAGCAGGTGAGCACACTGTAGACGAATATGCGGCCGCCCACGCCACAGTCGGGCACACGCACACGCACACGCACACGCACACGCACACGCCGGGCGCATACGCGATCCGGCTCCGGGCATGGGCGCGAGCGCGCCGACAATGTCATTCCCCGGTACTATCGCTCGAACTTGAACAGGAGAACGCGATGGGCAACAAGGCTTTGATCGTGGGCGCGAGCGGCGTGGTGGGACGCGCGCTCGCGCAACAATTGCTCGATACGGGCTGGTCGGTTCACGGTCTTTCGCGCGGGCGCAACGCGGGCGTGGCGGGCTGCACGCCGATTGTCGCGGACCTCGCCTCGGCCGGATCGGTGGCGGCGGCGACGGCCGGAATCGACGTGACGCACGTGTTTTTCACGGCGTGGGCGCGCCAGGCGAACGAGCAGGAGAACATTCGCGTGAACGGCGCGATGGTGCGCAACGTGCTCGATTCGCTCGGCCGCGCGCGCACGCTGCAACACGCGGCGCTCGTGACGGGCCTGAAGCATTATCTGGGGCCGTTCGAGGCGTATGCGTCGGGCGCGGTGCCCGACACGCCGTTTCGCGAGTCGCAAGGGCGCCAGCCCGTCGACAATTTCTACTACGAGCAGGAGGACCGGCTGTTCGAAGCGGCGGCGCGCGACGGCTTCGCGTGGAGCGTGCATCGTCCGCATACGATCATCGGCTTCGCGCCCGGCAATGCGATGAACATGGGGCAGACGCTGGCCGTCTACGCCACGCTGTGCCGCCACTCGGGCGAGCCGTTCGTCTTTCCCGGCTCGGCGGCGCAGTGGAACGGCCTCACGGACATGACCGACGCGCGTTTGCTCGCGCGTCATCTCGAATGGGCGTCGACGACCGAAGCCGGCCGCAATCAGGACTTCAACGTGGTGAACGGCGACGTGTTCCGCTGGAAGACGATGTGGCGCGAACTGGCCGATTACTTCGGCGTGGAGGCCGCGCCGTTCGACGGCACGGTGCGGCCGCTCGAAGGCCGCATGCAGCACGCCGCGCGCGCGTGGCGCGAGATCGCCGCGCAACATGCGCTCAAGGAAGCGGACGTCGAGCGGCTCGCGTCGTGGTGGCATACGGACGCCGATCTCGGGCGGCCGATGGAAGTCGTGACCGACATGACGAAAAGCCGCAAGGCCGGCTTTCTCGACTATCAAGGTACGCCCGACGCGTTCTTCGATCTGTTCGAGCGGCTGAAGGCGGAGCGCTTGATTCCAGCTTGATTCCAGCTTGATTCCGGCTTGATCCAGAGGCTCGATGGCGGCTCGACTCCCGCGCGATGAAACCCCGGGCGGCGGGCAGGCATGCGCCAAGCGGTGCCTGCCCGCGCATACCGTTGCCGTCGCGTCGCGCCGCGTCAGTAGCCCCAGCGGCCTTGTTGATAACGCTCGCGCTCGTGCCACTCGTGCTCGCGCCAGCGTTGCTCGCGCCACTCGCGGCGGCGCCATTCGTGTTCGCGCCAGCGGCGCGCGCGCCAATCGTCCTCGCGATAACCCACCGCCACCGGCGCGGGCGCCGCATACGCGGGCGCCGGGGCATAAGCCGCGCCCGGCACGCCAATTCCCACGGCCACGTTCACATGCGCACACGCCGCCGCCGATACCGCCAACGCCGCCGCGCCAATCGCCACGCTAACCGCGCCCAGAATCGTTCGCTTCATATCGCTACTCCTTCGCACTTGTGTGCGTTGCTGGTGAGCAGGGTTTCGAGTGTAAGAAGCGCGTAAAGACACAGGTGAAACGGTGCTGCTAGTTCGGTAACAGACCGTAAGGCGGCTGCCGGCCCGCCTGGAGAGCCGCGCATAGCTGCTATGCGGCGCACGCACGGCCGCTGCGGGGACCGCCGCGCATAATTTCACGCATTCCAACGTGCGCGCGGGCCGAGCGCCGCGCGCCGGTCCCCGTCACAGGAGCCTGAAACCCATGTCCGAAACCGCACAGCCGCGCAACGGCGGCCGCATTCTCGTCGACGCGCTCGCGCGCAACGGCGTCGACACCGTCTACTGCGTGCCCGGCGAAAGCTACTTGCCCGTGCTCGACGCCTTGCACGACGCGCATGGCGTGCGCACCATCACGACGCGCCACGAAGGCGCGGCGTCGAACATGGCCGACGCCTATGGCAAGCTCACGGGCCGCCCCGGCATCTGCTTCGTCACGCGCGGCCCCGGCGCCACGCACGCGAGCAACGGCGTGCATACCGCGAGCGAAGATTCCACGCCGATGATTCTCTTCGTCGGCCAGGTCGAGCAGAGCATGATCGGGCGCGGCGCGTTTCAGGAAGTCGACTATCGCCAGATGTTCGGCGGCATCGCGAAGTGGGTCGCGCAGATCGAAAGCGTCGAGCGCATTCCCGAGATCGTCGCGAAGGCGTTCAGCATCGCGCAGTCGGGCCGTCCGGGCCCGGTCGTGATCGCGTTGCCCGAGGACGTGCTGTTCGGCTCGGCCGTGGTTGCCGACGCGCCCGCCGTGCGCATCGCCCACGCCGCGCCCGAAGCCGCCGCGCTCGACGAGATGCGCGCGTTGCTGGAGGCCGCGGAGCGCCCGCTCGTGGTGGTCGGCGGCACCGGCTGGGACGCGGAATCGACGGCCGCGCTCAAGCGCTTCGTACACGCGAACCATCTGCCCGTCGCGGCTTCGTTTCGCCGCCAGGATCTGTTCGACAACCGCGATCCGCATTACGTCGGCCAGCTCGGGCTGGGCGTGTCGCCCAAGCTCGCGGAGCGCGCGGCCAACGCCGATCTCGTGCTGGTCGTCGGTTCGCGTCTCGCGGAAACCACCTCGTCGGGCTATACGCTTTTCACGAGCCCGGTGACGAAGCAGCCGCTGATCCACGTGCATCCCGACGCCGAAGAACTGGGCCGCGTGTATCAGGCGCGCTTGCCGATTCACGCTTCGCTGCGCGCGTTCGCGCTCGCGCTCGACGGCGTGGCGCCGGTCGGCGCGGCCGCGCTCGAACGCTGGCACGGCTGGACCGAAGCGGCGCGCGCCGACTATCTCGCGCATTCCACGCCGCCCGTGAACAACCAGATCAAGGGCGTCGATCTCGCGCAGGTGGTCTCGCATCTGAGCGACGTGTTGCCCGAAGACGCGGTGATCTCGAACGGCGCCGGCAACTACACGGTGTGGGTGCATCGCTTCTATCGCTACCGCCGCCCGCGCACCGAACTCGCGCCCACCAACGGCGCGATGGGCTACGGCTTTCCGGCGGCGGTCGCGGCCTCGCTCGCGGACCCGCAGCGCCCGGTCGTCTGCTTCGCGGGCGACGGCTGTTTCATGATGTACCCGCAGGAACTCGCGACGGCGGTGCAGTTCGGCGCGCCGCTCATCGTCATCGTCGTGAACAACAACATGCTCGGCACGATCCGCATGCATCAGGAGCGCGAGTATCCGGGCCGCGTCTCGGCCACGCGCTTCGTCAACCCCGATTTCGTGGCGATGGCGCAGGCGTTCGGCGCGCACGGCGAACGCGTGACGCGCACCGAGGACTTCGCGGCGGCATTCGAGCGCGCGCAGCAGGCAGGCAAGCCCGCGCTGATCGAACTCATGACCGACCCGCTGCAAATCACGCCGGCTAACCGCATGAGCGCGCAATGACGACGAGCACCCTGCAAGGCGAGATGTCGATCGGCGGCGCGGCCGTCAAGGGCGCGGGCAACGCGACGTACGCGGTCGCGGCGGCCACGGGCGAGAAGCTCGAACCGGCCTTCGGCACGGCCACGCGCGACGATCTCGAACGCGCCTGCGCGCTGGCGGGCGAAGCGTTCGACACGTATCGCCAGTTGCCCGACGCGCGGCGCGCGGCGTTTCTCGACGCGATCGCGCAAGCCATCGTCGATCTGGGCGCGGAGCTGATCGAGCGCGCGCACGCCGAAACGGCGCTGCCCCTCGCGCGTCTCGAAGGCGAGCGCGGCCGCACCGTGGGCCAGTTGAAGCTGTTCGCGGCGCTCGTGCGCGAAGGCCGCTGGCACGGCGCGATCGTCGACCCGGCCCAGCCGCGGCGCGCGCCGCTGCCGCGCGCCGATCTGCGCCTGCGCCGCATCGGCCTCGGCCCGGTTGCCGTGTTCGGCGCGAGCAACTTCCCGCTGGCGTTTTCGGTGGCGGGCGGCGACACGGCTTCCGCGCTCGCGGCCGGCTGCCCCGTGGTCGTGAAGGCGCATCCCGCGCATCTGGGCACCTCCGAACTCGTGGCGCGCGCGATCGGCCGCGCCGCACGCGAAACCGGCATGCCCGAAGGCGTGTTCTCGCTGCTGATCGGCGAAGGCGTGTGGCTTGGCGAAGCGCTCGTCGCGCATCCCGAGATCCAGGCCGTGGGCTTCACCGGCTCGCGGCAGGGCGGTCTCGCGCTGCAACGCATCGCCCAGGCGCGGGCCGAACCCATTCCCGTCTACGCGGAAATGAGCAGCATCAATCCGGTCGTGCTGTTGCCCGAGGCGCTGGCCGCGCGCGGCACGCAAATCGCCCGCGATTTCGCCGATTCCGTGGCGCTGGGCGCGGGTCAGTTCTGCACGAATCCGGGCATCGTGCTCGCGCTCGAAGGCGCGGCGCTCGACGCGTTCTGCGCAACGGCCGCCGAAGCCATTGCCGCGAAGACGGCCGCGACGATGCTCACGCCCGGCATTCACGCCGCGTATTGCCGCGGCATCTCGCGCCTGAGCGCGCTCGCCGGCGTGAGCGAACTCGCGCGCGGCGCGGCCACGAACGGCGCGCACGACGCGGTGCCCGCGCTGCTGCGCACCGAAGCGCGCGCGTTCCTCGCCGAAGCCGCGATGGAAGGCGAAATCTTCGGACCGAGTTCGCTGATCGTGGCGTGCCGCGACATCGGCGAACTGCACGCGGTGCTGCGCCGCATGAGCGGCCAGTTGACCGCGACCGTGCAACTCGACGAAGGCGACCACGCGCATGCGCGCGCGCTCCTGCCCACGCTCGAACGCAAGGCGGGCCGCGTGCTGTTCAACGGCTTTCCGACCGGCGTGGAAGTGTGTCATGCGATGGTGCACGGCGGCCCGTTCCCGGCGACCTCGGATACGCGCACGACCTCGGTGGGCGCGACCGCCATCGACCGTTTCCTGCGGCCGGTGTGCTATCAGTCGGTGCCGGACGCGTTGCTGCCCGAAGCGCTCAAGTACGGCAATCCGCTGGGTATCTGGCGTCTCGTGGATGGCGAGCTGACGCGCGATTGAGCGGTTCTCGCACGCGACGAAAAACGCCCCGCATGTCTTTCGCATGCGGGGCGTTTTATCGTTCGCGCATTACGTTGGCTGCGCGGGCGCGGACAGCGACGTGCCCGGCCATTCGCCCGTTTTCACGAGGTCGGCGGCGAGTTCGCGAATCATCTGCGTGACGCTCCACACGCCCTCGGGCATCGCGCGATTTTGCGGCCAGGCGATGGCCACGTCGCGCTTCACCACGGGATTCACGAGCGGTATGCAGTTCAGGCGGCCTTGCGCGACTTCCTCGATCACCGCAGCCGCGGGCAGCACCGTGCATCCGCAATTGGCCATGACGAGGCGCTTGGTGAGCGAGATCGAGCCGTCGCATTCGAGCGCGATGCGCGGCGCGAACCCGTGGCGCGCCGCGAGCGATTCGACCAGCACCCGCAGGCCGTGATGCGTGCTCGGCAAAATGAGCGGCACTTCGCCGAGCCTGCCGACGTCGACCGTGCTTGCCGGCTTGAACGGCAGCGCGAAGCGCGCGGGCGTGATGAGGCAGACCTGCTCCGAAAGCAGCGTGTCGAATTGCATCGCGCCGCGATGCTCGGGCACGTACATGAGCGCGAGGTCGATTTCGCCGTCGGTGAGGCGGCTCAGGATCTGGCTGCCGAGCCCTTCCACGAAACGGATGCTCGTGTTCGGATAGCGCGCGCGCAACCGGTGCCCGAGGCTGCCGAACATGATGCGCGCGATGGTGGGCTGCGCGGCGATGGCGAGCCGCGTGGGGCCGTTTTCGATGCCGCTGCGCATGGCGTCGCGCGCTTCGCCGAGCGTGCGCTCCATGGCTTGCGCGTAGTTGAGCAGTTGCGCGCCGCGCTCCGTGAGGCCCACGCCGCGCCCGCTGCGGCGAAAGAGCCGCACGCCCAGCTCGGTTTCGAGCACGCCAATGCGGCGGCTGATGGTCGACTGGTTCGCGCCCAGTTCCATGGCGGTGCGCGAAATGCTGCCGGTCTTCGCGACGTGCGCGAAAACGGCGAGGTCGTCTGAATTCATGAGCGATTAACGCACGCCAACGGGCGCTTGACGGATGATTAACAGGCAATCGACTGACGCGACTTGCCGTTATATCACGCGCGAACGCCGGATTCGGCGCGGGCGGGCTGCAACCCGGCGTTCGTCGTTGCTTCGTTGTGTCCGTTGTGTCGGTTGTGTCCGTTGTGTCGTTGCGCGAAGCCAGGCGAGCGCACGACCCGCGCGCGCGGCCATGCCGCCGAACGTTGCTACGGGGCAAATGGCGCCCACGAAAAGGGATGAGGTAAAGACGGCACCGCACCGCCTCGGGCGCGCGGCGCTAACGCAACGACGCGAGCCAGTGCGGCAACGAAAAGCGGCCGCCGGGGATCGCCGCGAAGACCGGCGCGCGCGGCACGCTGCGCACGAGATCGGAAGGCGTATAGCCGAATTGCGTCTTGAATGCGCGGCTGAAATGCGCGGCGCTCTTGAAACCGTGTTCTTCCGCAATGCGCACGAGATACGGAGAGCGATGCGCTTGCGCGAGTTCGGCATGCACGCTCAAGAGCCGCCGCTCGCGCACATAATGCGCGACGCCGCCGAGCGGCTCGAACAGCCGGTAAAGCGTGGCGCGGGACACGCCGAACGCGCGGCATAGCGCGTCGGCGTTCAAACCGTGATGCTTGAGATTGACGTCGATAAAGCGGCGCATTCTGCGCAGCAGCGTGCCTTCCAGCGTCGATTTCGCGAGCGCCAGCGTGTCGAGCGAAGGCGCGAGACCCGCCGCGATCAGATGCAGCGTCGCCGCGCTCACGCCGGGCAATTCGCCGCGCGTCATGGCGTGAATGCGGCCCGTTATCGACATCAGATGATCGCTGAGCAAGGCGCCCGCCGCGCCTCGTATCACCACGCCATGCAGATCCACGGCGCGCGGCAGGAGCGCTTCGAGCTTTTCGCGCGGAAACACCATCGCGATGGAAATGCCGCGCTCCACATGCACCCACTCGGGCCGCGCCATGTCGGTGATGACGCATTCGCCGGCGGCCAGCCGGAATTGGCGGCTACCCGCTTCGAGCAGCGTTTGCGCCGTGCGCGTGAGGCGCAAATGCACTTTCAGGTGATCGCACTGGTCCATGCGTATCGCGCGAGCCGAGCGGTGCAGGATGTGGTCCGCGCAACGGCGTCGCGACATCAGCATCTCGCTCATCATCCACATTTCGTTGGTGGCCTCGAAGCCGGCGGCGTGATGGTGCTCGGGCAAGCTCAGGTCCGCCACGTTGCCGAGGCTCGCGCGCCAGTAGTCCATGCGGTCGATGGTTTCGACGTCGTTCGAATCGAAGCGCACATAGGGGACCGGTTGTTTAGTTAAAGACATGAAATTGTTTACCTCGTGTGAGTGCGTTGAGCGAACGGGAATTCCGACTTGAGACGTACGGACAAGAATTGATACAGACAGGCAACTTCAATAAATGCCGCGCGGTTAAAATTTTTATTGGCGGCAAATGACGGGCAGTACGCGATCGCGCAATCGTTTTCCTATTATTGCCGACATTAAAAAAGGGATGTCCGCGCCGCGAAATTTCGCGTGCGGCGTCTCAATCAATAAAACGAGGTGGGTCTGGATCGGGCGCTTGTCTGGGCGCCCTGGCGAAGCGTGCCGGAGAGAAGCGCGCTCGCTAATTAGATTCGGCGATATGCGCGGAAATTAAATGGCGACGTATCGGGAAATGTGTCCGTTTGTCTGGTCCGAACCCGAATGCTTTACCTTTAATTCCGAAAAAAGAATGCGCGTATTTTTATTCGGGGAAGTGACAGCAATGAAATCGGATACCAGCAATCAGGAAGAGCAGGCCGGAAACCCTTGGCACGTGAATAATTTCGCGCGCAAGCCGCGTCTCACCAACTTCGAGTTGCGGCGCGATCCTTACGCCGAAAAAGTCGATGCGCCGGGTGCGCAGCCTGCCCGCCGCTGGTGGCAGTGGCGCGATCGCAACCTGCATCTGAGCGCGTTGATGCTGGGCGCGGTCGTGGGTGTGGGCGTGGGGCTCGTGCAAGGCGGCTACGTGGTGGTACGCCCCGCTCGCACCTCGGCGCCGGTGCCCATCGCTCACGTGGCGCCCGCGGCGTGTCTGGCCGCCGCGGGCGAGGAGTCGTGACAGCGCGGCCATGTGGATTGCTACCCAGCGCAGCGTCTTGATCGTGGTCGCCGCGCGTGACCAGTTCGATCATCTCGTGGTGAGCGCGAGATCGGCGAGCGATCTGGAAAGCGTGTTTGGAGAGGGCCTGGAGATCGAGACCGACCGCACGCAAAGCTGGCCGTTCGCGGTGACGTTGCGCTCGGCGGCCGTGCGGTCCGCGCTTGACGTCGCGCTCATGGAGATCGACTACCACCACTATCCGGCGCCCAAGTTCGGTTGAGGCCGTTTCGGTTATTGCGCGCGGCGCCGTTCGACGCGCGAACGGCTCTAGACGGCGAGCACGCGCGCTTCTATGCCCACGAGCCGCTTGACGTGACGCGGCGCCGGCACGAGGTCGAGGCCCGAATAGAGCACGGGCGCTCCCGTTTCGGCGTCGAGCGGCGCGCCGCCGCATTCGTAGGCGACGATCACCTGCGCGCCCACGGGCGTGTTGAACAACTCGTGCCAGGAGAACGTCACCGCGTAGCCGTCCGCGCCGATGGCGAGAAAGATCATGCGTTTGAAATCGCCGGGCTGATCGCAGCGCAGGCCGGCGTTTTCGAGCAACGTGACGAGGCGCACGCCGCGATACGGCGCGACCGTTCGGATGAAGCGGCCCGAGGTATAGCAGCGCAAGTCGAACGGTTCGCCGGTCGCGGCGGGAAGGCGGCGCAGCGCGTCGAGCGTTAGCGTGGCGGGGCGCAG
The DNA here is from genome assembly GCF_905220235.1 of Paraburkholderia sp. J41. Lineage (NCBI taxonomy): Bacteria > Pseudomonadati > Pseudomonadota > Betaproteobacteria > Burkholderiales > Burkholderiaceae > Paraburkholderia > Paraburkholderia sp. J41. The sequence continues at coordinate 104,095 of NZ_CAJMZE010000001.1, read as the reverse complement.
CAGGCTGCCGCTCAGGCGCAACGTGCCGTCGGCTTGCGTGTGCGGGCCGGCGGGCGGGAGGTCGACGGTGCGCGCGATGTCCATTCTCGGGTCTCCGGGCCGCAGGCGGCCAGCGTCGAAATGACGATATAACTTCGCGTATATTACGCTCGCGCGCGTAGCGTGGCGAGATCGCCGGGACATGGCGGCAAACGACGCGGCGGCGCCCGCCCACGTTTGCCCGCACGCCGGCGTCCAGTGCATCGCGAGCAGCCAGCCGCCGGGCATGGGCGTGCCGCCTTGCGTCTGCATGGCCGCCGCGCGCCGCAGCGTGGCGGCGGCGCTCGACGCGAGGAGCGCGGCGGCCGCGAGCCGAACGCGCCAGGCGCGCCGGCGCGGTGCGCCGGCACCGTCACGATGCTTCGGAATACTCATCATGACGATGCCACCAGACGCCCGCTTCGTTGCGCCCGAGCGGCGCGCGGTCGAGCCATTGATACATGCTCCAGATGCCGTCGAGGCCGCGCGCGTAGGTCGAATACGTGTGATAGACCACGCCGTCTTCCAGCACGAACGCGCTGAGGCCGGGCCGGTCGCGCGTGTAGGTGGCGGCGTCGGTGCCGCAGCTTGCCGCGAATTGCGCGACCGGTTCGGGCGGCGGCGCCATGTCCATCGCGTGGCCATCGCGCGCGTAGTTGTATTCGAGGTCGCCGGTGCGTTGCTGCGCTTCGGTGAACGACACGTTGAAGTCGAAGTTGAATGCATTGTCGTGCGACGAAGCCCACGGAAAACGCCAGCCCATGCGCGTGCGGTACGCCAGCAGCTTCGCGAGCGGCGCGCGCGAGACGGCCATCAGCGTGACGTCGTGATGCGCGAGATGCACGGCCGCGCCGTCGATACCGTCGGCAATGGCCGAGCACGAAGGGCAGCCCGCCCGGTAATCGGGGCCGAACATGAAGTGATAGACGAGCAGTTGCGAGCGGCCCGCGAACAGGTCGGGCAGCGAAGCCGCGCCGTGTTCGGTCTCGAAGCGGTACGGCCGCTGGACGCGCACCCACGGCAGCGCCGCGCGTTGTTGCGCGAGCGCGTCGCCGCGCCGTGTGTGCTCTTTTTCCGCCGCGAGCAGCGCGAGTCGCGCCGCGCGCCATTCGTCGCGGGTTCCGGTTCGATGCGTGGTCATTGCCTGGTCCTCCTGAAGAATGATGCCGATGTCGCGATGCGCGCGGGCGCGGGCCGACCGGCGGAATGCCCGGCGGCGCCGCGAGAGTGCCGTGTTAGATTAGTCCCGTCGACGAACGCGAGGGAGTGACAAGTGTGTCGGGATTCCGATGAGCATGGACTCGCTGATTACCGCGGCGGCGCGCGCGCTCGCGGCCGGTGACGCGCTCGGCGCGCTCAATCGCGTGGCGTTGCGCGACGACGCGCCCGCGCTCGCGTTGCGCGGCATCGCCATGGCGCAGCTCGGCGACCTGGCGCGCGCCAAGGCGCTCTTGCGCGGCGCGGCGCGCGCGTTCGGCGCCCGCGAGGCCGTGGCGCGCGCTCGATGTGTCGTCGCCGAGGCGGAAATCGCGCTCGCCGCGCGCGATCTGAACTGGCCGGCCGGGGCGCTCGCGGCCGCGCGCCGCACGCTCGAAGCCCACCACGACCGCCTGAACGCCGAACACGCGCGTCTGCTCGAAATTCGCCGCCTGTTGCTGATCGGCCGTCTGGATGAAGCGGAACGCCTGCTTGCGGGCGCCGACCCCGCGCCGCTGCCGCCGCCGTTGCGCGCGGCGCATGCGCTGATCGTCGCGGGCATTGCAATGCGGCGCGTGCGCACGCGGGCGGCGCGCGAGGCGCTGGCCGTGGCCGCGCGCGCCGCGCAGCGCGCCGCCATTCCCGCCTTGAGCGCCGAAGTCGCGAGCGCCGCGCAATGGCTCGCCGCGCCCGCCGCGCGGCGCATCGCGCGCGGCAGGCAAACGCCGTTGCGGCTCGACGAAGTGGAAGCGCTGCTGGCCTCGCCGGCGCTGGTGGTCGACGCGTGCCGCTATGTCGTGCGCGCCGGGCCGGATGCGATATCGCTCGCGCGGCGGCCGGTGTTGTTCGTGCTCGCGCGCACGCTGGCCGAAGCGTGGCCCGGCGACGTGCCGCGCGACGCGCTCATCGAACGCGCGTTTCGCATCCGCCGCGCCGACCAAACCGACCAAACCGACCAAACGCAGCACGCGCGCCTGCGCGTGGAAATCGGCCGCCTGCGCGCGATGCTCGAACCGCTCGCGCGAATCGACGCCACGAAATCCGGCTTTGCGATCACGCCTGCCGAAGCGAGGGAAGCCGTGGTGCTGGCGCGGCCCGTCGAGGAAAAACACGCGGCCGTGCTGGCCTTTCTCGCCGACGGCGAATCGTGGTCCAGTTCCGCGCTAGCCATCGCGCTGGGCGCGAGCCAGCGCACGGTGCAGCGCGCGCTCGACGCGCTCGCGGCGGCGGGCAAGGCGCAATCGTACGGCCACGGGCGCGCGCGGCGCTGGACCACGCCGCCCATGCCCGGATTCGCGACGACCTTGTTACTCCCCGCGCCGCTGCCGGGCGATTAGCATGAACGTGCCGATACGTCGCGGACGCATCGCCGGAAACGCATCGGCCGACATGAAAACACGGAGCGGAACATGAAGCGCATGGCAGCGGAGATCGTCCGCGAATACGGTCCTTTTCCCGGCATCGACGCGGTACACGGCCTCACTTACGACGGGCGCCAGGTGTGGTTCGCCGTGGGCGACGGCATCGTCACGCTCGACCCGGCGAGCGGGCAAACGCGGCGTGCGATCGAGGTGGCCGCGCACGCGGGCACGGCGTTCGACGGGCGGCATCTGTTCCAGATCGCCGAAAGCGGCATCCATAAGATCGATCCCGAGTCGGGCCGCGTGCTCGCCACGATTCCGGCACCCGGCAACGGCGGCGATTCGGGGCTCGCGTGGCACGACGGCACACTCTGGGTGGGCGAATATCGCGCGCGCAAGATTCATCAGATCGATCCGCAGACCGGGGCGATCCTGCGCACGATCGAGTCGAACCGCTTCGTGACGGGCGTCACATGGGTGGACGGCGAGTTGTGGCACGGCACCTGGGAAGGCGACGAAAGCGCGCTGCGCCGCCTCGATCCGCAAACGGGCGGCGTGATCGAGCAGCTCGACATGCCCGAAGGCACCGCCGTTTCGGGCATGGAATCCGACGGCGCGGGCCAGTTCTTCTGCGGCGGCGGCAAGAGCGGAAAAATCCGCACCGTGCGCCGTCCGCCGGGGCCGCGGGATTGAAGGCGCTTTTAAAGCGCTTTAAAACGCTTTTAAAGCGCCTTTAAAGCAGGCGGTTAAAAGGTATAGCTGATCTTGCCGAACGCCGTGCGCCCGAGCGAGCGATAGCCGTACACGGTCGCGTACTGCCGGTCGAACAGATTCGCGAGCGAAGCCGAAAGCGCGAGATGCGCGTTCACCCGATACGACGCGCGCAAGCTCACGGTCGTGTACGAGGGCAGATAGATGCTGTTGTACTGATCGTCGAACGTCGATCCGCCGTAGAGCAGCGAAACGCCCGTGCTCAGCGCGTGCAGGTGGAATTCGTCCCAGCTGTGATCGACGGAAAGGCTCACGGTCTGGCGCGGCCGGCGGTTGAGCCACGTCTGATCGCTCACGTCCTGCGGGTTCAGAATGCCGACGGCGAGACTGACGGGCGTGTACCGGCCGAGCGTGCCCTTGTACGAGAGGTCGAGCCCCTGCACGCGCGCCTTGCCCACGTTCACGGGCAGGAAGGTGGCCGCGTCGTAGGTGATGAGATCGTGTACGCGCGTGTCGTAGAGCGCCGCCGTGAACGTGCCGAAGGCGGTGTTCGCATCGAGCGCGATTTCCACCGAATTGCTGCGCTCGGGCTGGAGGTTGGGGTTCGCGTAACCGGGATAGTAGAGGTCGTCGAAGGTGGGCAGGCGGAACGCGTTGCCGTACGACATGCGCGCCGTGTACACCGGCGTGATTGCCCAGGCGAGCGCGGCGTTGCCCGTGTTGACCGCGCGCCCTTGCACGATTTCGTGGCGTCCGGCGAGGAACAGCGTGAGCGGGCCGAGCGTCGCCGACTGATGCACCGAGACGGCCGAGTCGTTGCGCGCGGGCACGCCGCCCGGAATGTCGACGGGCAGGAACGCCAGTTCGCGCGTGAAGTCGTACGCGAGCCGGGTTTCGCCGGAAAGCGGCTGGCCGAGCAGCGTGTGGCCGGTCTCCTGATGCGTGAGCGAGGTGGAGGTGGAAAGCCGCGTCGAGTCGATCTCGTCGGTGGCGATCGACCGGTCGTTCGCGTAGAGGAACTGGCGGTCCGTGGCGTAACCGAGCGACTGGTCGAATTGCGTGGTCGGCGTGATGTCGAGATGGAACGCAATGCCCGTCGTGAGCTGATTGTCGCGCTGCCGGTCGTCGCCGCCGAGATTGTCGTACGAGAGATCGCTGCGGTGATACAGCGCGAAGGTGGAGATCGACCAGTCGTGGTGCGCATAGCCGAGGCGCGCGTCCAGGTCCTGCGCGTGGTACGGATTGCGGCCGTTCTCGTGACCGTAGGCGTAGGGCTGCGTGGCGTCGATGCCGGCCGTGGCGTAGTCGTGCAGGCCGAGCGAATACGTGAGGCCGCCGAGCGCCGCGAGCGGTCCCGTCGAGGCGATCGTGCCCGAGGTGCGCAGTTGCGTGTCGAAGGTCTTGTTCGAGCCGCCGCCGAACGAGACCGTGGTCTGGTTCGGCTGATTCGACGCATGGCGCGTGAAGAGTTGCACCACGCCGCCCACGGCGTCCGCGCCGAACGAGGCCGCCGCGGGGCCGGAAATCACCTCGGCGCGATCGAACGACGAAGTCGGCAGGTCGGCCCAGGCGGCGGAGCCCGTGGTGGCCGAACCCACGCGAATGCCGTCGATGAACACCGCCACCTGGCTTGCCGACGAACCGCGAATGCTCACCGCCGCCGTCGTGCCGGGGCCGCCGTTTTGCGCGACGCTCACGCCGGGCAGCGTGGCGAGCGCCTGCGTGATGCTCGGGTCGGCGGGCGAAAGGCGGTCGAGGTCGGTGCGCGTGAGCACCTGCGTGCTGGCGTAGCGGCCGTCGAACGATTGCGGCAGACGCTGGGTGTCGCCGGTCACGAGGATGTTCGGCAAGGTGGCGCCGGCGTCGGGATCGGCGTTGCTGTCGGCGAAAGCGGCTTGCGAGGCGCAGGCGAGCGCGGCCGACGCGAGGAATAGGCTGGAAAACTTCATGATGCGGCTGGAAACAGCTCCTGATTGCGGGCTGTCCGTGCAACGGGCGACCGCGCGGGCGCGGCGCTTTGGCGCATTGGGGGACCCCGCCCGCTGCGGCTGCTGGACTGACGCGATGGCAGGTCTCCTGGCTCGCGGGTCGCCGTTCGACGCCGGCCTTCCCGGTTTCCCAGTGGCCTGAGTGGGCGCGAACTCGCCGCTTACAGTTGCGGGGGCAGCCGCAGACTCGGCGTGTGCCTCACTGCGTTCCCTTTTGATCCCGTCGCCGGGAACCATCAGCGCGCAAGGGTAATGGCCGCGCCGCCCGGGCGTCAACCCGCGCGTCGATATTGCGGCGCGAAGTGTGGCGAAAACGCCGGATCGCGCGCGACATGGCGTTTCGATGATGCGGTTCGCGCGCGGTCTTGCGTCGGCGCCGCGTCGCTTGCCTAGCCTTGCGCCAGTCGCGCGCAGGCGGGCGTGAAAGCCCGCGATCCGCCAGCGCCGATCGCACCCTTTTCCGAAGGTGCCGAGCGGATACAAAACGGATACAACGCGCCGCGGAATAGACACTCGCGCCGGGTGTTTATCCGTTCGAAGGCCGCTGGAACCGCGCGGCGCATTGCGGCGCGGGCAGCGGTGGAGATACGCAAAATGGCTTTGTTCCTGATTGCCTGGCTCGGCGGCGTGCTGACCATCGTCAGTCCGTGCATCCTGCCGGTGCTGCCTTTCGTGTTCGCTCGCACCGGGCGGCCGTTCGTGCGCAGCGGCCTGCCGCTGCTCGTCGGCATGGCGCTCTCGTTCAGCGCGGTGGGCGCGCTCGCGGCCGTGGGCGGCGGCTGGGCCGTGGCGGCGAACCAGTATGGCCGCGCGGCCGCGCTCGTGCTGCTCGTCGTGTTCGGCGTGACGCTGCTCGTGCCCGCGGTGGCCGAGCGGCTGACGCGCCCGCTCGTGGCGTTCGGCTCGCGCCTTTCGGAAACGGCCGGCGACGCGCAGCGCAAGGGCGCGGGCTCGGGCGTGGGCGCCTCGCTGCTGCTGGGCGTGGCGACGGGCTTGCTGTGGGCGCCGTGCGCGGGCCCGATTCTGGGCCTGATCCTGACCGGCGCGGCGCTGCAAGGTGCGAGCGCGCGCACTTCGCTGCTGCTGCTCGCGTATGCGGCGGGCGCGGCCACTTCGCTGGCGCTCGCGCTGCTCGTGGGCGGCAAGGTGTTCGCGGCCATGAAGCGCTCGCTGGGCGCGGGCGAATGGCTGCGGCGCGCGCTGGGCGTCGCGGTGCTGGCGGGCGTGGCCGCCATCGCGCTGCATCTGGATACCGGCGTTCTCGCGCGCGTGTCGCTCGCGGGCACCAATCAGATCGAGCAAGGCTTGCTCGACCGCGTGCATTCGCGCGAGGCCGGCGCGCAGGCGAATTCGCCAGTCAGCTTGCAGGCAAACGCGAACGCACGAGCAAACGCAAACGCACAAGCCGCCGACACGAACGGCACGAACGACACGAGCCACGGCGCCGTCGCGGCGAAAACCTCGGCAACCGGCGCGCTGCCCGTGGAAGGCCGGTTGCCGGACCTGGGCGGCGCGGTGCAGTGGCTCAATTCGCCGCCGCTCACGGCGGCCGGTTTGCGCGGCAAGGTCGTGCTCGTCGACTTCTGGACCTACTCGTGCATCAACTGCCTGCGCGCGCTGCCTTACGTGCAAGCGTGGGCCGACAAATATCGCGCCTCCGGCCTGGTCGTGATCGGCGTGCATGCGCCCGAGTTCGCCTTCGAGAAAGACATCGGCAACGTGCGGCGGGCGGTGAGCGATCTCAAGATCGACTATCCGGTAGCCATCGACAACAACTATGCGATCTGGCGCGCGTTCGACAACGAGTATTGGCCCGCGCATTATTTCGTCGATGCGCAAGGGCAGATTCGCCATCATCACTTCGGCGAAGGCAATTATCAGGAATCCGAACAGGTGATTCGCGAGCTGCTGACCGAAGCGGGCGCGAAGAACGTGCCGGGCGGCTTCGTCACGGATACGGGCAAGGGCGTCGAAGCCGCGTCCACGATGACCGCCGTGCAGTCGCCGGAAACCTATCTCGGCTATCAGCGCGCGCACGGTTTCGCCTCGAAGGGCGACCCTGTCGCCGACGCGCCGCATCGCTACGAGGCCGGTCCGCTCGATCTGAACCAGTGGGCGCTGGCGGGCACGTGGACGCTCGGCGCGGAACACACCGACCTCGACGCGGCGGGCGGCGACATCGTTTATCGCTTCCATGCGCGCGATCTGCATCTCGTGCTGGGGCCGGCGGCGAACGGCAAGCCCGTGCGGTTTCGCGTGACGATCGACGGCGCGCCGCCGGGCGCGAATCACGGCGCCGACACCGACGCCAACGGCAACGGCGTGGTGGACGGCCAGCGTTTGTATCAACTCGTGCGTCAGCAAGGCGACATCGGCGACCGCACGTTCGAAATCCGCTTTCTCGATCCGGGCGTGCGCGCGTATTCGTTCACGTTCGGTTGACGGGATTCATTCGCCCGCTGCGGGCAAGGAGAGGCAACATGCGTGGGTTATCGAAGTCACGAAACACAAAACGGGCCGGCACGCTGCGCGCGGCGGTGAGCGCGCTCGCGCTCGCCGGCGCGGCGATCTTCGGCGTCGATCATGCGCGCGTGTTCGCCGCCGACGAGGCGCACACGGTGCCGCCGCCCGCGCTCGACGAAACGGCCGCGCCGAACGCGCACAGCGAAACCGTGGTGCTCGCGGGCGGTTGTTTCTGGGGCGTGCAGGGCGTGTTCCAGCACGTCAAGGGCGTGACCGAGGCGGTCTCGGGCTATGCGGGCGGCGCGCGCGCCACGGCGGGCTACGAGATGGTGAGCACGGGCACGACGGGCCACGCGGAGTCGGTGCGCGTGACCTTCGACCCGCAGCAGGTGAGTTTCGGGCGCATTTTGCAGATCTATTTTTCGGTGGCGCACGATCCGACCGAACTCGACCACCAGGGCCCCGACGAAGGCACGCAGTATCGCTCGACGATCTTCCCCACCACGCCCGAGCAGGCGCGCGTGGCGCGCGCGTATATTGCGCAGCTCGGCGGCGCGCATGTGTTCGCGCAGCCGGTGGTGACGACGATCGAAACGGGCCGCGCGTTCTATCCGGCGGAGACGTATCACCAGAACTATTTGACGCTGCACCCGGACGCGCCCTATATCGCCATCAACGATCTGCCGAAGGTGGCCGACCTGAAGCGCCTCTTTCCCGCGCAGTATCGCGAGAAGGCGGTGCTGGTGCCCACGCGCGCGACGTGACGGCGCGCACCGGGGCGTCACGGGCCGGATAACCGCGCGAATGCACGTCGAAGAACGCCGGGAGACGGCCCGCGCACGGCCCAAACGCGCTGCGGACGCGCCCCGGAGCGTCTGCAAAGCGCCCGCAAGGCGCGGGAAACTCCTCACCCTTTGCCGCTTCGGCGCGCTCGCGGATCGTAGTATTCTCTTGCGACGCGCTGACGGTTGCTGACATGGCTTTCACTGCCGCAACGGTCGTGCGCAATTTCATGCTCAGCCAAAAAGGGGATGTTTAATGAAGTTGTCGAAGCTCCTGCTCACCAGCGCGATTGCCGCGTCGGCCCTCGGTTTCGTCGCCGCTTCGGCGCATGCCGAAGACGTGCTCGATTCCGTCAAGCAATCCGGCGTGCTCAAGATCGGCCTCGAAGGCACTTACCCGCCGTTCGACTCCCGCAACAGCAAGGGCGAGCTGGAAGGCTTCGACGTCGACGTGGCAAAAGCCGTGGCGGCCAAACTGGGCGTGAAGCCCGAGTTCGTGCCCACGGAATGGAGCGGCATTATCGCGGCGCTCCAGGCCGGCAAGTTCGACGTGATCGTCAACCAGGTGACCATCACGCCGCAGCGCAAGCAAGCGGTCGATTTCACCCAGCCGTACACGTATTCGGCCGCGCAACTAATCCAGCGCGCCGACGACAAGCGCGAGTTCAAGTCGCTCGACGAGTTCAAGGGCGACAAGAAGCTGGGCGTGACGCTCGGCACCAATTACGACCAGATGGCGCGCGCCGTGCCCGGCATCAACGTGCAAACCTATCCGGGCGCGCCCGAGAAGCTGCGCGACCTCGCGGCGAGGCGGATCGACGCGACCATCGACGACCGTTTGATGCTGCCGTACATCATCAAGAATTCAAACTTGCCGCTGCGTCCGGGCGCCGTGCTGCAAGGCGCGGATCAGGACATGGGCATTCCGTTCCACAAGGGCAATCCGAAGTTCGCGAAGGCGCTGGACGACGCGCTCACGTCGCTCAAGCAGGACGGCACGCTCAAGAAGATTTCGATGAAGTGGTTCAACACCGACGTCACGCAGCCCATCGGCCACTGACCTCGTACGCCGCCCGTACGGCAGCGCGCCCGCGTTACGACGCCGGGCGCGTTTTTTTTGCGCCGCCGGCAATAAAGTGTGTCCGGCCGCCGCGCCGATACACTGCGATACAAAGCCGCGCGCGCCTTGCGGTATAACGGCTTCATTGCCGATTCGATTCCCCGGAGCCACTCATGTTTGCCGATGGTTTGGCGGCGCGCCGCCGCCGCGTGCCGACCGCGGTGTTGCAGCGATGAGCACGCTCGGCGCCACCGAAGCCGCGCGCGCCTGGCACTGGCCGCGCACGCTGTTCGCGCGGCTCGCGCTCATTCTGTGCGTGGGGCTCGCGCTCGCGCAGGTGCTTTCGTTCACGCTCACGATGACCGAGCGCGACGACGCCACGGCGACCATGATGACCGACTACATCTCGCGCGAAGTCGCCATGTCGGTCGCGCTGCTCGATCACTTGCCCGCCGCCGAACGCGCGCACTGGCTCCCGCAACTCGCGCGCCGCAGCTACGTGTTCATCCTCGGGCCGGGCACGCCCGGCGCGCCGCCGCAAGGCGCGCGCTCGACGCGCGTGGCCTCGGCCATCGAAGCGGGTCTTGGCGGGCGTTACGCGCTCACGTCCAACGCGGTGCCCGGCGAGGGCGAGCGTTTCCAGATCCATCTGAAGCTCTCGGACGGCGCGCCGCTCACGCTCGATTACCGCCCGCCCGCGGCGCTGCCGCTGTCCGGCTGGCTGCCGGCCGTGATGGTCCTGCAATTGCTGGTGGTGGCGGTGTGCTGCTGGCTCGCGGTGCGCGCGGCCACGCGGCCGCTCAACGAACTCGCGCGCGTGGCCGACGCCCTCGGCCCCGACCTCAAGGCCGAGCGCCTCGTGGAGGAAGGGCCTTCGGAAGTCGCGCGCGCGGCGCGGGCGTTCAACGCGATGCAGGAGCGCATTGCGTCGCACGTCGCCGAGCGCATGCAGATACTCGCGGCCATTTCGCACGATCTGCAAACGCCGATCACGCGCATGCGCCTGCGCGTGGACGTGATGGACGAAAGTGCCGAAACGGAAAAGCTCACGCAGGACTTGCGCGAGATGGAGCAGCTCGTGAAAGAGGGCGTCGCGTATGCGCGCACGCTGCACGGCGCGGCCGAGACGCCGCGCCGCGTGGACCTGGACGCGCTGCTCGATAGCCTCGTGTGCGATTACGTCGACGCGGGCGCGCCCGTGAGTTACGAAACGCGGCGCGAGGTGGCGATCGTCACGCGCGTGCAGGCGTTGCGGCGCATCGTGGGCAATCTCGTCGACAACGCGCTCAAGTACGGCGGCTCGGCCGCCATCGACGTGAGCGAAGCCGCCGATCGCGCGAGCGTGACGATCGCCGTGCGCGACGGCGGCCCCGGCATTCCCGAGGACGCGCTGGAGAAAGTGTTCGAGCCATTTTTCCGGCTGGAGACATCGCGCAATCGCGGCACGGGCGGCACCGGGCTCGGCCTCGCGATCTCGCGCCAGCTTGCCGTGGCGATGGGCGCGCAACTCACCTTGCGCAATCGGCCCGAAGGCGGTCTGGAAGCGCGGCTCGTGCTCGCGCGCGCGAAGCTGTCTTGATGGCAATGAAATGCGGTGGAAAGAGCGCGGCGGTGAAAATGCAATGTCTTGTATCCATCCCTGCGGCGGATACATGGCGATACAAGCGCACCCGCGCGTTGCGCTATAACTCCGTCACGCCATTTCCATTCATTTAGCACAACGGAGAGACATCATGAGTCCCACGGCTTTTCGAGGCGCGTGTCATTGCGGTGCGGTAAAGTTCCAGGTCGAAGCCAGCCTCGAACCCGCAACGCGCTGCAATTGCAGCTTGTGCCGCCGCCGCGGCGCGTTGATGAGCCCGATGTTCGACGCCAGTCGCCTGACGATACTCGAAGGCGAAGAATCGCTTACGCTGTACCAGTTCAACTCGCACGTCGCGAAGCATTATTTCTGCAAGCACTGCGGCATTTATCCGTTTCATCAAACGCGCATGGACGCCACGCGCTGGCGCGTGAACCTCGGCTGTCTCGAAGGCGTGGATGCTTACGCGCTCGCGTCGTCCGTCGCAAACGGGGCGAGCCTTTCGGTGATGGAGGACGCATGAGGCGCCTCATCGCCATCGCGCTGTTCGCGGCGGGCGGTCTCGCGGCGGAGATCGTGCATCCGGCGTATGGTTCGTGCATCGCTCAAAGCGGCGTGCAAGCCGTGAGCAAGCGGCGCGCAAGCGGCAAGGAGATTGCGACCGATGACTGAAAAGCTGGATCACGTACTCGTTGTCGACGACGATCGCGGCATTCGCGAACTCGTGGGCGCGTACCTGGAGAAGAACGGCATGCGCGTGTCGCTGGCCGCGAACGGCCGCGAGATGCGCGCCGCGCTCGAAAACGGCGCGCCCGACCTGATCGTGCTCGATCTCATGATGCCCGGCGACGACGGCCTCGTGCTGTGCCGCGAGCTGCGTGCGAGCAAGCATCGCGCGGTGCCCGTGGTCATGCTCACGGCGCGCAACGAAGAAACCGACCGCATCGTCGGCCTCGAAATGGGCGCCGACGACTATTTGCCGAAGCCCTTCGCCGTGCGCGAGTTGTTCGCGCGCATCCGCTCGGTGCTGCGCCGCACGCGCATGCTGCCGCCCGGCATGCAGGTGAACGAGGCCGCCCAACTGCTCGCGTTCGGCGACTGGCGGCTCGACACCACGGCGCGCCATCTGCTCGACGCCGAAGGCACGATCGTCGCGCTCAGCGGCGCGGAATACCGGCTCTTGCGCGTGTTTCTCGACCACCCGCAACGCGTGCTCACGCGCGACCAGTTGCTGAGTCTCACGCAAGGCCGCCAGGCCGACGCGTTCGACCGCTCGATCGACCTGCTCGTGAGCCGGCTGCGCCAACGCCTGCGCGACGAAGCGCGCGAGCCGCGCTACATCAAGACGCTGCGCAGCGAGGGCTATGTGTTTTCGTCGGCGGTCGCGACGGTGGATGCGCCCGCGCAGTAGGCGCGGCAAGGCGCCCGCGTTCAGTCGACGTTTTCGGTCTTGCCCTTGTGCTGCGCGGCAAGCCGTTCCTGATGATTCGGCGGCACGGGATCGTAGTGACTCAACTGGATGCTGTAGTTGCCGTGACCGCCCGCGAGCGAATTGAGGCGCGACTGGTAGTCGTTGAGTTCGGCGAGCGGCACCTTGCCCGCGATCACCATTGCGCGGCCCCCCATCGTGCGCGTGCCGTGAACCTGCCCGCGCCGCGCCGAGAGATCGCCGATGATGTCGCCCATCGCGCCTTCGGGCGTCGTCACCTCGATATCGACGATCGGTTCGAGCACGATGGGCTGCGCCTTGAGCACGGCGTCGATGAACGCCTTGCGCCCGGCCGTGACGAACGCGACTTCCTTCGAATCCACGGGATGACTCTTGCCGTCGAACACGATCACGCGCAGGTCCTGCATCGGAAAGCCCGCGAGCGGCCCGTTGTCGATCACCTGCAAGATGCCTTTTTCCACGGCCGGCATGAACTGCGAGGGAATCGCGCCGCCCTTCACGGCATCGACGAATTCGAAGCCCGCGCCGCGCGGCAGCGGTTCGACGCGCAGCATGACTTCGCCGAACTGGCCCGCGCCGCCGGTTTGCTTCTTGTGGCGGCAATGCCCTTCCGCCTTGCCGCCGATGGTCTCGCGCCATGCGATGGTTGGCGGGTGCGTGACCACGTCGAGCTTGTATTGATCGGTGAGCCGTTCGAGCATGTAACGCAGGTGCAATTCGCCGAGGCCGCGCACCACGGTTTCGTTTGTGCCCGCCGGATGCTCGATCGTGAGGCACGGATCTTCGGCCGCGAGCTTTTGCAGCACTTCCCACAGGCGCTGTTCGTTGCCGGGGCGCGCGGGCTCGATGGCGAGACCGTAGATGGGATTCGGAAAATCGGGCGGCGTGAGATGAATGTCGCCGTCTTCGGGCGCGTCGTGCAACACGGCGTCGAAGCCGATGTCCTCGGCCTTCGAGACGGCGCAAATGTCGCCGGGGCCCGCGCGCAGAATCTCCGCGTGATCCTTGCCTTGCAGCCGCATCAGGTGCGCCGCCTTGAACGGCTGCCGCGCGTTGCCGATATAAAGCTGACTGTCGCGCGTGACCGTGCCCTGGTGTACGCGAAACACCGCCATCTTGCCGATATACGGGTCCATCACGATCTTGAAGACGTGCGCCAGCACGTGCTTGCGCGCGTCGGGCTCGGCGCGCACGGACTCGCGCACGCCGCCGTTTTGCCGATAGAACAGCGGCGGATTGCCTTCGGTCACGTTGGGCAGCAGCCGCACGAACACGTCGAGCAGTTGCGCGATGCCCGCGCCCGTGGCCGCCGACGTGAAGCACACGGGCACGAGATGGCCTTCGCGCAGCGCGCGCTCGAACGGCGCGTGCAACTGCTCGGGCCGAATCGCCTCGCCTTGTTCGAGATACAGCTCCATCAACTCGGGATCGAGCTCGACGACTTGATCGACGAGCGCGTTGTGCGCCGCTTCCACCGAATGAAAGTCGGCGTCGCCAGCGGGATTGAAGAAGCAGTCCACCACGTCGCGGCCGCCGTGCGCGGGCAGATTGATCGGCAAACAGGTCTTGCCGAACGCTTCCTGAATCTGTTGGAGCAGCGCGGGCAGGTCGACCTTCTCGCCGTCGATGCCGTTCACGATCACGATGCGGCAAAGCTTGCGCTGCTGCGCGTAAACCATCATGCGGCTCGTGGTCATTTCAATGCCGGTGCGCGCATTGACGACAATGGCGGCCGTTTCCACGGCGGGCAGCGCGCCGATCGAAAGTCCGGCGAAGTCGGGATAACCCGGCGTGTCGAGCAGATATATTCGGGTGTCCTGATGATCGAAATGCGCGACGGCCGAACTGAGCGAATGATGGTACTTGCGTTCGAGCGGATCGAAGTCGCACAGGGCGGTGCCGCGATTCACGCTGCCCGCCGCGTGAATCGCGCCGCCTCGATGCAGCAGCGCTTCGGCGAGCGAGGTCTTGCCACAACCGGCGTGCCCGACGAGCGCGACCGTGCGGATGGCTTCGGGAGAATAGTCCATGGCCGCCGTCGTCCAGTGAGGGTGTTCGAGGCATTATTGGCGAAAAAACCGCGCTCTGCCAAACGCGCGCCGGTACATGCGGCGCGCGCGGCGCGGCATCCGCGATTCGTTGCGGCGCAATAGTCAGGAACCCTATCTTTATGCGGCGCGGTTGCCTTTAACGGTTGCGCGGGCTTATTGCAGCGCGATAAAGCCGCAGGGCCGCATCATTTGCTGATGCGCTTCATCAGCGCATTCAGGAGTTTGATCGGCAGCGGGAACACGATGGTCGAATTCTTGTCGGCGGCGATGGTGGTCAGCGTTTGCAAATAGCGCAGTTGCATCGCTTGCGGGTGCTGCGCAGCCAGCAGCCATTTTTCCGAAGCCTGCAATTCGCCTTCCGCATGAATCACCTTGGCGCGCCGCTTCGGCCTGGCGCGCGCTCGCGCGAATCATCGTCTAGTAGGCGTTTTCCGCGCGGAAGGCGGACGGCGACATGCACGAGCGCGTTGCCGCGTGCGACGCAGCAAGGCCGCTCATGACGCGCAGAGAGACTGCCGCATGCACGGCCAGCCTGTGCGGACTCGCGCCGCAGTGTTTGCGTCGGAGCGAAGAAGCGGCGACATGACGGCGCGCGGCGCCTTCGCGGCCTTGTTAGCCGTCACCGGTCGCGAATAGACGGCGAGACGACGCCGGAGGCGCCCGCGTTACCGCAGGTTTGAACCGCCATCGGGGCGCGAGGCGCAGAACAACCCGCAGCGTGGACGCCCGATACGGCATGCAAAAACAAGGCCGCGAGCCGGACTCACGCGGCCGGTAATGCCAAAACTACTGAAAACGCCTGCTTAGAACGAGCGGCGTTGAGCTTCTGCGAGCAGTTCGCAGTACTCGAGGTGACGTTCGAGCGCTTCGGCGCCCAGGCGGCGAACGTTGCTCAGAAAACGGGTCACGTGTTCAAGAATCGCTGCGCTCATGATGTTCTCGCTGATCTAGGGAATGTACCTAAGGGATAACCCTGATTATAAGGATCGCGAGACGGAATGCAAGCCCGCCGTTGCCAAATCCGCACGTGGCAAGCGTTTTCGACTTGGCGCTAATTGATCGGCAGGCTGTCGCGGCGGGGTTCTGTATCGCAATGTGTCGAGACGGCCGCCCGACATGCGCGCTTGCAAAAAGCGGCCTGCACGGAAACAAGCGTGATACACGGCGGCGTTCAAATGCTTCTCACGCAAGGTTGCTTCACAAGCCGATCCGGCCAACCCAACCCTGCGTTCATCCACCTCGATGCCAAGGAGAAACATCATGAAACTCGTTCAATCGTTCGTTGTTGCCGCTCTCGTCGCCGTGCCCGCGCTCTCGTTCGCCCAGCCGGTCCAGCCGCTGACGCGCGCCGAAGTGAAGGCCGAACTCGTGCAACTCCAGAAGGCCGGCTACAACCCCGCGGCCGACAACACGCAATATCCCGCCAACCTGCAAGCGGCGCTGGCGCGCATCGGAGCCGATAACACCGCTAACGCCGATAACACCGCGAGCGCGAACGGCGCGGCCGATGCGGCGCAAGCCTCGGGTTATGGCGGAATGGCGCAAGGTGTGTCGGCGGCGGGCGCGCGTGCGGCTTCGCACGGCCAGGACGCGGACGTCGTGGGTCTTGGCCCGATTTACGCGCATTCGTGATGGGCCGGCTGGATCGGCAGCCGCAGCCGCAACCGCAACCGCAACCGCAACCGCAACCGCAACCGCAACCGCAACCGCTAGCGCAACCGCTAGCGCATCGCCAACCCACAAGGAGAGCAGGTCATGTCAGATCCCGTCAATGTCCGTCGTCGCCGGCTGCTGGGCACCACGCTCGCGGGCCTCACGCTCGCCGACCTCGGACTCGGCAATCTCGCGCACGCGCAGTCGGGCGGCAACCCGCGCACCGGCGGCAACGCCGCGTTCGGCCCCATCCGGCAGATCGACGCGGGCGTGCTCAACGTGGGCTATGCCGAGGCGGGACCGAAGGACGGCCCGGCCGTGTTTCTGCTGCACGGCTGGCCGTACGACATTTACAGCTACGTGGAAGTCGCGCCGATGCTGGCGGCCAACGGTTATCGCGTGATCGTGCCGTATCTGCGCGGCTACGGCAGCACGCGCTTTCTCCACGCCGATACGGCGCGCAACGGCCAGCAAGCGGTCACGGCCGTGGATATCGTCGCGCTCATGGACGCGTTGAAGATCGACCAGGCCATCTTGGGCGGCTACGACTGGGGAGCGCGCACCGCCGGCATCATCGCGGCGCTGTGGCCCGAGCGCGTGAAGGCGCTGGTTTCCGTGAGCGGCTATCTGATCGGCAGCCAGGAGGCGAACCGCAAACCGCTGCCGCCGAAAGCGGAATTGCAGTGGTGGTATCAGTTTTACTTTTCGACCGAGCGCGGCGCGCAAGGTTACGCGGCCAATCGCGATGCGTTCAACAAGCTGATCTGGCGGCTCGCCTCGCCGAAGTGGGATTTCGACGATGCCACCTACGAGCGCAGCGCGGCTTCGTTCCAGAACCCCGATCACGTAGCCGTGGTGATTCACAACTATCGCTGGCGGCTGGGCCTCGCGCCAGGCGAATCGCGCTACGACGGCATCGAGCAGCGCCTCGCGAGCGCGCCGCCCATCGCGGTGCCGACCATCACGCTCGAAGGCGACGCGAACGGCGCTCCTCATCCCGATCCCGCCGCGTATGCGAAGAAGTTCACCGGCAAGTATCTGCATCGCAACGTCGGCGGCGGCATCGGCCACAATTTGCCGCAGGAAGCGCCCCAGGCGTTTGCCGAGGCGATTCTCCAAGTCACGCACCTGTGAGCGGAACGGGGCGCGCGACGCGAGGTTCGCGGCGATGGCGCGTCTGTTTCGCACTGCTCTCGATCTTCGCGACGCGCATCCTCATTCCGTCATGGCCACGCCGCAAGCGCGGACGGCATTTCCCGGCCTCGCCCCAATCTACGCGCATTCGCGATGCGTGCGCGTCCGCCGGGTGCCAACGAGGGCGTCCGGCGCGTGCCATCGCCTTTAAAACCAGCACGGAGCGCCGTCGCTCGCCTTCACCTGCGCGAATCGCGCCGGGCTCGCGGCGTCTGCCTCGTTTCCGCGTTCATGCGGCGTTTGCCGTCCTGAGCTGGAAAAATCGACCGGTTCCTTCCCGGCGCGTTCCGGCTGGGCGCGATTGACGTGATCGCGCCTGGCAAAGCGTTCGCGTGCGCAGCGTAAGTCTTGCCGTCCTCCCGTTCCTTTCTCGCGCCCGAGCTTCGAGCCGCCGCCGCTCCGCGCGTTTCTCCCGCGCCGCGCGGCGGCCTCCGAGCGGCTGAAAAGCAACTTCTTTTCGCTCGCCGGTGCCGTCAGGCAAGCGGCTTGCAATGGGCACGAAACCGTATCGCGCGGATGCATCGCGGCGGTTTCGCAAAGCCGGGTTTTCAGGCCATTGATCGGCCGCCCGGTTTTCGATTTGCCCGATGCGCCCGCGCCAATGCCCGTCAAGCCCGGCGCCAGGCACGCGAAAGCCCGGCGCGACCACCCGAACTGAAGGAGTTCCCATGATGCCGATCCAAACCAAAGCCGCCGATCCCTGGGCCATGACCATCGGCTTGCTCGGACAACTGCGCGGCGAGCGCGGCGCGCCCGGTGCGATCGGCGCGCTGGCCAAGCCGCGCAAGTCGGCGCGCCGCGCCGCGCGAACGGCCGTGGCCGGGCTCTCGGTGCGCGTGATCGAGCGCTCGACGGACACGCGCCTGACGCTCGCCTGGCGCGACCCGTCGCATTGCGCATATGGCGACCAGGAGTGGTATCTCACGCGCGCGCGCCGCTCGGGCGTGTGCGCGGTGACGGGCCGCGAAATCCGGCGCGGCGAGGCGGTGTATCGCCCGCGGCCGATGCGACCGCAGGCGCTCAACGCCGACGCGATGATTCATAGCGTCGTCTTGCAGACCGAAGAAGGCCGGCAATAAAGCAAGAACGAGGCAAAAACGACGCAAGAACGAGGCAAAAAGCGCGGCGAAAAGCGCTTCGTGCCGATGGAGCGAGCGGGCCGGACCGGTGGTTTCGCTCGTTTTTTACCGGCAGCGGGGCGGCATGGCCGCGCGCCCAGGCAAGCTTTCTGCTCAGGTGAACCATCAGGCGACCACACGCTCGACAAATCGACCAACCGACTGATAACAAGGAAAGACGGCATTGCCGCACGAACGCCCACGAACGCCCATCGGCACGTTCGTTCGCGACGGCAGCGCGAGGGAGAATGGAGATGGCACACGACGAAAGCGGATCGCCGGTCATGCGCGATTCCACCACGATTGACGACCTGTCGAATTTCGCTGACTTCTCGGACTGGCTGCACACGCAGGACGGCCGGGGCGCGCGGCGCAAGCGGCCGGGAGCGGCGACGGCGTGGCTCGTGAAAGCGTCGGCGCTATGGGCGCTCATCGAATTGCCGGTGGAATTCTGGGCCGCGCAGGGCACGACGGAACGCGCGGCGCTGCTCTTTTCTTCCGCGCTGTGGGTATCGCTTGCCTGGCTCGTGCTGCGCGGCAACGGCATTGCGCGCGGCGTACTGGTTTTTCTCTGCGCACTGGGCGTGTTGGCGGTTGCGCCCGCATTGCCGGCCGAGTACACGATGTTTCCGCTCGCCTTTTATCTCTCGCTGATCGAATGTACCTTGAAAGGCCTGCTATTCGTGGCGTTCGTGTCGCGCTACATCACCGCGGAATCGTGAGCGAAAGCCGCGAAACAACGCATTCGTGACGGTTCGATTTAAAGCGAAATCTGCATCAAGCGATTTGAAAGCCGCGGGTTCGCAGCGTGCTGAGCCGACAGTACCCTCAACCAACCCAAAGGGCATTGAACAATGAAGAAACTCATTCTCGCGCTTGCCGCATCGCTCACGTCGCTTGCTGCCGTTGCTCCGGCTTATGCGGATTACCATCACCATCGCCCGGTTTGTCACAAGGTGCGCGTGCATGGTCATTGGGAAACGCGTTGTCATTGAGTTGACACGCTGTGCGCCGGTCAATGGATTGAGCGATTAGCGCGCGCGTGCTGTAAAGGGCTCATCGAAGTCAATTCGATGAGCCCTTTTTCAATCGCGGCCTTTAATGGGCCTTTAATGCGCCTAATGCGCCTTTAATGCGCCGCGAGCTGCCGGATCACCGTTTCGAGCGGCACTTCGCCCTTGAGCGAGCTAGCCGGCGATTCGAATTCGATCCAGCCTTCGTTAAAGCCGTCCAGCATCTGCATGCGCGGCAAGGGATTGGCCATACCCTGCGCGCGGAACAATGCTTCCCAACGCTCGCGCGCCACGGCTTCCATGCGCACGGGTTGATCGAGCGCCTGCGCGAAAGCGGCGCCTATCTCGTCGGGCGTGACGCGGCGCGGGCCTTCGAGTTCGACGACGCGCGCGCCTTGCCACGTTTCGCGCAGCAGGTTCGCGGCGACGCGCCCGATATCCTCGGTCGCGACCATCGGCACCGGCTTGTCGAGCGGCTGCAAAAAGCTCGGAATCACGCCCGCCGTGCGCGCGGGTTCGACGTCCCATGCGGAATTTTCGAAGAACCACGCGGCGCGCAGGAAGGCCACGGGCATCGGCAACGCGCGCAGCGCCGCTTCCATGAGCCCGAGCTGGTTGAGCAGATTCGGCTGCGCGGCCTGGGCGCCAATCGTGGAGAGCGCGACCACGCGTTGCGGCCGCGCCGCGCCCAGCGCGTCGCGCAGCGCGGCGATGTTGCGCTTCGACTCGGCGAAGTCGGGCGACGGATCGAACACCGGCGGCAACAGCACGAACACGCCGCTCGCGCCTTCGAAGGCGCAGCGCAGCGCGGCCGCGTCGTGCATTTGCGCCAGCGCGATCTCGCAGCCGCGCGCGGCCCACGGCGCGCCTTTTTCGGCGCTGCGCACGACGGCGCGCACCGGTTGACCCTGCGCGACGAGGCGCTGCGCCACCACGCCGCCGACCTGACCGGTAATTCCCGTCACTGCAAACATATTCGTGCTCCCGTTCGAATGAATGAACTCGCGTTCGACGGGGTCGATTGTGGCGGCGGGCGATGCGTTACGCCATGACATGAGTATCATGGCAGTCATGACGCGATGGCATGAATCGCGTCACCGGCGATTTCAGGAAACCCGTATGTCTTTCGACGAACGCATTCTCAACGGCATGGGCGTGATGACGGCCATTGTCGACAGCGGCAGCTTCGCCGGCGCGGCGGAGCGGCTCGACATGTCGCAATCGGGCGTGAGCCGCTCGGTCGCGCGCCTGGAGGCGCGGCTCGGCATCCGGCTGTTCGATCGCACCACGCGCACGATCACGCTCACCGACGAAGGGCGGCGGCTGTACGAGCAGGTCGTGCCGCTGCTCGACGGGCTGGAGGAAGCGGCCGCTTCGGCGGCAGGCGGCGCGACGGCCGTGCGCGGCCGCCTGCGCGTGAATGTCGATCCGTTCTTTTCGAAGATCGTCCTGAGCCCGCGCATCGGCCAGTTCATCGAGCGTTATCCCGATCTGCAACTCGACTTGATGACGCGCGACCAGCTTGGCGACATGGTGGCCGACGGCTTCGATCTCGCCGTGCGTTTCGGCGTGCCGCGCGCGTCCACGCTCATCGCGCGCAAGCTGCTCGAAACGCGCATCGTCACGGCGGCGTCGCCCGGCTATCTGAAGAAGCACGGACGCCCGCTCAAGCCCGCCGATCTCGAACGCGAGCCGCATCAATGCATCCACTATCGCGACCCGGAAACGGCGCGGCCGTTTTCGTGGGAATTCCACCGGCCGCGCAAGAAGATCGCGATCGAGGCGCGCGGGCGGTTGATGGTGAACGACGTTTCGACGATGCACGGCGCGTGTCTCGCGGGCCACGGCATCGCGCAGATCATGGCGCTCGGCACGCAGCCCTTGTTCGAAAGCGGTCGCCTTGTCGATCTCTTTCCCGATTGGCCCGACGAGCGCTTTCCGCTGTACGCGCTTTATCCTTCGCGGCGCCATCCGTCAGCGAAGGTGCGTGCGTTTCTCGACTTCATCGTGAAGATCACGGGCGCGTCGCTCGACGACACGCCCTGGTATTGACGCGTTACTTGCCGTTGCGCTCGCGCGCCTGTTCGGCGAGCGCCTTGTAATCGTAGGTCGGATAAAACTCCGTGCGATAGCCGCCCCACGCGGTTTCCTCGATGGCGCGATTCACTTCGCGCAAGCGGCCGGCGGGCACGCGCAGCGTGACCACCTGACCGACGCCCATCATTACGTACCACGAAACAACTTCCACGCCCGGCGGCGGAAACGCCTTGTAAAAGCCTTGTTCCGCGAGTTGCTGATTGATCTTGGGCAGCGGCTTGGACTCGTCGTGCTTGAGGAAGATCGTCAGCAAGAAGGTGCCGTCGCCGGCGGGCGTGGCCGCGGGGGCATCGGGCGGCGCGGTTTGCGCG
This sequence comes from Paraburkholderia sp. J41, assembly GCF_905220235.1. Taxonomy (NCBI): domain Bacteria; kingdom Pseudomonadati; phylum Pseudomonadota; class Betaproteobacteria; order Burkholderiales; family Burkholderiaceae; genus Paraburkholderia; species Paraburkholderia sp. J41. Next base: position 82,046 of record NZ_CAJMZE010000001.1, on the reverse strand, counting down.
GCGGCGGAAAACGGGACGAAGGCGGTTAGCGCTACGGCGGCCGCGGCGGCGGCGATCCATCGGCGTGACATCGGCATGGGCTTTCTCCTGAAGCAAGACGGCATGAAGGGAAACGACTGCGAACGAACCGGCGGGCTGCGTGCATCATGCCATTGGCGCCCGACACGCGCTTGAGCGCGCTTGGCCTGTGCGCGGCCTGTGCGCGGCAATGCGCGAAGTTCCGGGTGGCCATTCATTCGCCAGTTAAAACGCCTTGCGCGTCGTCGACCTGACTCGAAACGGGTAATGAAAACGTAAGAAAAACGCCGCGTCGTAAATCGCACTTTCCGATCGCGCGAGCACCGCCTAGTCTTTAAACACATGACACGGACGGGCACGCCGGGGCTTGGGGCGCCGGCGCGCGACGCCGATCTCGGAGGAGACACCGATGGAGCTGGAAACACGCACCATGGCGCGCGTGACGGCGAGGCTCGTGCCGTTCCTGATGATCTGTTATTTCGTGGCGTATCTCGACCGGGTCAACGTCGGTTTTGCCGCGCTGCAAATGAACAAGGCGCTCGATCTTTCCGCGAGCGCGTTCGGCTTTGGCGCCGGCATCTTCTTCATCGCCTACTTTTTCTTCGAAGTGCCTTCCAATCTTCTGCTCGAACGCTTTGGCGCGCGGCGCTGGATCGCACGCATCATGTTCACGTGGGGCATTATCGCGGGCGCCATGGCGTTCATTCCGCATATCGCGAGCTACACGGGCATGTCCAACGCGCACGTGTTCTACGTGCTGCGCATCTTGCTGGGCATTGCCGAAGCGGGATTTTTCCCCGGCATCATTTTCCTGCTCACCATCTGGTTTCCCGCCAAATATCGCGCGCGCGTGGTCGGCTATTTCATGGCGGCCATTCCGTTATCGACGGTGATCGGCGGCCCCATTTCGGGTTCGCTGCTTTCGCTCGACGGGCACGGCGGCCTCGCGGGCTGGCAGTGGGTTTATCTGATCGAGGCAGCGCCCGCGCTGCTGCTTTCGCTGGGCGTGCTGTTCTATCTGACCGATAAACCCATCGACGCTGCGTGGCTCGCCCAGGACGAACGCGATTGGCTCGTCGCGCGCCAGGCGCAGGAGCGCAAGCATCGCGAGGCGGTGCATACGTTCAGTGTGATCGAGGCGCTCATCAATCCGCGCGTGCTCGCGGTCGCGCTCATCTATTTCGGTGCGAATGCCACCAATTACGGCTTGAGCTTCTTTCTGCCGCAGATCGTCAAGGCGTTCGGCCTCACGAACCTGCAAACGGGCTTCGTGACTTCGCTGCCCTATGCCGTGGGCGTGGTGTCGATGATTTTTTGGGGACGCCACTCCGACCGCCGGCTCGAACGCAAGCGCCATGTGGCTTTCGCGCTGGTGGTCGCGGCGGCGGGCATCGCGGCGGCGGCGGGGCTCGACAGTCCGGTGCTGAAAATGCTCGCGCTCTCGATTGCGGGCTTCGGCATCTTCGGGTGCCTGCCCGTGATCTGGACACTGCCTGCCGCATTCCTTTCCGGCGCGGCGGCGGCGGGCGGCATCGCGGCCGTCAATTCGCTCGGTAATCTCGCGGGCTTTTTCGGGCCCTATGCGATGGGCTGGATCAAGGACAGCACGGGCGGCTTCGGCGCGGGGCTGTTGTGTCTCGCGGGCGCGGGGCTCGTGGGCGCGGGCGCCGCGCTCATCCTGCATCACAACCCGGCGCTCGAAACGCTCGACGACGCCTCGCAGCCCCACACGCACGACGACGGCGAAGTCGTGAGGCCGTGAACGACCGGGCGCGTGAAGATCGCGATTGGCGCTGATTGGCGCTTCGTGAAGCCGGCGTGAATCGGCTTCGGCTTCGGACTTCGGTTTCATCCCGAACGCGCACCTGCATCCGCACGAAACGACGCGGCCGGGACCGGCGTTCTGACGCCGGCGCGCGGCCGCGTTCAAGGCGTTGCCGAGGCGCGGCGCAAGCGCAGCGTCACCTTCTCATGAGGCCCATCACGAGCGTGACGAGGAAAATCACGAGGAAGATGAAGAACAGCACTTTGGCGATGCTGGCGGCGCCCGCCGCAATACCGCCAAAGCCCAGTGCAGCGGCAATGATCGCGATGATGAAAAAGACCAACGCGTAGTAGAGCATGATGGACCTCCGTCTATGTGGGGACGTACCGTGCAACCGGCGCGCATTCGCGGCGCGTTCAGCGCGCGTGAGTGGCGGTGCGCAAGCGACGTGCCGCATTTCCGGTGCTCCGCGCCAGGTAAGAAATGCTGAATTGCGCTGCGCACCGGCCAAATCCGCGAAATAACTGGCCTTTCCGCGCTATTCGGCTTTTTGCACGCTGTGCAACGCGGGCATAATGCGTATGGAGCAGTAAGAATAAAGAGGGTCGAGATCGCAATGACAACCTGGCGCGATCTTAATCAGCACTCGATCATTTCGCCCGATAAAACTGACTGAGTTAAGTCGAGTTGGATCGGGCTCAAGCGATTGCGCAAACGATATCCCAGCCACGAGCGCGCCATGCGTTCGCCTGTCTCCAATCCCTTCGTGTGTTTTTCGGGCGCGCGCTTCGCGTCCGTTCAGGAATTGATTGATGAAACCGGCAAGGAATTCATTGTGGTCGCGGATTGGCCGCTATGTGGCATTCGGCGTGACGGCGACCGCGTTCGCGGCGACGGTCAGTTTTTTCTACTGGCGGCACGAGGCGCGTATTGCGCAAACGCCGCCCGCGTTGACGGGCATCGCGCATGAGATGCGGCACGACGCGGCATTGTGGACGCACCGTGAGAAAGACGCTTCCGAAATGCTGCGCGATATTCACGCGCACGATGTTGCCGCGATCGGCGTGAGCCGCGACGCCATTCTCGTCTCCACGCTCGAAGGCGAGAAGTATTACGTGGCCGACCACAACGGCACGTTCTCGAATGCGCTTTTGCTCGGCGACCTGAAGCCGGGCGCGAACACGCCGTATCAACTCGTCTGGCTGCCCGACGCGCAGGTCAGCACGGGCGCCGCGCGCTGGTCCGAAGCGTTCGACCGTCTGCGCGACATCATCAGCTTGATGCTGCCCATTTTGCTGCTGGGCGGCGTGGCGTGGTTCATGCGCCGCGAAATGACGGGCGGCGCGCGTTTGCTGAGCAAGACGCCCACGCTGCGTTTCGACGACGTGATCGGCGCGGGCGAGGCGAAGGCCGCGCTCGCCGACGTGCGCGCGTGGCTCACCGAGCCCGCGCAATTCACGGGCATGGGCGTGCGTGCGCCGTGCGGCATTCTCATGACGGGCGGGCCGGGCGTCGGCAAGACGCGGCTCGCGCAGGCGCTCGCGGGCGAATGCGGCGCCAATTTCATCGCGATTACAGGCAGCTATTTCAGCGCCAAGTATTACGGCGTGGGCATTCAGAAGGTCAAGCATCTGTTCGAACTCGCGCGCAAGAACGCGCCCACGGTCATCTTCATCGACGAAGCCGACGGCCTCGGCAAACGCACGGATACGGGCGGCGGTCCCGTCGAAGCGGAAAGCAATCGCATCATCAATCAACTGCTCGCGGAGATGGACGGGTTCGCCTCGAACGAAGGCGTCATCATCGTCGCGGCCACCAATCACCCCGACAATCTCGACGAAGCGCTGCGCCGTCCGGGGCGCTTCGACCGCACGGTGCCGGTGCGTTTGCCCGACGTGGAGGACCGCGCGGAAATCCTGCGCTTTTACGCGGCAAAACTGAAAACGAATGCCGACGAAATCGACTTCGATCAGCTCGCGCGTTTGACTACAGGTCTTTCGCCGGCCACGCTTTCGATGATCGTGAATCAGGCCGGTCTCGTCGCGCGCAAGGCGGGCGCGAAGGCCGTAGGCGCAAGCCACTTTCTCGAAGCGATCAAGATCGCGCGCATCGGCGACATCAACGGCGCGGAGCGCGCGCTCTCCGACGACGAGCGCACGCGCATTGCGATTCACGAAGCGGGGCACGGTCTCGTCGCGGCGCTGCTCGACACGGGCGTGCTCGAGGAAGTGACGATCCTGCCGCGCGGCGGCGCGCTGGGCGTGGCGCTCATCACCAAGCGGCAGGACAAGTACCTGTACCGCGAAACCGAAATGCGCAACGAGATCCAGGTGCTGTTGGGCGGGCGCAATGCCGAGCTGTTGATGTTCCATGAAGCGTCGAGCGGCGCGGCCTCCGACTTGCAGGAAGCCTCGCGCATCAGCCTCGACATGGTGTCGAAGCACGGCTTCAACGCGGACGGCAATCTGTTCAGTCTCGCCGCGCTGCCGCAGCAATACGCGGGACTGCAATTGAAGAACGCGATCGAGCACGCGAACCTCTTGCTGCACGATCTCAACGACGCGTGCTTCGCGTTGCTGCGCGCGAACGAACCGGTGCTGCGCGCGATTGCCGATCAATTGCTCGAAGCGGAAACGGTGCCCGGCGAAACGGTGTACCGGCTGATTCGCGAGCACGCCGAAGCGAGGGAGCGCGCGCAGTCGCCGGTCATTTCGCAAGCCGCGGCATAGTGTTTTCATCGCGCGTTCGCGCGGTGTTTCGCAAGGGCGTTCGCCGCCGCCCGACGCCGATACGGTGAGCTAACCGTTCGATCGCGCGCATTCGCGCGCGCGTCCGCCGCACTGTCGCCGCAACTTCGCTACCATCACGAAGTCATGAAGAAGCCGCGCCGCCGCGTCACGCGGCCGCGCGCAGCAGCGATTGGGTGTTTCATGTCCAGACGAATCTTGCTTGTCGACGACGATCGCGACATCACCGACGCCGTTGCGATGCTGCTCGAACTCGAAGGCCACGAAGTGCGCAGCGCCACGAACGGCGAGGGCGCATTGCAGGCGATCCGGTCGTTCGCGCCCGACGTGGCGTTCCTCGACTGGAAGCTGCCCGACATGAGCGGCGCGCAACTGCTCGCGCGGCTCAAGGCGCAGCCGGGCACGGCGCACACGCGCTTCGTCCTGCTTTCCGGCTTTGTCGACCCCGAGGCGATGCGCGGCGAAACCGCCGCCGCGCCGCAAGCGCGCTTCGACAAAACGCTGACGAAACCCGCGACGATCGAGGACCTGCTGGCCTGTCTGTAACGGCGAGACGGGAACGACGTTTGCTACCTTGGCTCAGTTGCGCAAATTGCGCAAGCCGCGTCCTCCAGCGCGAGCCGCAGCTTCGCGCGCCGTGCCTCGTACCAATGTGTTCGCCATGAGTTCGACCGAATTGACGCCCCATCACGTGCAATGTCCCGGCTGGCAGGGCGAAATGGCGCAGCGCATCGCCGCGTTCGACTGGAGCGGCACGTCGCTCGGCCCTCGCGAAAAATGGTCGGCGAGTCTCGTGGCGGCCGTGCAGCTTCTGCTTGCTTCGCCTTCGCCGCTCGTGATGCTCTGGGGCCAGGAAGGCTCGATGATCTACAACGACGCCTATGCCGTGTTCGCGGGCGGGCGCCATCCGTTCCTGCTCGGCAAGCCGGTGGAAGTGGGCTGGCCCGAAGTGGCGTCGTTCAACCGGCACGTGGTGGACACGTGCCTCGCGGGCGGCACGCTCACGTTCAAGGACAAGGAACTCGTGCTTTATCGCGAGGGCTGCGCCGAAGACGTGTGGTTGGACCTGAGCTACAGCCCCGTGATCGAGGACGACGGGCGGCCCGCGGGCGTGATCGCCATCGTCTTCGAAACGACGGAAAAGATTCTCGCCGAACGAAGCCGTCAGCAGGCCGAGGAAGCGCTGCTGCAACTGACGCAGACGCTCGAACATCGCGTGGCGGAGGAAGTCACGGCGCGCGTTTCGATGGAGGAGCGGCTGCGCCAGGCGCAAAAGCTCGAAGCGATCGGCAGCCTCACGGGCGGCGTGGCGCACGACTTCAACAACGTGCTGCAAGTGATTTCCGCGAACCTGCAACTCATCGAACTCGCGACGCGCGGCAACGACGTGCTGCAACGTCGCGTGACGGCGGCCGGCAACGCGGTGGCGCGCGGCGCGAAGCTCGCCTCGCAACTGCTCGCGTTCGCGCGGCGCCAGCCGCTCGCGCCCGCCGTGCTTCAGCCCGCGGAACTCGTGGAAGGCATGAGCGAAATGCTGCGCCGGACGCTGCCCGAAACCATCGACCTCGATATCGCGCCGCGCCGCGACGCGTGGAATATCTGCGCCGACCGCAATCAGCTCGAAAGCGCGCTGCTCAATCTCGTGATCAATTCGCGCGACGCGATTCCGGCCGCCGGTTCGATCGCCGTGCGCATCGACAATGTCGACGCGGCGCGGGACGCGCGCGCGCTGCGGGCGTGCGTACCCGCCGGCGAGTACGTGCGGCTTTCGGTGACGGACACCGGCAGCGGCATGCCCGAGCATGTGCGCTCGCGCGTGTTCGAGCCGTTCTTCACGACCAAGGCCGAAGGCAAGGGCACGGGCCTCGGCTTGAGCATGGTGTTCGGCTTCGTGTCGCAAAGCGCGGGTTTCGTCGACATTCGAAGCACGGAAGGCGAGGGCACCGCCGTCGACCTGTATTTTCCGCGCAGCCACGCCGCCGAGCCGCGCGCGCCGCAGCCGTCCGCGCCGCAGCAGAGCCGCGGCGGCGAAACCATTCTCGTGGCCGAGGACGATGCCGACGTGCGCATCGCCGCCATCGAAATGCTCGCGCAGCTCGGCTACAAGGTGCTTTCCGCGCCGGACGGCGACGCGGCGCTCGCCATCGTGCAGAGCGGCGAGCACATCGACCTGCTGTTCACCGACGTGGTGATGCCGGGCACCGTGCGCAGCAGCGAACTCGCACGCATCGCGGGCGGGCCGCCGCACAACGCGCGCGTGCTGTTCGCCTCGGGCTACACGCGCGACATCATCTTCCACGACGGCAAGCTCGACGAAGGCGTGGCGCTTATCGGCAAGCCCTATCGGCTCGACGATCTCGCCGGCGCCGTGCGCGATGCGCTCGAAGCGGGGCGTGCGGGCGGGCGCGCATCGGATGCGGTTGATGCGTCGGATGCGGTTGATGCACCGGATGCGGTTGAGGCGTCGGATGCGGTTGACGCGTCGAATGCGATTGATGCGTCGAATGCATCGGATGCGGTTGATGCGCCGGATGCGGTTGATGCGCCGAATGCACCGAATGCGCCGGATACGCTCATGCCTGTAGCCGCGTCGGCGCGCGTGTCGCGCTGATTTCGGTAGCGGCTTCGCGCGCGTCTCCGCGCCGGCGTTCGTGACCCGGCCAAATCCCGCGCGCCTTCCATCAATATCGGCGTTTTCCCGCGTATGACCGCCCGCGACGGCTCGCGCACCCCGCGCGCATCCCGCGCGCACGTCGCCGCGCGGCCGCCGAACCCGCCCCGCAAACGCTTGCCCCGCACCGCTTCGGAGCGGCAGGCATGCTCCCGCATCCGTCCACGCGCGAGTGCTTGCGCGCGCAACCAAGCGATGATCGGCGCGCGCGCCGAAAGGTGGCGCCAACGCGTTCAAAGCCCGATAATGGCCGGCGATCGCACCGCGGCCCGGCATGATTCGCGACGCATAAACCCGCATGCGACCACCTCCGCGCAGATCGAGGCGCCGCCGGCGAGTTCGGGGACTTGCCGGGCGCGGCGCCCGGCGGCATTGCGCCAACCCGCCCGCTTCCCTTGAGTGCCGCCGTCCCGCGTCATGGCCGGACAGCGGCCGCCAGACGGTGTTGCCTTTGAATACTCCGAACGAAATCTACTCATTGCCGCGCAGCCGCCTCGCACGCTGGCTCGCCGCGCCGGGCCAGGAAACGCCGCACGAGATTCGCGTCGCGCTGGTCGGCACGCTGTTCGGAACCTTGCCGATCTTCTTCGGCGGCGTTTTCAACACGATCGCCGTGGCGGGCGTGCTCGTGCGCCGTCATCCCACGCTGCCCTTCAAGGCGTGGTTTTTCGCCGAAGTCGCCGTGTGCCTGATGCGCTTCATCGTGCTCGTGATCGCGCGCCGCCGCGCGGCGCAAGCGCTTCCCACGCCCACGGACCTTTACGTGCTGCTCGCGCCGTTGTGGGGCGCGACCGTGGGCTACGGCGCGTTCGTGAGCGCGGTGAGCGGCGACTGGGTCGCGGCCACGCTCTCGTTCCTCTCGGCGGCGGCGATGGTGGGCGGCATCTGCTTCCGCAATTTCGCGGCGCCGCGCCTCGTTGCCGTGATGATCTTTCTCTCGCTCGGGCCGTGCTGCATCGCCGCGCTGCTCGCGCGCGAACCCGTGCTGCTGCTCACGCTGCTACAGATTCCGTTCTATCTCTTCGCCATGAGCGTGGCGGCGCAGCGCCTGAACGGCCTGCTTATCTCGACGATGAAGGCCGAGCGCGAGCACAGCCACCGCGCGCGCCACGACGCGCTCACGGGTTTGCTCAACCGCGAAGGGCTGTTTCGCGCCGCGAGCCGCGCCGGTCCCACGCCAATCGCGGCGGGCTCGACCGTGCTGTTCGTCGACCTGGACGGCTTCAAGCTCGTGAACGACGCGCACGGCCACGAAGCCGGCGACCTGCTGCTCGTGCAGGTCGCGCTGCGTTTGCGCGCGCTCGCGAGCAAGGACGCGCTCATCGCCCGCATGGGCGGCGACGAATTCGTGATCGTCGATTGCCCTTCGGCGCGGCCGCCGCACGAACTCGCGGCGCTCGTGGCCGAGGCGATCGAGCGGCCGTTCGAGCTCGCACCGGGCATGCTCGTGAAGGTGGGCGCGAGCGTGGGCCTCACGACCGTCTCCGAGGCCGCCGCCGACGTGGACCAGTTGCTGCGCCACGCCGACATGGCGATGTACGCGGCCAAGCGCAAGAAGTCGCTCGCGCGCCGCGACGCGCACAAGGCGGGCGCCGCCGCGCCGGCATCGGAGTCGTCGCCGGAAGCCTGACGATCGGGCGCCGATTTACGCGGCGAAGCCGGGCCGAGCCAAGCCACGCAACCGGCCAAGCGGAATAAACGCACCGATTTTCATCGAAACGAATCCGCAAACGTTTGCCTCGAAAAAATACGCCGATTAATCATACGAAAATCGCGCGGGGCGGTTAAAGACGCTAAAGCCGTATCGGGTTTTAATCGACGCGGCTTTAAAGCCGAAATTAGGCAAATTCGCCACACTCTTTCGGCTTTTCCGAATGCGGCGTTATTGGCGCGTGCAAATTCAAAATGGACTGGTAAGATTGGGTTCAATTTTGAGATGGCAGCTTGCCGCTCCGGAATCACGGCCCGAACCTCGACCACTCGCGCCGCCGGACAGACGGCTCATGCCATCGGGCCGTGGGGGAACGGCCTTTCGCCGCATGATCCGCGCGCCGCGCAGGGCTCCACGCGAGCCGCGTCGCCGGCATGTTTCCGACCTCGCGTTTTCGACGTGCCGGTCGCGATGCGCCAACGCGCCTTCGCGTCCGGGTCATGCGCGCGTTCGCGTCAACCGGCTCGTTTTCGACCGGAACCCCTACGCAAGTCGCCGCGCCGGGCCGTTATACCGATCACGCCCCGGGCTTTCGAACGTAGCCGGAACCGCTTTGCCGCCTGACTCCCTTGAACCTCTCATGACCATCCAGTCGACCCATCATCATCGCCTTTTCATGGGCCTGGTCGGTGGCGTGAGCGCGGCGCTCAACGCGGGCGCATTCGTCGCGCTGATGCCGTTCAACCCGGCGCTGTCCGGCATGGAGTTCTGGCGCGTGCTGGCGGCCGCGCTGGCCGCGGGCGCGTTCCTGCTGTTCGCGCGCTTTCATCTGCTCGCGACCGCGCGCGAACTGTCGTGGATGCTGAGCCGTGCCGCCATGCGCTGGTGCCGGCTGCTCGTCGGGCTGATGGCGGTGCTGTTCGTCTGGCACGGCGGCGGCGGCGACACGCGCTGGCTGCTCGCGCAATGGGCGGCGCTCGCGCTGCCGTTGCAGCTCGCCGGGCTCGTGGCGCTGCGCGCGAGTGCGCAGCGCATCAACAACGCCTCGGGCAACCAGCGTCACGCCGTGTTCTTCGGGCTGGGCAGCGAGGCGCGCAAGCTCAATCTGCGGCTGCGCCGCTCGCCCATTCTCGGCATTCAGGTGATGGGCTATTACAACGACGAGCCGGTCTTGCCCGAAGCGGGCGAGACGCTGCCGCCGTATCTCGGCCGCTACGCCGACGCCTTCGCGCGCATCGAGGCAAACGCGTTCGACACGGTGTTCGTCGCGATGGGTCGGCTCGAAGGCGAGGAAGGCACGAGCGAGATCGTCAATCGCCTCTACGACTCCACGGCCGCGATCTATCTCGTGCCCGAGCTGCCGATCCTCCGGGATCTCGCGGCCAACAGCACGGAGCTGGCGGGCGTGCCGCTGCTCGCGCTGCACGACATTCCCATTCTCGGCATTTCGCGGATGGTCAAGCGCGGCGTGGACGTGGCGGGCGCGGCGCTGCTGTGCGCGCTGCTCTCGCCCGTCATGCTCGCGATCGCGCTCGCGGTGAGGTTCGATTCGCCGGGGCCGGTGCTGTTCCGCCAGCGCCGCTACGGCGAGCGCGGCTTGCCGATCGTCGTACACAAGTTCCGCTCGATGCGCGTGGCGCAGCCCGGCGACGCGAGCGAAGGCGTGCGCCAGGCGCGCAGCGGCGACGAGCGCATCACGCCCGTGGGCGGCTTCTTGCGGCGCACCTCGCTCGACGAATTGCCGCAGCTTTTCGACGTGCTGCTCGGCACCATGAGCCTCGTGGGCCCGCGCCCGCACGCGGCCGAGCACAACGAGCTGTATCGGCGGCTGATTCCGGGCTACATGCTGCGTCATAGCGTGAAGCCGGGCATCACGGGCTGGGCGCAGATCAACGGCTTGCGCGGTTTGACCGACACGCCGGACAAGATGCAGCGGCGCGTGGAATTCGATCGCTATTACATCGCGCACTGGTCGCTGTGGCTCGACGTGCGGATTCTCGCCAAGACGATTCCCGTCATCATCACCGGCCGCAACGCCGTGTGAGCGCCCATGAAAAAGCCGCCTTGCGAGGCGGCTTCTCGAAGTTCGCGCGGCGCGTGCGTTGGTGCCACGGCGCCGCCGGTTGCGACGAAATGCGATGCGGGCAGCTATCCGGTCGAGACGCGATCAGACCGCGCGTTGCGTGCGCGTTGAGGCCACGGCACCGCCGGTTGCGACGAAACGCGATGCGGGCGGCTATCCGGCCGGGGCGCGATCAGACCGCGCGTTGCGTGCGCGCCATGCGCCAGTGGCGCCAGACGATGCTGACGAAGCGGCGGTCGTCGACGAGATAGCGGCGCCACAGGCGCGCCGGGTCTTGCAGGATGCGCCAGCACCATTCGAAGCCGCTGCGCTGCATCCAGGCGGGCGCGCGCTTGCGCAGGCCCGCGGCGAATTCGATGGCCGCGCCCGCGCAAAGCAGCAGGCCGCCGCCGAGCGTTTCGGCGTGATGGAGCGCCCAGCGTTCCTGCTTGGGCATGCCGAGGCAGACGAACACGATGTCGGGCGCGATCTCGCGCACGCGTTCGGCGACGGCGTCGCCTTCGGGGCCGGTCGGATCGAACGACATGGAAGGCGCGACGATCTCCAGGTCGAGGCCCGGATAGTGTTTTGCGAAGCCGTCGAGCAGCGCCTTCTCGTGACCGGGAATGCCGCCGACGATCACGGCCTTCCAGCCGTTCGCGCGGGCGCGCGCGCAGAGCGCGGGCAGCAGGTCCGAGCCGGTGACGCGGCCGGGCAGCGGCTTGCCCATCAGGCGGCTCGCCCACACCACGGGCATGCCGTCCGCGAACAGGAAGTCGGCGGTGCGGTAGAGCGTTTGCAGGTCGGGCTGGGTATCCAGACGCACGACGTGGTCGACGTTCGGCGTGACCGCCACGCGCGCGCGGCCGTCGCGCTGCGCGGCGGCCGCGCAAAGCACGTCGAGCGCGGTGTCGAACGACACGGCGGCGATGTTCAGTCCGAAAAGGCGAATGCTCGGGTTGAAGACAGCGCGCTCGCCCGCGTGCGGCGCCGCTGCCAGATAAGGCACGCTGCTCATTGTTTTGGCTTATGACCCCGTCGTCCGGCACGGCGGAGCCTGGCGCGACGCTTTATCCACCGGCGTCGTGCCACCCCGTCATATGACGAACGTACTGTTGTTTTTTGTGGTCTCCTGGCTTGGCCAAGATGCGCTCCGACTACAGGCAGAATCTTACGCTTGAGTCAGTGAGTTACCAAACACGTAGGTGCAAATTTGAGACAAAAAATAAGGCCACGGCGAATTGTTTTTATGAGGACGATGGCGATCGGCTACCATCGCTGCGGTCTTGAAAATGGGCGGTGGATTCTTCAGGTGAAAGCGTCTAATAACGACAGCGCCGATTATTTCGCGCGCGATTTCGCACGCGCGCCGCGGCGGTTTGCGCCATGATCGTCGACGCGCGGGAAATTGCCGCCGGCGCGCAGCTCCATGCGGACGTGTGCGTGGTGGGCGCGGGCGCGGCCGGCATCACGCTCGCGCTCGCGCTGGAGGAAAGCGGCCTCGACGTGATCGTGCTCGAGAGCGGCGGCGACGCGCCCGAGCCGGCCACGCAAACGCTTTACGAAGGCACCGTGGCCGACGCGCGCCTGCATCCGCCCATCGACCACTACCGCGTGCGCCGCTTCGGCGGCTCGACCACGCTGTGGGGCGGCCGCTGCCTGCCGCTCGACCCGGTCGACTTCGAAGCGCGCGACTACATCGCCCACAGCGGCTGGCCGATCGCCTATGCCGAAGTGCTGCCGTACTACGCGCAGGCCAACGCCTTGTGCGAGGCGGGCGAGTTCGCCTACACGGCCGAAGCCGCGTTCGCCGCACCGCTTGCGCCCATGATCGGCGGCTTTGCCAGCGACGCGTTTTCCGCCAACACGCTCGAACGCTTCAGTTGCCCGACCGACTTCGGCAGCCGCTATCGCGCGCGCCTCGCCAAAGGCCGCGTGCGCGTGCTCCAGCATGCCAACCTCTGCCGCCTGCCGATGGACGCCGGTTCGGCGCGGCGCGTGGGCGCGGCCGTCGTGCGGGTGATCGGCGGCGCGACCTTCTGCGTGGCGGCGCGCGCCTACGTGCTCGCGGCGGGCGGCCTCGAAGTGCCGCGCCTGCTGCTCGACAGCCCCGGCGCGAGCGGGCGCGGGCTCGGCAACGCGCACGACGTCGTGGGCCGCTATTACATGAGCCATCTCGCGGGCACGATCGGCACGCTCGACCTGTCGCGCGCGAGTTCGGTCCATCACGGCTACGACATCTCCGAGGAAGGCATCTACTGCCGCCGCCGCCTTGCCTTGCGCGAGGGCGCGCAGCACGCGCTGCGCGCGGGCAACTTCGTCGCGCGCCTGCATCATCCGCGCATTCCCGACGCCGGTCACGGCAACGGCATACTCTCCGCGCTCTATCTCGCGCGCGGCATCGTGCCGTACGAATACGCGAAGCGCCTGTACGACGGCACGCCGCCGGGCTACGCGGGATCGACGTTCGCGCATGCGAAAAACGTGGTCGCCGATGCGCCGGACACCGCGCGCTTCCTGTGGAACTGGCTGCGCCGCCGCACGCTCGCCGAGCGCAAGTTTCCGTCGATCATCGTGCGGCCCGCGAACCTGCGCTTCTCGCTCGACTTTCACGCGGAGCAGGAGCCGAACGCCGCGAGCCGCGTGACGCTCGGCGACGCCACCGACGCGCTGGGCCAGCGCCGCATTCACGTGGACTGGCGCTACACCGCGCAGGACGTGGCCACGGTAAGCCGCGCGCTCGACGCGCTCGCGCGCGAAATCGAGCGCTCGGGCGCGGGCCGCTTCGAATACGATCCCGCCGAAGTGGAAGCCGAAATGACGCGCTACGGCGCGTACGGCGGCCACCATATCGGCACGGCGCGCATGGGCGAGGACCCGCGCACCAGCGTGGTCGACGCGAACTGCCGCGTACACGAAACCGACAACGTCTACGTGGCGGGCGCGGCCGTGTTCCCGACTTCGGGCCAGGCCAACCCGACGCTCACGATCGTCGCGCTCGCGTTGCGGCTCGCCGCGCATTTGCGCGGCGCGGTGGCCGCGTTGCCGGTTTCCACCGGCGCTTCCTCTGCCGCTACTTCTGCCGCTACCCCCGCCGCTACCCCCGCCGCTTCCTCTGCGGTTTTCCCCACTCACTCCGAAGCCGCTCGATGAAAGCCCGCATTCTCGTTCCTGGCGCAACCGGCTTTGTCGGCGCGCGCGTCGTTGCCGCGCTCGCCGCGAGCGGCTGGGCCGAACCGGTTGCCGCATCGCGCCGCGAGGGCAACGGGCTGCGCCGCGTCGACGCGCTCGACGCCGCCTCGCTCGGCGCCGCGATCGACGCAGCCGACGGTCTCGTCAACTGCATCGCGGGCACGCCGGAGACCATCGTCGCGAACGCGCGCGCGCTGCGCGAGGCGCTGCTCGCTCGCGCGAAGCCGCTGCCCGTGGTGTATTTCAGCTCGATGGCGGTGTACGGCGCGCTCGAAGGCCGGGTCGACGAAAGCGCGCCGCTCGATGCGGCGAGCCCGTACGGCCGCGCGAAGGCCGAGGCCGAGGCGCTGCTTGCGCCGCTGCCCGCGGTGACGGTGCTGCGTCCCGGCTGCATTTATGGCGGCGGCAGCCCGCAATGGTCGCAGCGTATCGCGCGTTTGCTGCGCGCACGGCGTATCGGCGATCTGGGCGCGGCCGGCGACGGTTGCAGCAATCTCGTGCATATCGACGATGTCGTGCGCGCCGTGCTGGCGGCGCTGCGCACGCCGGCGGCGCGCGGCCGCGCCTACAACCTCGCGATGGCGGACGCGCCGCGCTGGAACGAATATTTCGTGGCGTATGCGCGCGCGCTGGGCGCGACGCCGGTGCAGCGCGTGGGCGCGCGGCGTCTCAAGCTCGAAACGAAGCTGCTCGCGCCTGCCCTGAAAATTGGCGAGATCGCGGCGCGCAAGCTGGGCGGCCTCGAATTGCCGCCGCCGTTGCCGCCGTCGCTCGCGCGGCTCTGGCAACAGGATATCCGGCTCGACGCGCGCCGCGCGCAGGACGACCTGGGCATGGTCTGGACGCCGTGGCTGGCGGCGTTGCAAACCGAGGCGCGCGAGCAAGCGCGGCGCTGAGGGCGAACGCACGAGGCGTGGGCGCGCAGACGAACGACGACCGGGCGCGCCGCCGCGCGGCTTCAAAGCGCTCGTGTCACGCGCGCGGCTTGACGCGCGCCATCGCCGAAAGCCATAGCGCGCGCAACGGCAGCACGCCGAGCAAGCGGTGCGCGGCCCACGCGGCCATCGCGCCGTTCACGGCGATCGCGAGCGAAGCGGCCACGGCCGCGCCGACGCTGCCGCCGAACGGCGCGAGCACCGCAAGCCCGACCAGCAGCACGGCCACCGAACACACGTTGATGCGATAGAGCACCGACGTGTGCGCCGTCATGCCGAGCAGTTCGGGCATGGCCGTGAAGCACGCCGCCGCGATCTGGCCGATGGCGAGCACGCGCAGCGCCGCCGCGCCCGTGCCGTAGCCGGGGCCGAACAGCGCGAGCAGGCGTTCGGGAAACAGCAGCATGCAGAGCGTGGCGGGCAGCGCGAGCGCGACCACGATGCCGATCGCCTGCGCCGCGCTGCGCTCCAGCCCCTCGCGGTCGCGGCGCGCGTGCAGGCTCGCGAACTTCGGCGCGGCCATGCCGGTCACGCCGCTGATCAGCAGATTGATGACGAGCGCGAGCCGCCACGCGAGCGCGAACAGCCCGGTTTCGCGCGACGAGGCAACGATGCCGAGCACGATGGCGGGCGCCGAGGTGATGAGCAGCTTGGTGAATTCGAGCGTAAAGAGCGGCAAGCCCGGCTTGAGCAGATGCGCGGCTTCGAGCGCCGGCGCGCCGGCCTCGCCGCTTGCGCCGCTTACGCCGATTTCACCGATTTCACCGATTCCGCCGCTTACGCCGCTTACGCCGCTTGCGCCGGATCTTCCGATTCCTCCGCTTACGCCGATTTCACCGCTTCCGCTGCCGCCGATTCCGCCGCTCCCGCCGCTCCCGCCGCTTCCGCCGCTCCCGCTGCTCCCGCCGCTTCCGCCGGTTGCGAGTTCGCGCAAAAAGCGCTTGAGCAGCCACGCGCCCGCGAGCGCGGTGAGCGCGAAGCTCGCGGCGATCAGCACGAGCGTGTTGGCGACGGTCATGCCGCCCGCGAGCCCGAGCGGAATGGCGGCCGCGCAGAAGATGGCGGGCCACAGCCACGAATAGATCATCTGGCTGAAGCCCACGCGCTGAAGCCCGGCCAGCGCGCCCGCGAGCGCCGCGCCAAGGTTCTGCGGCACGAACGAGAGCGCGCCCAGCACGAGCGGCCACGCGAGCGCGGGCTTCTTGAGGACGTGATCGGCGAAAGCGAAAGCGCCCGCGCCCAGCAGCGCCGAAACCGCTACCGAGGCGAGCAGCACGATGGCGAGCGCGCGGCGGATCGTGGGACGCACGGCGGCGGCGCGCCCCGAGGCCACGTCCATGGCGATCTGCCGCGTGAGCGCCTGGTCGATGCCGAGCCGCCCGAAGCCGGCGAGCGCGACCATGGTGCTGAAAACGATATAGAAGTTGCCGGTCTCGACCACGCCGAGCATGGCCGCGATCAGCAAGTGGAAACCGTAGCGGCTCGGCAGATCGAGCAGCCGCACGCCAAGGCTCACGAGCGAACCGCGAACGATCGAGGTGTTTTTCGGGGCGTTGCCCGAGGCGCTACCTGGCTCGCTATCCGTTTCGTTCTCCAGGCCGATGTTCGGGCCGGCATTCGGGCTGGCATTCGGGCTGGCATTCGGGCCGCTGCCGGGGCCGGCGGGCGTGGGCGCGGCGCTCACGCGGGCGCCTTCGTCTTGTCCTGCGCCGCGCCGCGCAGCACGAACAGCGTGACGCTTTGCGGCGGCAGCGTGGCGCGCAGCGCGCCTTGCGCATACGTGGCGTCGGGCTGGCGCGCAATGCGGTTTTCGGCGAGCCGCCACGTTTGCACGGCGCCGCCCGCGGCGAAGTGGCCGAGCGCGAGCGTGGCGTCGGCGGGGCGGTCGAGCTGCTTGTTGACGACCATCACCGTGAGCGCGCCGTCGTCGCGCAGCGCCGCGAACGCCGCGACCGTATCCGGGTCGGGCGCGTTCGCCGCCACGCTGGTCGCGCCGAACGCCGAACCGTTGCCGTCGTAGTTGCGGTACAGCTTGAACGCCTTGTACACCGGCATCGACGGATCGAGCGTGCCCCAGCGCGTGGCCATGTCGAGCCCTTCGCGCCCGAAAATGCCCAGGATGTCGGCCTGCGCCGTCGCGCCGTTCATCAGCGTGTCGCCGCCCCAGTTGTATTCGGTGATGGCGATGGGCGTGCCGGGGTAGTAGTACGTGTCGACCCACTGGCGCATCAGCGGGATCAGCGCGACCACGCTGTTGATCCACGTGGGGTCCTTGTAGCCGCGGTCCCAGAGGTCGCGCGTGGAGCGGTTGCGCTTGAGCGCGATCTCGGTCGAGCCGGCCACGCCGCTTTCGCTGTATTCGCCGCCCTGCGGGTAGAAGTGCAGGCTGAATACGTCGACGGGATGCCCGGCCGCCTTCCATTGCGAAAGCAGCCACGGCACGTAGGGCAGGCCCTGCGTCTGGTTCGCGCGGTCGGGTGCGTGGTCGAGGCCGTGATCGGCGCCGTATTGCTGGTCGAAACCGCTGTAGAAGTAGCCTTGCCAGCCCCATTCCTCGGGCGCGACGACTTGCGCGTGCGGGTCGGCGGCTTTGACGGCGCGCGAGTAGGCGAGCACCTTGTCGGCGATTTCCTGGGCGTGCGCGCCCGTGGGATGCACGTCGCGATGGATCAGGTGCCAGAGGCTCGGCTCGTTGTCCATGGCGTAGTAGCGCACGCCGCCCGCGTTCGCGCCGCCGAAGGCGCCGACGAGCGCCGCCACGCGCGCCTGCTGGCTCTGCGGGTCGTCGGGCACGGTGGCGTCGTCGGGGTTGTTGCCGGCGATGAGCTTGCCGCCCGCCGCGACGCCGTTGCCGGCGTCGGGGTCGCCGTCCACGTCGTGATTGGGCTGGTCGCCGTAGCGCTTGATCGAAAAGCTCGCGAGGCGCTCGCGCTGCGGCCCGAGTTTCGCGACGCGCCCGAGCATCGAAATGGTGACGATGGGCGTGGCGCCCGCCGCCTGCGTGAGCGCGACGAAGCGCTCGCCGAACTGGTCGTTGATGTCGCCGGGATTGACGGCGAGGCTTTCGAAATACCAGTCCTTGCCCGCGTTGCGCGCGTCGAGCCGCCAGTTGTACGCGGAGGCGCTATTGCCGCCCGAGCGGTTCAGCGGCGCGCGCAGGTCGGCGAGCGTGCGCTGCGTGCCGAAGTTGACGCCGTAGACGAGCGGGTTGATGGCGTGACGATTCGCGGCCGCGTCGATGCCGATCGTGACCGCGAGCGGCGCGCCCGAGGCGGCGTCCGTGCAGGCGGCCGCGCCGGAGAACAGCAGCGCCGCGCCGGCGAGCGTGGGCAACAGCTTAATGCGCTTCGAGCGGGGCATCGGCGCTCCGGGGTTGAAAGCGGGGTTGCGCCGCGAATTGCGGCTCGTGAGCGTCGTGCAGCCTGCCCGCGCGCCAGACGTAGGCGAAGATCGCGAGAATCACGGCCGTCTCGCCGGGCGTGAGCGTGGGCGGATAGAACACCGAAATCAGCAGGATGTAGACGAGGTAGTCGAACAGCGAGCCGAGGAAATCGTCGTCCACCTGGGCGCGCAGGCGGCGGTAGAAGTGCAGGCCGCGCAACTGGAAAAACAGGATGATGAGCGCGCCGATCAAGCCGTACTCGAACACGATGCCGAGCCACGTGATGTCGGCGAGAAAGAAAAAATGATGGAAGTAGTCGATCAGGCTGTCGTGGCTCGTGGGGCTGATGGTGCCCACGCCGAAGATCCAGCGCAGCGGGTCGCTGCCCAGAAAGCGCGTGGCGATCTCGATGGAAATGCGGCGCGTGTCGAAACCGGTGTCGGCGCCGGTGCTGAATGTGGTGGCCAGATAGCCCGCCGAAAACATCGCCGCGAGGCCGAACGGCGCGCACAGCAGCAAGCCGAGGCGCACGAGCGGGCGCGACCACAGCAGCGTGTTGAGGACGAGCACGCCCGTGATGCCGATCACCATGGCGCGCGTTTTCACGATCAGCAGCGTGACCGCGAACGCGACGGCCGCGCCCAGCAGATAGCGCAGGCTGCGCTCGAAATACGCGCGCCGGTAGCAGAGAAACAGCACGATGATCGGGAAGTACATCGACATGCGGATGCGGTGGCCGCGATTGTCGGCGCTGAAGAACGGCGCCTGGCCGCTCACGTACGTGCCTTGATACCAGCTATTGGGCACCACGGCCCAGAACACGATGAGCGTGACCGTGACCGCCGCGCCGAGAATGACGAAGCCGCGTTCGAGTTCGGCCAGCGTGGGCTTCGCCGCGAGCAGCACCGCGAGAAACGAGAAGAAGTACAGCATGGGCAGCAGTTTCACCTGCGCCGTGATGCTCGTGAAAAAGCTTTCGTGGAAATACACCACCGAGGCGAAGCTGGGCGCGAGCACGAGCCAGCCGAAGCCGAGGACCACTTGCAGCGCCATTGGAAAGCGCTCCTCGCGCGCGAGCCAGAATGCGGCCGGCAGCGAGAGGAGGGGAAAGGCCTTGGAGAGCGCCCAGAGCGGCTTGATGTCGCTGATGTAGTGGAACGTTTGCCCGAAGAGGGGCAGCAGCGCGACCAGCAGCCAGAGCGTGGCGCGGCGCGCGGGCGCGCCCGAAAACACCGGCGCCAGATCGGCCGAGAAACCGGCGACTGAATTTCGCGCCGGATCTGCCGTTAAAGGAGGGGTAGCCATGTCGAACGCCGGCGTTACGGGTACGGGTTGCTGTTGATGCTGTAGTCGAGGCTGCGGTTGAAGGGCAGCACGCGCGTGATGTACTGGTCGACCCATTGATCGACTTCGGCCACCGAGGACTTCGGCACGAAGATCGTGTCCGAGGCTTGCAGCACGAGGTCCTGGCTGGCGTCGCCCTGGTGCGTGAGCGAGTCGAGATTGACGGTGCGCAGCATCGGGCGGCCGTCGGGGCTGCGGCGAATCAGTACGACTTCGTTGCTGCGCGCGGTGTCGAGCAGGCCCTGCGCGGACATGATCGCCTGCATCACGCTCATGCCCGTGCGTAGTGGAATTTCGCCGGGCTTGCCGACCTGGCCGCCCACGTAAATGTGACCGCCCGATTGCACGATGCCGATGGCGGCGTGCGCGTTGGCCGAAATGCCGTTGTCGGCGAGCGCCTTGTTCACGGCGGCGGCGAGTTGCGCGATGGAAAGGCCCGCGGCCGGCAGCGTGCCCGCGAACGGCATGCTGAGCGTGCCGTCGGGTGCGACCTGGCCGTGATAGTTGAGTTCGCCGTTGAAGGGCAGCGTTACGGTGAGGTCGTCGCCGGGGAGGATGCGGTAGACGGCGGGCGTGGCGTCGGTCCACGTCGCGAAGCGGCCGGCCTGCTGATATTGCGGCTCGACCCAGGTGCGGCTACAGGCGGTCAGCGTCAGCAGCGCGAGCACGAGCGCCGGGCGGAAAGTGGTCATGAAGGCGCGTGGCATAAAGCGTTGGCTTAATGTTTTTACTGCCGGTTTTAACAGCGAAGTGTTGCGCGCCGGGGACAGTTTTTCAACCCCGGCGAAGCCAACGCGAAATTTATGGAAAGGAAGAACTAAACCAATGTTTTCTTACGTATTATATGCGCCTTCGGCATCACGCTTGTGGGCCTAAAACCACACCTATATGGTTATTACGACTAGAACCAGGCCCGCACGCAAAGCAGCAGTCGTCGACGTGACGATACGGGATTATCTCAACACGCTTTTTTATTACCGCAAGATTGCCGTATCGGTATTTCTCTCGATCGTGGCACTCGGTCTCGCGGTGGCGATCGTCGTGCCCATGCCGTATCGCGCGCAGGCCACGCTGCTCGTGCTGCTCGCCAACTATTACGACCAGTCCAACACCACCAACGGCAACGCGGGGGTGCAGCCGGCCATCGGTCAGCTCGACAGCGTGGAAGCGGAAATACTTGGGAGCCCTGAACTTCACCGCGACGTGGTGATTTCGAAATTGGGGCCGAACGCAAGCGAAAAAGAAATCGACAGCCAATTGCAGGACTTCGAGCACCGGCTGCATATCGAGCAAAACGATCTCGCCAATACGATCAACATCACGTATTACGATTCCGATCCCAAAGTGGCCGCGAGCGCGATCGCCTCGCTGCTCGATCAATACTTTCGCCGCCGCGCCACCATTTTCACTTCGGGGCGGCTCGACTTCCTCACCGGCCAGCGCGACGACGTTTCGCAGCAGTTGAAGAACGCCGACGCCGCGCTGCTCGCATTCCAGAAGTCGCACGGCATCGTCAATATCGACGACCAGATTTCGCGCGCCGTGCTGCTCGAAAGCCAGCTCGTGCAGCGCCGCCTCGAAAACGACGCGAAGCTCGCGCAGGACCGTGGCGAATTGAAGGCGTTGCAAAATTCGTCGAAGGGCGTGAAGCCGGACATCACCATTTACACCGACGACTCCGAGGCCGCGCACGCGCTCGACGTGATGCAGCTTTCGCTGATGCAGCTCGAAACGCGCCGCGCCGATTTCGCGTCGCGCTACCTGGCCGGCTCGCCGTTCGTGCAGCAGCTCGATCAGCAGATCGCCGACATGAAGGCCAGCATCGCGCGTCAGAAGAAGCAGATGACCACGGCCACGCGCGTCGGCCACAACGAGTATTACGACGTCGTGCAGGGCCGTCTTGCCACGCTCAATTCGAGCATTTCGGGCGAGACGGCGCTGGAGCATGCGCTCGACGAGCAGATCAAGGGCGCGCGCGCGCAACTGCGCAACCTCAGCGACATTTCGAGCAAGCTGCGCCAGATGACGGCGAACCGCGACATTCTCGCGGACAGCTACCGCGACCGCGCGCGCCAGGTCGAGCAGGCCACCATTCAGCAAGGCCAGGTGAGCCAGGTGAACAGCACCAACGTGCGCGTGATCCAGGCGCCGCTGCCGCCTTCGCAGCGCAGCGTGCCGGCCAGCCTGATCGTCGCGGCGAGCGTGGCCGCCGGCTTGCTGATCTCGGCGCTCGTGGTGATGGTCATGGCTTCGCTGCGCGAAACGTTCCTGAGTCCTGAACAAGTCGAGCGCTCGCTCATGCTGCCGGTGCTCAATGCGCCGATCACGGTGGGCGCGCGGCGCGGCGCGGCGAATGCCGCGGGCGCAACGAGCGCGCCCGAGCGGCCCACGCATCTCGCCTACGGCCGCATGATCGCCGCGATCAACGCGAGCACGGAAGCCGGCTCGAAAGTGGTGATGGCGCTTTCGTTCGGCAAGAACGACGGCTTGCAGTCGGTCATTCAGGGGCTTGCGGTCGAACTCGAGCATCGCTCGGCCAGGCCCATTCTCGTGCTCGACGTGGCTTCGGGCGACGAAGCGTCGCTGTATGCCAACGCGGGCTGGCCCGGTTTTGCGGCGAAGCGCGGCGAGGTGAGCGGCGAGCCCGCCGCGCCTTGCGACGACCTCGCGTACGAGCACGTGATGGGCCACAACGTGGTAGTGGCGCGGCCGAAGGGCGGCGGCTTCCCCTCGTCGTGGCAGCAGACGGCGGCGCTGTTCGACACATTGCGCGCGGCGCACGATTACGTGGTGGTGCATGCGCCGCCCGCGAGCCAGTCGTTCGGCGGCATCGAAAACGCGGCGCTCGCCGACGCCACGCTGCTGGCCGTGCGTGCGGAAGTCTCGCGCAAGCCCGTCATCGTCGGCTTGAAGGAGCAGATTCAGGACGCGGGCGGCAACCTCATCGGCATCGCCCTGACGCATCGGCGCGGCTACATTCCCGACTTCATCTACCGATTCTTCTGATATGCCGGACCACACTCAGAGCGCGACGCCTCAGATCAGCGCCATCTTGCCGATCAAGACGCGGGGACGGCATTACGCGGACAATATCGGCCGCTGCGACATTCTGTTTTCTTCGCTGCGCCACTTCACGAATCCGCGCATTTTTCACCGCTTCGTTATCGTGGTGCCGCACGAGGAAATCGACGAGGTGAAGGGCTATGCGAAGGCATGGTCCGACTTTCCGATCGAAGTGGTGGACGAAGCGGAGCACATGGCCGTTTTCGCCGAGTATTCGCAGCGCCACCAGATTCGCAACTGGCATCGTCAGCAGATCATCAAGCTCTATGCGCCGGCGCTGATCGACACCGAGTATTTTCTCGTGCTCGATCCCGATTGCTTCGCCACGCACGCGTTCGATATCGCTTCGCTGATCGTCGACGGCAAGGCGCTCACGCACCTGCAACCGCGCACGGTCGAGCCGTATTACTGGGAGGCTTCGGCCAAACTGCTCGATGTGGACCCGCAACTCGAACGCAGCGGCATCTGGTGGACGCCGGCCATTTTGTCGCGCACGCTGTGCCTGAATCTGCACCGGCGCCTGGAAGCCGTCCACGGCACCGAGTGGCGGCGCGTGCTGCTCGCGAACTACATGGTCGACTGGACCGAGTACACGCTGTACTGGCTCAACGCCGAACGCGAGGGCTTGCTCGACCAGTACCACGTCACGCCGAAGCCGGGGCAGCGCGCGCTGCATGCCGACGAAAGCGTCTGGTTCGCCGACAAGATGGAAGGCTGGAGCGAGTCGCGCCATCTCGCGGCCGACAGCGACGGCATGTTCGCGGTCGTGCAGAGCAACACGCACATTTCGCCGCAGCGCGTGGTGGAAAAGCTTTCGCCGTATTTTCCCATCACGCTTCAACCGTACGAGCGCCATGTCGACCGCGCGCTCAAGGGCGCCGAACTCTATTCGGCCGTCGCGCGCCGCGGCCTGAAACTGCTGCGCAAGCTGCGCGGGTAAGTCCTGCGGTGCGGGTAAGTTCGCGCGGGTAAGTTCGCGGGTAAGTCCGCGCGGGTAATTCGCTTTAACGAGCCTTTCTCGCGCATCGCATCGCGCGCCGATTGCGAAGTCTTTCATACGGCATTCGATTTAATTATCGGACTCCGGCCGCGAGACTCGCGCGGCGCGCGCGTGCGCTCTCCTGGCAAGGCGGCGCGCAGCGGGCGCCTTGCGTTGCCGAAGCCTGGAATCGCCGGTATTTCAGGGTGTATTCAAGCGTTCATGCTGGGTTAACCCGCTGTGGATTCTTTGTCTCGAAGTCACTTATCGTGTCGTGCCGCTGTCGTAACCGGCACCGAATTGACTGATCGAGGATGAACCTTGATGAACCGTAACACGCAACCATCGTCACTCGCGGCTCAGGCGCCGCGCACTTCGCCATTGCCGTTGAGCGGCATTTCGTCGATGGCGACGCGGCTCGTGCTCGCCGATCTCGCGCAAGCGTGGCAAGCGCAGGGCGGCGAACCCGTGCTGATCGAATCGGTCGGCGGCGTGGAGGCCGCGCGCCGCGTGGCGGCGGGCGAGGCGTTCGATATCGTGATGCTCGCCGACGATGCGCTCGTGCGGCTCGGCACGGAAGGCCATGTCGATCTCGCCACGCGCGTGGACATCGCGCGCTCCGGCATTGCGTTCGCCGTGCGCAGCGGCACGCCGCCTCCCGAGCTGGGCAGCGACGCCGCCGTGCGTGCCGCCGTGCTTGCCGCGCGTCGCGTGGGCTATTCCACGGGGCCGAGCGGCACGCATCTTTCGAAGCTGCTGGAGCGGTGGGGCATTGCGCAGGAGATGGAAGCGCGGCTCGTGCAAGCGCGTCCCGGCGTGCCCGTAGCGTTGCTCGTCGCGCAAGGCGAAGTCGATCTCGGGCTTCAGCAGGTGAGCGAACTCGTGAACGTGGAAGGCGTGGAGATCGTGGCGGCGCTGCCCGACTCGGTGCAGCGTGTGACCGTGTTCGCGGCCGCCTGCACGTCCGCGCTTTCGGCCGCGCGCCGTGCGCAAGCGGCCGCGTTTCTCGCATTCGCGGCCGCGCCGGAGAACGACGCGATTCGCGCACGTCACGGCATGGAAGCGCCCAGGCGCGCGTGACGGGAAGCGCCCGGGCGCGCGTGACGGCTTGCCGGCGGGAAGGTCTCGCGCGCGGCAACGCTGCAATGACGCGTTCATTCGAAGCCCGACGAAACGGCAACGAATGCGGGGAAGTATCGCGAGATCGCAGCGAACGCGTAGTTCAGGCGCGAAATTCGAATTCCTTCTATCGCCGTGATGCGGCTTTGCGTTCAAGCTTCAGGTGTCGAGTACGACCCCGTGCTCGACAGACTGATCCAGGTTATCCATACCTGTTTAAGCCCCGCTTCGTGCGGGGCTTCTTTTTATCGACCGATCGTTACGCCAACGCGTCGAACGCCGAAGCGGGCATCGCCGTTAAGGCAGTTGTCCTTCGTCGCCCACGTACGCCGAAGCAAGATTGCCGTTGGCCGGGTCGTATCGAGCTTGCCGGCACGAGATCGAATGCGTCGATAGTCGGCATCGTAAGCACGCCATCGCTACGGCGTGTGAGCGCCGTTTCCGTCGAAATTCAGCGATTGCAATTTCCACCGCACATTACCGGCATTGCCGTAATGCATGCAGCCACGCTTGCCGCGTTCGACGTGCGCGCCAAACAGGGCCAAACAGGGCCATGAAGGGCGATGAGCCGCGTTGCGACCATGTATCGGCCGGGTATGCAGGGTGCGCGTTGCACGACGATCATCCACTCGGGGGAACGCATCATGACATCGACAGGCAACGTCAATTCGATGGACGAACCGGGCGGCCCGGAAACGTTTCGCGTTTCGCAAGCCGGGCGTCATGCCGGCACGCGCGGCGGCGCCGACGTGCCCGATGCGTCCGATGCGCTCGGTGCGTCCGATGCGCCCGATGCACAGTACGAGCGTTGTCTCGCGGCGCTGGACCGATGCGCCGCCGCCTGCGCGACGTGCTATTCGTCGTGTATCGCCGAAGGTCATTTGCCGCAGATGGAAAAGTGCATTCGCCTCGATCTGGACTGCGAGGCCTTTTGCCGGATGACGGCGGCGGCGCTCGCGCGGCAGACGCAGTTCGCGCGCGACTTCTGCAATCTTTGCGCGCGGCTTTGCGACGCCTGCGCCGACGAATGCGGCCGCCACGACGCGACGCATTGCGAAGCCTGCGCCGACGCATGCCGCGCTTGCGCCGAGGCCTGCCGTGCCCTTTGATCGTGCGACCGCGTTCGTGCGGCGCACGTCCGGCGCACCGATGGCCGATTCGAGCGATAGTGTGTGAAAGCCGGGCGATGCGCCGATGTTTGCAAACCGCCGCACCAGCCAGTCAACACCCGCGCGGCGCGCGCTGAACGCGTAGCGCGCCGGCCCGCACCACGACACCGCGAATCCGCATGGACACTCACGCTACGACCGCATTCTTCCTCGCGCGCATCCAGTTCGCGTTCACGATCGGCTTTCACATTGTTTTTCCGGCGATTACGATCGGGCTCGCGAGTTTCCTGACCGTGCTGGAAGCGCTGTGGCTCAAGACGGGACGCGAGGCGTACCGCGATCTCTACCATTTCTGGTCGAAGATCTTCGCCGTCAACTTCGGCATGGGCGTGGTGTCGGGCGTGGTGATGGCATGGCAGTTCGGCACCAACTGGAGCCGGTTCGCGTATTTCGCGGGCGGCATCACGGGGCCGCTGCTCACTTACGAAGTGCTCACGGCATTCTTTCTGGAAGCCGGCTTTCTCGGCGTCATGCTGTTCGGCTGGAACCGCGTGGGGCGCGGCCTGCACTTTCTCGCGACGGCGATGGTGGCGCTGGGCACGCTCATTTCGACGTTCTGGATACTGGCTTCGAATAGCTGGATGCAAACGCCGCAAGGTTATCGCGTGATCGACGGACGCGCGGTGCCGGTGGACTGGCTCGCCGTGATCTTCAACCCTTCGTTCCCGTACCGGCTCGCGCACATGGCCATCGCGGCGTTTCTCGCCACCGCCTGTTTCGTGGGCGCGTGCGCGGCCTGGCATTTACGCAGGCGCAACGACAACGCGCCCATTCGCACCGCGCTTTCCATGGCGATGTGGATGGCCGTGATCGTCGCGCCCATTCAGGCCGTGGTGGGCGATCAGCACGGCCTCAATACGCTCGAGCATCAGCCCGCGAAAATCGCCGCCATCGAAGGGCATTGGGTCAACGTGCCGGGGCAGCCTTCGCCGCTCGTGCTCGTCGGCTGGCCCGACATGAAGGCGGAGGAAACGCGCTACGCGCTGGAAATACCGGTGCTGGGCAGCCTCATTCTCACGCATAGCCTCACGCGCCAGATACCGGCGCTCAAATCGTTTGCGCCCGAGGACCGCCCCGACTCCACCATCGTGTTCTGGAGTTTCCGGCTCATGGTGGGCATGGGCGTGCTGATGATCCTCATGGGCATCTGGGCGCTCGTGCTGCGCTTGCGCGGGCGGCTCTATACGTCGCGCGTATTTCTCGCCTTCGCGCAATGGATGGGACCGGCGGGCATCGTGGCCTTGCTCGCGGGCTGGGTGACGACCGAAGTCGGGCGGCAGCCGTGGGTGGTGTACGGCGTGATGCGCACCGTCGACGCAACCTCGCCCACGCCCGCCGCGCAACTGGGCCTGAGCCTCGCCCTGTTCGTCGTGGTGTATTTCGCGCTGTTCGGCACGGGACTCGTCTATATCCTGCGGCTCGTGCGCAAGGGGCCGCAGCCGCACGAAGGCGAACGCGTGCGCCATGGCGGCGCGGGCCGTGCGCGTACGCCCGCGCGTCCGCTTTCGGCGGCGTCGGATGACGTGGACGGCCGCACCCGGTCCAACGATGAAGCGCATTGAGGAGAGCCGCGCATGGGCGTCGATATCACGTTGATCTGGGCCGCGATCATTGCCTTCGGCATCATGATGTATGTCGTGATGGACGGCTTCGATCTCGGCATCGGCCTGCTGTTTTTCACGGTGCGCGACAAGGAGGAGCGCGACGTGATGATGAACACCGTCGCGCCCGTTTGGGACGGCAACGAGACCTGGCTCGTGCTGGGCGGCGCGGGTTTGTTCGGCGCGTTCCCGCTCGCGTATTCGGTGGTGCTGAGCGCGCTGTATCTGCCGCTCATCGTCATGCTGATCGGGCTGATCTTTCGCGGCGTGGCGTTCGAGTTTCGTTTCAAGGCGCACGACAACCGCCGTCATCTCTGGGATCTCGCTTTCATCGGCGGCTCGCTGGTCGCGACGTTCGCGCAAGGCGTCGTGCTGGGCGCGTTCATCGACGGCCTGCCGGTGCGCGACCATGCCTATGCGGGCGGAAGCCTCGACTGGCTGCGGCCGTTTCCGCTTTTTTGCGGCCTGGCGCTGCTCGCCGCGTATGCGCAACTCGGCTGCACGTGGCTCATCATGAAGACCGAGGGCGAACTTCAGCAGCACATGTACCGGCTTTCCGTGAAGCTCGCGTGGGCGCTGCTCGCCGCCATCGCGCTCGTGAGCCTGTGGACGCCGCTCGCGCATTCGGCCATCGCGCAGCGCTGGTTTTCCATGCCGAATCTCGTGTTCTTCGCGCCCGTGCCGGTGCTGCTCGTGCTGGGTTTCTTCGCGAAGCTGCATGCGCTCGCGCACCGCCACACCGTCACGCCGTTCATCATTACGCTGATGGTGATTTTTCTCGGCTATAGCGGGCTTGCCATCAGCCTGTGGCCGCACATCGTTCCGCCGTCGATCTCACTGTGGGATGCCGCCGCGCCGCCGCAAAGCCAGTTGTTCTCGCTCGTGGGCGCGCTGTTCATTCTGCCGTTCATTCTCGTCTACACCGCGTGGAGTTATTACGTGTTTCGCGGCAAGGTGAGGCTCGGCGAAGCCGGTTATCACTGAGCGCCGCAATCCATCTCGTGCCATGAAGCTCACGCAAATGAAGCTAGATGACGAAGGGCAGGTCGACGGCGGCCGACGCGGCAGCGCCTGGTGGCAAAAGCTGTTGTGGCTCGTGGGCTTGTGGGCCGCGAGCGTGACGGTCGCGGGCGTGGCCGTGTTGCTGTTGCGCGCAGCCATGGAAGCTGCCGGCCTCAAGACGCACTGAGCGCACTGAGCGCACTGAGGAGCGCACCGGGCGCGCGGCCGGCTGACGGGGAATCAGCAGCAGGAGCAGCCGCCTCGGTGCCGCATGCCGTAACTGCCCGGGTCTTCGTTGCCGCTCTCGCTGCCGCCCACGGACGCCGCCTTCGTGTTGATGTGCCGTTGCGCGAGCGCGCCGCACGCGGGGCAGCGCAGCGCTGCGTCGCGTTCGGCTATGCGGCGCGACGCTTCGAAGATGCCGCAGCTCGGGCAGTCATAGTCGTATAGGGGCATGATGCTGGGCGTATGAAGGCAGTTCAACGGCCAGTATGCAACAAATCCGGCAAGCCGGCGCCGCGGGCGTCATGGGGACGAGCGGTGGCATTCGCGCAATGTGGGCGAGTATCCGCGACTAGCGGCGAGTATCCGCGACCATGGGCGACTAGCGGCGACTAGCGGCGACTAGCGGCGACTAGCGGCGACTAGCGGCGAATATCGACGGCCGGTTCGTGAAGCGTCGTCGATGCCGCTAGTGGCAGTACAAATCGTTTTCGGCGTTGAACATGTCGAAGGCGAGATTCGTCGCGAGACCGCTGCGCACCGTGGCCAACCAGCGCTCGCGCCGCCACGCCGCCACGGTTTCCTCCACGAACACGGTGCTCGCCGTGTCGCCGCCGCGCGTGGCGATGTACGCGGGCATGGGCGCGACGGTGCCGGGCAGCGCGCGGTAGTACGTCCAGTCGGGCTGTCTGAGCAAGGCGCGCGCGACGAATTCGTCGGCCACGAGCGCGGCGCAGTCGCCGGCCTGAAAAGCGAGCAAGGCGTCGAGCGGGCGATTAAAGGGCAGCACGTTCGCGCGATAGTCGCGTGCCGCGCGCGCGGCGAACGCGTCGCCCGTTGCGGCGCACACCGGTTTGCCGCGCAAATCGCTCCAGCGCCGCACGTTGCCGTGCCGCAGCACGAGCGCCATGCCGCGCCCCGTTGCGTACGCCGTGGGCGCGAACGCGAGCGAGGCGGCGGGCGCGAAGGAAAGGCCCGCAATCGCGGCATCGGCGTTGCCTGACGCGACCGTTGCGCCCGCTTCTGCGGGCTCGACGAGGCGCAATTCGACGGGCAAGCCCAAGCGTTGCGCGAGATCGCCGGCGAGCGCCGCCGCGAGCGGATCGGGCGCGCGCACGCTGCGGTCGACCTTGCCGACGTAAAGCGTGGGCGCAGGCCTGGGCGGCACCGCGACCACCAGCCTGCCGCGCGCCACGGCGGCGGCAAAAGGCCGTGTCGATTCGAACGCGCCGGGCCACGCAGCCGCCGCCAGCGCAAGACCGAGCAACGCGAGCCACGCGAGGAACGCTGCCCGCGCGCGCGGCGATTGCGTGCGCGCGGGCAGTGCGAACGCGTCAGCCATTTTGCGCGAGACCCACGCGCCAGCGCAGCAAGCGGCGCTCGAGCAGCGAAAGACCCTGATTGATCAGTAGTCCAAAGATAGCGAGCAATACGATGCCCGCGTACATATCGGGAATCTGAAACGTTTCCTGCGAATTGAGCGTGTAAAAGCCCAGGCCGGAGCGCGCGCCGATCATTTCCGCCGCCACGAGCGCCGTTATGCTGTACGCCCCTGCAAGCCGGATGCCGGTAAGAATTTGCGGAAGCGCGGCGGGCAAGGCGACCTTGAGGGCGATGAATGCCGGCGACGCGCCCATCACGCGCGCGCAATCGATCAACATGCGTTCGACCTGCTTCACGCCCGCGATGGTATTGAGCAGCACCGGCCAGAACGCGGCCCACACGACAATGGCGATCTTCGACGATTCGCCGATGCCGAGAAACAGCATGAACACGGGAAAGAGCGCGAATGCCGAAACCTGCCGCAACAACTGGAACACGGGATCGACAATGCGCTCGACTCGCCGGAACACGCCCAGCGCGAAGCCGCAAACCATGCCGCCCGCCACGGCGAGCAACAGTCCGCTGATCGAGCGCAGCGCGCTCGCGCCCAGATGCGTCCACACTTCGCCGCTTGCGGTGAGCCTGGCGATGGCCGCCACCACTTGCGAAGGCGGGCTCAAATACGCGGGATTGACGATGCCCGCGCGCGGCAGCACTTCCCACAGCAACACGAATGCGACGAGCGCGACGGAGCGCTCGAACGGCGCGAGCCAGCCCGCGAACGAGCGCCTCGCGGCCAAAGCGCGGGAAGGCCGTTGTCTTTCGCGCGCCGATACGAACCGTGCATAAAGTGCGTTACGTCGAACGCCGCCCGAGTCAGACATGTTCCACTCCCGTTTGCGCCGCGCGGCCACGCGCGGTGTCGAGTTCCGTGCGCAGGCTTTCCCACGCGCGCTGCCGCAGCGCGACGAATTCGGGCGAGTGGCGCAAGGCGGCATCGCGCGGTCGCGGCAAGTCGATCGTGACGATCTCCTTCACGCGGCCGGGGCCGCGCCCGAGTACGGCCACGCGATCGGAAAGAAAAATGGCTTCGTCGATGCTGTGCGTGACGAACACCACGGTTTTCGCGCTGTGTTCCCAAATGCCGAGCAATTCCTGTTGCAACGATTCGCGCGTTTGCGCATCGAGCGCGCCGAACGGCTCGTCCATCAGCAGAATCTCGGGGCCGTAGGCCAGCGCGCGTGCAATGGCTACCCGCTGGCGCATGCCGCCCGAAAGCTGATGCGGGTAGTGATCGGCGAAATCGGACAGCCCCACGAGACGCAGAAAGCGCTCGGCTTCGCTGCGCCGTTGCGCGCGTTTCACCCCGCGAATTTCCAGCCCCGCTTCGACATTCCGGCGCACGGTTCGCCACGGAAAAAGCGCGTAACCCTGAAACACGAAACCCAGTTTCCGGCGCGCCGCGCTCACCGCTTCGCCGTTCACGCGAATCTCGCCGGAAGCGGGCGCAACGAGACCCGCGAGCGCGTTGAGAAACGTCGACTTGCCGCAACCGCTCGGCCCGAGCAGCGAGAGGAACTCGCCTTCGCGCACGCTCAGATCGAAATGTTCCAGCACGGTGTGGCTCGCCTGCGTCGCGGCGTTCGAGTAGACCAGCGAGAGATCGCGCGCGACGATTTTCTCGCGGCCGGGCGCCGTGCTCATGAGCGCGCGCCGTGGGCGGCCGGCGTGACGCTAGCCTGGGTTTCTTTCGCGGCGAACGCGTTGTACTGGTTCGTATAAACGTCTTTGACGTGAACCTTGCCTTTGGGGATCTTGCCGGCCTGTTCGAGAATGTCGATGTAATACTGAATGGGCGGTTCCGTGACCACGAGGTCTTTCACATAGGCATAACGCTCGACGAGTTTTTCGTCGATGCCAAGGCGTTCGGCGGTGAGTTTGCGCGCTTCGTCGGGGTGGTCGTTGACCCAGTTGCCTGCCTTGGCGATGGCCGTCACGAAGTCGCGCACCGCTTGCGGATGCGCGCGGGCGAACGCGCCGTTCACGCTATAGGGGGCCATGCCGCCCAGGCCGTGATCTTCGTCCCAGTCGCTCCACAGCTTGTGCAGTTGCGGGTCGGCTTCGGCCGCGCCCGAGAAAGGCGGGTGAATGATCGCGATGTCCACGTTCTTCGTGACGAGCGCTTGTTGCGACTGGTTGTCGGGAACGACGAGCCAGTTGACCTTCGATACGTCCACGCCGTGCTGCGCGAGATATTTCTTCGTCACGAATTCCGCGCACGCGCCGAAACTGTTGAATGCCACGGTCTTGCCCTCGAAGTCCTTCGGGCCAAGAATGCCGGAGTCCTTGCGCGTGAAGTATTTCATGTGCGGCGCGTCGGGCAACGTCTCGCCGCCGGCCGAAATCACCTTGATGTCGGCGCCGCTGGCAATGGCCGAAATCACGAGCGGCACCATGCGCGTGCCGAAGTCGATCTCGCCGGTTCCCACGAGCGGAATGATTTGCGGCGCTGAAATCTTGCCCACGTATTGCGGACGCGTGCTCGTGTTGTTGAAATAGCCCAGTTTGTCGGCGAGATAGACGAGATCGAAAGCCGGATTGTCGGGATACTTGAAATAGACGATCTGCTGATTTTGGCCCGCGCTTTGGGGTGCGCCTTGGGGTGCGCTTCGGGGTGCGCTTTGGCCCGCATTCTGGGGCGCTGCCGATGCGGCGGCGGTTTGCGCCGGCGTGTCGTGCGGCGTACACGCGCTTTGCAGCAGAACGGCGGCAGCGGCGCCGGCCGCGAGAAGGGCGCTTGCCGCAAAGCGAAGCGAGGTATGCGAACGAAGTAGTGAAATGCGCGCCTTCATGGAGTCAGCCCGACGAGAGATAGCGTGTGAAAGTGAAGTCCGCGCGATGCGCGAGCGAAAGAGTCGCCAAAATTCTCGCGCCGCGACCGCGCAACGCAAACCAACAAAACGTGCTTTGGTTATGCGAATCGACAAGGAAATCGACAAGGGAATCGCGTGCGTATCCGGCGTGTCCTTCTGCAAGCCTAAGCATTGCAGAATTGCTTGTTTGGCCGGGCGCATGCGCGCGACTAGATTGAAATACGTCTCCCGATGCGAGGTATTCGTCATGTCGAATGCACCCATTGCGCTGCTCCAGCGGCTATTTCCACGTCATCCGCGCGAACCCGAACACACCGGCGCCGATAACGCCGGGCGCCTGGAACACATCGCGCGATACGCGCGCTACGGCTATTTCAACATGAGCTATACGCCGCTCATGTTTCCCTGCATGGCGGAAATGCGGCTCGACTGAACGGGGAGAAAGCAATGGGCGAAATCGTGGTCGATGAAGCGGTAACGGTGGAAGCCGACCTCAACTATCTCGTGGCCGACGGCGCGAAGCCCGTGACGTACGCCTACGATCCGCCCGACGGCCGTCCGCGCCGCAGCGGCACCTGGCGCGGCTACCGCGTGGCCATTGCCGACGCGCGCGTCGCGCCGCCGCCGGGCGGTCCCACGCTCGACCGCAACGGTTTCGAGCTGCATGCGCATCGCAGCGCACTCGCCGACTTTTCGGACCCCGAAGCAATCGGGTCGATCTACTACCGCGAGTCGGAAGCGCTGCTCAGGCGTTGGACCGGCGCGCAAGAAGTGGTGATTTTCGATCACACGTTGCGCGACGGCGCGCACCGCGAGGAAGGTCATGGCGTGCGCGTGCCGGTGCGCTACGTTCACAACGACCAGACCTTCGTTTCGGGGCCGCGCCGCGTGCGCGATCATTTGCCGCCCGAGCGCGCCCAACAGTGGCTCGAAGGCCGCGTCGCCATCGTCAACTTGTGGCGGCCGCTGAACGTGGTGGAGTCGTCGCCGCTGGCGATGTGCGATGCGCGCAGTATCGCGCTGACCGATCTTGTCGCGTCCGATCTCGTCTATCGCGACAAGGTGGGCGAAACCTATGCCTTCGTGTTCAATCCGCGGCATCGCTGGTATTACTTTCCGCGCATGACGCCCGACGAAGTCGTGCTGCTGAAGATTTACGATTCGGCAGGCGGCGGCACGGCGCGCTTCACGGCGCACACGGCCTTCGACGATCCCGCTTCGGCGGCGCATGCCCGCCCGCGGCGCAGCATCGAGTTGCGCGCGTTGCTGCGCTTCTAATCCCGTGCAGTGATGCCGCGAATGATCTCGCGAATGATCCCGTGAAATGATCTCGCGAAAGCGCTGTTTCCAACGACGGCCTCGGCCCATGCCGCGGCCGTTTTGTTGCGTTCGCCGCGCGCGGACGATATGCGCAATATCCAGAAAGAATCCTGGAGGCGGGACGTAAAGCTTAGTCGAATAACTTGGTTGGTAGTCCGTAACGTTGTCCCTAGACTCGGTGGCCGCGCAGCCAGTGCGGGAACGTCAGGGGATGCAGGCGTTGCCGGCGTGCCGCGCGCAAGCGATTCCAACCTCGATAACCACAGAAGATTCAAGCAGATGAAAATCCACAAGATCCGCGCAGCGGCCATCTCGCTCGGCCTGTTCGCCGGCGCAGCGCAGGCACAGAGCAGCGTCACGCTCTACGGCGTCGTCGACGCCGGTTTTCTCTACAACAACAACGTCAAGGGCGGCTCGCTCTACGGTCTTTCCTCGGCAAGCTCCTCGCGCTGGGGCCTGCTCGGCGCGGAGGACCTGGGCGGCGGCCTCAAGGCGGTATTCGACCTCGAAAACGGCTTCACGCTGGGCTCGGGCGCGTTCAGCCAGGGCGGCCTGGAATTCGGGCGCAAGGCCTATGTGGGACTTTCCAGCGCGACCTGGGGCACGCTCACGGCGGGCCGTCAGTACTCGGCCAGCAACGACGCGACCAGTTCGTTCGCCTCGGGCGCCGACTGGGCCGCTTCGGGGCTCGGCTACGGCACGCGCGCGGCCGACGTCGACAACGTGGATACCTCCAACCGCATCCAGAACGCCGTGAAGTACACGAGCCCCAATGTCGCGGGCTTCACGCTCGGCGTGCTTTACAGCTTCGGCAACGTGGCGGGCAATTTTGGCCAGAACGCGGTGAAGGACGTGGCGCTTGCCTATGCGAACGGTCCGCTCAAACTCGGCGCGAGCTACGAATTCACCAATCGTCCGTACTACGCGACGTTCGGCGATCAGGGCAATTCGTCGACCTCGGCGACGGGCACGAACAACAACATGCCGAGCCGCATCTACGGCGGCTATGCCTCGGCCGGTTCGCAGCAGATCGTCACGGCAGGCGGCTCCTACGGCCTCGGCCCCGTGACGCTGGCGCTGCTCTATTCGAACACGCAGTTCCAGAATCTCGGCAAGAGCGCGGCGGGCGGCAGCTACGGCACCGTCTACCACGGCGGCACGGCCACCTTCAACGCGGGCGAGCTGAACGTCAAATATGCGCTGAGCCCGGCGCTCACGCTCGCGGCGGCGTACATCTACACGCACAACAGCGGCGCGGGCGGCTACGACAGCGCGCATTACAACCAGGTCAACCTGGGCGCGATCTATCTCGTGACGAAGCGCACCTCGCTGTACGCGGACGCGTTCTACGAGGCGGCTTCGGGCACGGACTCGACGGGCCAGGCGGCGGTGGCGAACTTCAGCGGCTCGACGTATTCGAGCACGAGTCACGCCGTGGCCGCGATCGTCGGTGTGACGCACCGGTTCTGAGGAAAGGCGGGAAAGCGTGGCCGCGCGCGCCGTGGCCGGCGCGTTTCCGACTGGCGCCGGTTCTCAGGCGAGCGCGGGTCGCTCGACGATCTGCGCGAGTTCGAGCCGGTTGCCGCCGAGCGATTTCGCGCGATAAAGCGCCTTGTCGGCGGCGGCGAGCAGGTCGGCGAGACTGTGCCGGAACGCGTCCTCGCCCGACTGCGCGAGCCCGATGCTGACGGTGGCGTGAATGGGCATGTCGCTCATGCGCGCCGAGACGGTGCGCGCAAAGCGCATTGCGATGGTTTCGCCCACTTCGCGCGCGCGCACGCTATGGCGCCCGCACAGCAGCGCCGCGAATTCCTCGCCGCCGATGCGCGCGATGAGGGTGTCCGGGCCGGTCACTTCGCGCGCGACTTCGGCGAACGCCTTGAGCACTTCGTCGCCGGTCTTGTGGCCGTGGCGGTCGTTGATCGCCTTGAAGTGATCGAGGTCGAACGCCAGCAGCGAGACCGGCCGATGGCCGCCGCCTTCGGCGATCACGCGCGTGCCTTCCTCGAAGAACCAGCGCCGGTTGCCGAGGCGCGTGAGGTAGTCCGTTTGCGACTCGCGCAGCAGATTGCCGTGCGTTTCCTCGCGCACGAGGCGCAGCAAGGTCATCGGCAGCACGACCGAATACAGCACGCCTTCGTACATGGTGGCCTTGCCGATCGTCATCAGCATGCCCGGCCCGTAGCGCGCCGCGAGCCACGGCAGCAGGAACGCGCGCACCGCATAGAACACGGCGTGGATGCCGGTCACCACCACGCCGATATGACGCGCCTCGATGCCGCGCGGCGCTTGGCGGGCGCCGTCGCCGTGAGCGTCGCCCCGAATGTCGTCCTTGAGCAGCTCGCGCGCGGTGAGCAGCGAGGCGAGCGTGATCGGCACGGAACTGCCATAGTTCCACATGGCCGCCACCCACGGCATGCCGCCCAGCCACCAGGTGAACGAAAGCAGCACCACCGTCGCGATGGAAAGCGCGCGATAGCCGCGGCCGTTGAGCGCCGCCACGCCGTCGAGAATCAGCAGATAACCCACGACGATCACCACGTTGCACAGCGCCGGTCCCAGCGCGCCGGGCAGCGAGGTGCGGATCATCGCCGTCATGCAGCCGAGCGCGAGCGTGGCGTAACCGGCCGCGAGCGTCTTGAGCACCTTGCTGCGCTTGGGATGCGTGCGATGCTCCCACAGCGTCATGCCCGCGCTGGCTAAAAGGGTTCCGATCGCAAGGAGATAGAGGGTGGGGAGGTCGACGTGCATCGCGGATGGAGGCTTTGCGCCGGTACATCGCGGCGCCTGCGGCATTTTACGATGAAAACGCCGCACGACGACGAAAGTTAAATTTCGTCTAAATGGTCCTGATCGGGCGCTAATCGCGCGCGGTTACGTCGATTCGTCACAAGAGCGGCAGCGTCTGCCGGATGTGCTCCGCGAACGCGGCGGCGAGCGGCGACGGGCGGCGGCGGTCGCATTTCACGCTGATGCCCACGGCGGGCAGCGGCGGCAGCGCGGCGTCGGCGGGGAGCACGGCGAGATCGGGCGGCACGGCGGTTTGCGTGACGACGGCGAAAGCCTGCCCCGCGCGCACGAGCGCCATGAGCCCCGAAAGACTGCTGCTCGCGCACGCGATGCGGTAGGCGCGGCCCGCGCGTTCGAGTGCGGCGCGGGCGGCGAGATGGTCGAGCGTGTCGGCGTCGGAGAGCGCGAGCGGCAGCGGGTCGAAATGGGCCGGATCGAGCCCCGGATAGCCGATCCAGACGAGTTGCTCGCGGCGAATGACGTCGCCGCCGCCGTCGGTGCTGTCGCCGCTATCGCCGCTATCGCCGCTGCGGCCGGCGGAATCGGGCAGCGAAATCATCGCCAGATCGACGGCGCGGTTGTCGAGATGTTCGAGCAGGCGCGGCGTGGGCGCGCACACGACCTCGACTCGCGCGTGCGGGTGCTGACGCGCGAATTCGCGCATGAGCGAGGGCAGGAACACGGCCGCGTAATCGTCGGGGCAACCGAAGCGGATGCTGCCCGACAAACCCTTGCCGAGCAGGTCGGCCATTGCTTCGTCGTGCAGCCGCAAGATGCGCTGCGCGTGTACGAGCAGCCGTTCGCCGGGGTTCGTCAGCACGATGCCGCGCCCCGTGCGCTGAAAGAGCGGCTGGTCGACGATGCCTTCGAGCCGCTTCATCTGCTGGCTCAACGCCGACTGCGTGCGGCCCACGCGGCTCGCGGCGCGACTCAGCGCGCGCGTTTCGGCGATCACGGCAAAGCTGCGCAACAGGTCGATTTCCAACGCCTGACTCATGACGGAGGCCCAAAGCCGGAAACCTCCGATATTAGCGCGGCTTCTGGCTGCCATTAACACTATTCGATTTTGTAAACGCGGCGCGCCCACTAGACTGCGGATTCAACCCGACGAGGAGCACGCCGTGTCCCGCAACGACGACGCCGCTTTCTGGCGCAACGCCCGACAACACCTGGTCCGCTACGGCGGCACGTTCGAGCCGATGATCATCGAGCGCGCGCAAGGCAGTTTCGTCTACGACGCCGACGGCCGCGCGATTCTCGATTTCACCTCCGGCCAGATGAGCGCCGTGCTCGGCCACAGCCACCCGGAGATCGTGGCCGTCGTCAACGAATATGCAGGCAAGCTCGATCACCTGTTCAGCGGCATGCTTTCGCGGCCCGTGGTCGATCTCGCCACACGGCTTGCCGCGATCACGCCCGCCGGGCTCGACCGCGCGCTGCTGCTGAGCACCGGCGCGGAGTCGAACGAAGCCGCGATCCGCATGGCCAAGCTCGTCACCGGCAAGTACGAGATCGTGGGCTTCGCGCAGTCGTGGCACGGCATGACGGGCGCGGCCGCTTCGGCCACCTACAGCGCGGGACGGCGCGGCGTGGGCCCGGCGGCGGTCGGCTCGTTCGCGATTCCCGCGCCGTTTGCCTACCGTCCGCGTTTCGAGCGCGGCGGGCAGTACGACTGGGGCGCCGAACTCGACTACGCATTCGATCTGATCGACCGTCAGTCGAGCGGCAATCTTGCGGCTTTCATCGCCGAGCCCATTCTGAGTTCGGGCGGCATCATCGACCTGCCGCCCGGTTATCTCGCGGCGCTCAAGCGCAAGTGCGAGGAGCGCGGCATGCTGCTGATCCTCGACGAAGCGCAGACGGGCGTGGGCCGCACCGGCACGATGTTCGCGTTCGAGCGCGACGGCGTGACGCCCGACATCCTCACGCTCTCGAAAACGCTGGGCGCGGGCTTGCCGCTCGCGGCCGTGGTCACGTCGGCGGAAATCGAGGACCGCGCGCACGAACGCGGCTATCTGTTCTACACGACGCACGTTTCCGATCCGCTGCCCGCGGCGGTCGGTTTGCGCGTGCTCGACGTCGTGGCGCGCGACGGGCTCGTGGCGCGCGCCAATGCAGTCGGCGCGCGGCTCGAACGCGGCCTGCTCGATCTGATGGAGCGTTTCGACTGCATCGGCGACGTGCGCGGCCGCGGCCTGCTGCGCGGCATGGAAGTGGTGAAGGACCGCCGCACGAAAGCGCCCGCCGACGGCTTGGGCGCGAAGATCACGCGCGAGTGCATGAAGCTCGGCCTGAGCATGAACATCGTGCAGTTGCCCGGCATGGGCGGCGTGTTTCGCATTGCGCCGCCGCTCACGGTAAGCGAAGAAGAGATCGATCTGGGCTTGTCGCTGCTCGGTCAGGCGATCGAGCGGTCGCTGTGAAAACGCGGCTGTGAAAAAGCCGCTGTGAAAAAGCCGCTGTGAAAAAGCGGCGGCGCCCGCACCGCGCGCCGCCGTTTTTATCGTCGATGGCGAGCTTTATTTGCCGGGCGTGAGCACCACGCGAAAGCGCGCCTTGCCGCTCATCATGTGCGCGTAAGCCTCGGGCGCGCGTGCGAGCGGATATTCCTCGGTCATCGGCTTCACGCCCGCAAGCGCGCTGAAGGCCAGCGTTTCCTGCGAGTCGGCGGCGGTGCCCGAGGGCCAGCCCTGCACCGAATTGCGGCCCATGATGAATTGCGCGATGGGCACCTCGACCGGCTCCTGCGAAATGCCGACCATGATGAGCTTGCCGTTGATGCCCAGCCCGCCGATGGCCGCGCTCATTGCCTTGCCGCTCGTGGCCGTGGCGAGAATCACGCGCGCGCCGCCGAGCGCCTGGAGCGCTTCGCCCACGTTCTGCGCTTCGCTGTCGATGTAGTGATGCGCGCCCAGTTGCTTCGCGAGCGGCGCCTTGTCCTCGCCGCGCGCGATGGCCACCGTCACGTAGCCCATCTTGCGCGCGTATTGCACGCCCAGATGGCCCAGCCCGCCGATGCCGAGGATCGCCACCACGTCGCCCGCCTGCGCGCCGCTCTTGCGCAGCGCGTTGAAAGTGGTGATGCCGGCGCAGAGCAGCGGCGCGGCGTCGATATCGGCGAGATCGTCGGGCATGCGCGCGAGCGCTTCCTGCGGCGCGACCATGTATTCGGCGTAACCGCCGTCGTAGCTGATGCCGGGCACGAGCGCGTTCTTGCAGAGAACGAAGTCGCCGTGACGGCAATTCTCGCAATGGCCGCAGTGACCGCCGTGCCAACCCACGCCGATGCGCTGGCCGGTTTTCCAGTCCTGCACGCCCGCGCCCACTTTCTCGATCACGCCCGCGATTTCATGGCCCGGCACGCGCGGAAATTGCAGGCCCGGCCACTGGCCTTCCACCGTGAGCGAGTCGCTGTGGCAGATGCCGCACGCCTGCACCTTGACCAGAACGTGCCCCGCGGGCGGCTCCGGCACGTTTCGTTCGACGACTTCGAGAGGACCGCCCGCTTTCGTGACCTGCACTGCCTGCATCGTTCGCATACGTGCTCCTTGCCATCTGCAATCGAGAACCGGAGAGAGAACCGTGCGACGCGTCGTGCGCGCCGCACGCATGACATGCGGCACCACCTCGCGACATTGTAGGACAGGACGGTTGGCGCTTAATCGGGCCCGATATTTGCTGCCGTCACGGCGTGCGATTACCACCGCTCAGGAGCGAACCGACATGAACAGGAGCTGGTTTTCAAGGTTCTCGAGCTGGCTTTCGTCGATGGCGGGCCGTCCCGCGACATTCGTGATCGCGGCGCTGCTCGTGGTCGTGTGGGCCGTCACCGGCTCCGTGTTTCATTACAGCGATACGTGGCAGCTCGTCATCAACACGTCGACGACCATCGTCACGTTCCTCATGGTGTTCCTGATCCAGAACACGCAAAACCGCGACACCGCGGCCATGCAGATCAAGCTCGACGAATTGATCCGCGCGCTTCAAGGCGCGCATAACGCGCTGCTCGATCTCGAAGAACTCGACGAGAAGGACTTGACGCGTTTTCGTAAGCAGTACGAAAAACTCGCGGACGAAGCTCGCGGCGCGCTGCGCAAGGGAAACAAGGACACCGATTCGCCGTTCGTCGACGACGAAGAAAATGAAAACGAACACGGCCATGACGGCGGCAAGCGGGAGAATGCGTGATGCGTGATGCGTGATGCGTGATGCGTGCGTGCGTGCGTGCGTGCGCGGCCGCGCCGAGCGGATGCGTGCGGTAGCTCAGCGGCGGTGAACGTGCGCCGCGCAGGCGGCCGTCGCGACTGCGGCCCGCGCCGGGAAAAATAGCCGGAACAATATTCGGAATAATCGGGCGATGGCGTTCGAACGCCTTGTGCCGAACGTTGCGCGCTCAACCGTCTTGCAGGAACCGGCTTGGCGAGACGCCCACGTGGCGAGCGAAGGCCACGCTGAATGCGCTCGCCGAGCTATATCCCACGCGCTCCGCCACTTGGGCGATGCCGCCAACCCGGCGGCGCAGCAGATTTTTTGCGAGCGCCATCCGCCACGAAAGCAGATATTCCATCGGCGCGATGCCGACGGCGCGGCTGAATCGCTCGAAAAACGCCGAGCGCGAGAGCGCCGCCGTTTCGGCAAGCTGCGCGACCGTCCACGCTTTTTCGGGGCGTTCGTGCATTTCGCGCAACGCGAGCGCGAGGCGCGCGTCGGCGAGACCGCGCACGAGACCGGGCGAGGTGGAGGTTTGCGCGGAACGCAGCGCCTCGATGAGCAGCACTTCGAGCAGACGCGCGAGCACGACTTCGCGTGCGGGGCGCTGCGCGCGCGATTCGTCGCGCACGAGTTTGACGAGCGTGGCCAGGCGCGGGTCGCCGCGCACGTGAACGAGTTCGGGCAGCAACGAGAGCAGCAACGCCGCGTCGGGCGAGCCGAACATGCAGTGGCCCACGAGCAGTTGCACTTCGGCGGGCGCGTCGGCATCGCCAAGACGAAAGCCGCCGCCGATCAGCTCGACGGGGGCGGTGTGACTCTCGGTATCGGCCGGCGGTTCGAGACTCGACATTTCGAATGTGAACACTTCGGGCACGAGCACGAAGTCGCCGGGTTCCAGCACGAGCGGCGCGCGCTGGTTGGCGGCCATGCGGCTCGCGCCTTCGAGCACCACGCAATAGAACGGCTCGCCGGCCTGCGTGCGGCGCACGCGCCAGCGCCCCGCGCCGCTCACGACTTTCGAGAACGCGGCCTGCGGTTGGAGCAGCGTGACGATCTCGGCGAGCGGGTCGGTCATTGCCGGACTTCCTCGAATGAAAAGTGGACGATTGATTGTAGCAAGTCCGGCTGCGGCGATTTATCGTTTCAAGCACTCAACGCCCAGGGAGTGCTCATGAATACCGTTCTCATCACCGGATGCTCGTCCGGATTCGGTCTGGAAACCGCCCGTTACTTTCTCGAACGCGACTGGAAGGTGATCGCGACCATGCGAACGCCGCGCGAGGATTTGCTGCCGCGCTCGGACAAGCTGCGCGTGATCGCGCTCGACGTGACCGACGCGCAAAGCATTCGCCGCGCGGTGGACGCCGCGGGCCAGCTCGACGTGCTCGTCAACAACGCGGGCATTGGCTTCCTGAACGCGCTGGAAGGCACGCCGATGGAGACCGCGCGCGAAGTGTTCGAAACCAATACGCTAGGCACGATGGCGCTCACGCAGGCCGTGTTGCCGCAAATGCGCGAGCGCAAGCGCGGTGTGATCGTCAACGTGACATCGACGGTGACGGTGCGCCCGCTGCATCTGCTTTCGGTGTACACGGCCAGCAAGGCGGCGGTGAATGCGTTCACGGAATCGCTCGCGCTGGAACTGGAGCCGTTCGGCATACGCGCGCGCATCGTGCTGCCGGGCCGCGCGCCCGACACGCGTTTCGGCGACAATGCCCGCACGCGCATGCAGGCCGGCTTTCCCAAACCGTATGAAGGCATCGCGCAGGAAGTGTTCGCGCATTGGGAAAAAGACACCACCATCACGCATGCGGCGGACGTTGCCGAAGCCGTTTGGCGAGCGGCCACCGACCCCGCCAGCCCGATGAACATTCCCGCCGGCGCCGACGCGAAAATCTGGTGGGATG
This sequence comes from Paraburkholderia sp. J41, assembly GCF_905220235.1. NCBI lineage: Bacteria > Pseudomonadati > Pseudomonadota > Betaproteobacteria > Burkholderiales > Burkholderiaceae > Paraburkholderia > Paraburkholderia sp. J41. The sequence continues at coordinate 38,699 of NZ_CAJMZE010000001.1, read as the reverse complement.
CCGCGCACGCGTGAGCGGCGAGCCAGCGTCTTTCGTCTTGTTCGTGACGGAATAACGCGTCTTGTCGTTGCGCGTTTTCAGGAAGTCGTCTAGCGTCTAGCCGCGCGGGGCCGCGTCGCCATGCGGCTTGGACACCGTGGCCACGTGATGAACAAGAGGAGCGAAGATGCAAACCGCAGCAAACGTATTGCCGCCGCAAATCGTGGAAGATTTCGGCGGCGATCGTCTGGAAGCGCGCATGAGCGATGCGATCCGGCTTTCCACAGTGGGCGCGGACGGCTGGCCGCATGCGGCGCAATTGAGCGTGGGCGAAATTCTCGCGACCGGGGCGAGCGAACTGTTCGTGGCGATGTGGCCGAAGTCGAACACCACGGAAAACCTGAAGCGCGACGGGCGGCTCACGCTCTCGCTCGTGCATGGCGGCGCGCTGTTCGAAGTGCGTGCCCGCGCGAGTCTCGCAGCCGAACATCGAACCGCGCTCGATCTCGCGGTGTTTCGCGTGACGATCGAAGCCGTTGCCGAACATCGCGCGAAATATGCGGAAGTCGTGAACGGCGTGACGTTTCGCCTGCACGATCCGCAAGCCGTGCTGCCGCGCTGGCGCGAGCAGATCGCCATGCTGCGAACGGTCGCGCACGGTAGCTGACGCGCGGCGGAACGGGACTTGCTCACTGGACGGCACGGTCTAACGGAGTCCATCGATCATGAATATCTCGTTTCCTGAAGGCCCGCTCGTCTACGACGGCGACCGACTCGCGCTCGTGTTCACGGCCAAGGCGAACAACGACGACGTCGAACGCATCATCACGGCCGAGGCGCTCGAAGATCACTTTGGCGCGCAGTCCGCGCGCGAGGACGATTTGCGCGCGGCATTCGAGTCGCATCGCGATGCCATCCACAAAGCCACCGCGCGCTTGATCGAAGAAACCAAAGTGGCGGCCGTGACGCTGCGCAGCGGTTATCTGCGCATGTACGGCAGCCGCTGAGTCCTCAACGCAGATGCTTCGCGAGAAAGGCGTGCATCAGCGCCGCGGCTTCGTCCACTTTCTCGTCCAGTGCGAAATGGCCCGCGTCGAGCAAATGCACCTCGGCATCGGGTAAATCGCGCTGATACGCCTGCGCCGCCGACGCTACGAACGAGCTGTCGTAGCGGCCCCACATCACGAGCGTGGGCGGTCGTTGCGCGCGCAACCAGGCTTGCCAGCGCGCGTACGAAGCCACGTTGGTGCGATAGTCGTAGAGCAGCGCGGCCTGGATTGCGGCTTGGCCGGGACGCGTGAGGAACGCGTATTCGTCGGTCCAGGTGTCGGGGTCGTAGCGCTCGGGATGCGGGCTGTCGCCGTCGTGGCGAAACTTCGTGGCTTCGTACGAGGTGAACGCCGCGAACACCTCCGGATGCGCTTGCGGGTCGTTCCAATACTGTTTGATCGCCGCCCACTTGCGGCCGAGGCTTTCCTCGTGGCTGTTGGCGTTCTGGATCACGAGCGTCTGCAAGCGTTCGGGATGCGCCAGCATGATGCGAAACCCCACCGGGCCGCCATAGTCCTGCAAATAGAAGCTATAACGGTCGATGCCGAGCTGTTCGAGCAACGCGCCGATCGTGTGCGCGAGACGGTCGAACGTATAGGCGAATTGCGAGGGCGGCGGCGCGTCGCTGTGGCCGCAGCCGGGGTAGTCGGGCGCGATGACGCGATAGCGCGTGGCGAGCAGCGGGATCAGCGTATCGAACATGCGCGACGACGAAGGAAAGCCGTGCAGCAGCACGAGCGCGGGCGCGCTCGCGGGGCCGGCTTCGCGATAGAAAATGCTCAGTCCTTCGACGTTCGCGCGCCGGTATGAAACCGACGTGGAATCGGAAACGTTGGGCGGGGACGCGTTCTCGCTCATGATGGGCTCCGTTCGGCGAATGCGGCATGAATGCGGCACGAATGCAGGCATGTCGTTGCACAAGCCGCATGATCGCGCGCGACGCGCGCTCGCGGAATCCCTCGAACGCGGCAAGCATCTTTCCGAAAAACGGAAGGGCGCGGGCGAGCACCGTGCAAATCCGCGCCGATCGGGCGAGCGTCAGCGAAATAGCGCGGTGGCGTCGAGATCGGTGAGCTTGTCGAGCGTGTCGCGGCGCGTGTCGCAGTCGCGGCGGATCACGTCGCCTTGTGCGATCCACACCGCCAGCGAAACGATCGCGAGACTGCCGAGCGCGACGAATGCCACGGGATAACCGTAGCGGTTCGCGAGCCAGCCGCCCAGCAGCGGGCTGAGGCAGCCGCCCGCCGCCTCGATGCCGAGCACCGCGCCCTGGCCGAGGTTGACGCGGCCGCTGCCGTGCAGCAGATGCACGACCAGCGCGGGAATGGCGACCGCCTGCAAGCCCGAGCCCAGACCGTCGAATATCTGCACCGGCACGATGCCCCACGGCGAGGCGAGCCACGCGGCCGTGAGCGCGCGCGCGGGCAATGTGACGAAGGTCGCGAGCAGCACCCACCAGAAGCCGAAGCGGCGGATCAACCGGCTCGCATAGATCGCGGCGACGAGCATGACGATCTGCGAAATCACGATGTTGGCGGCCGTGATCTGGCTCGCGCCGCCGCGATGCGCGGCCGCGACCGCGAGGCTGTAGAGCGGCAGCATTGCCGAATTGCCGAGGCTGAACGCGGCCAGCACGATGGCGAGCAGCAGCAGCGAACGATTGCGCAGCAGCATGCGCATGCTGTCCGCGTGAATCTTTGAGGTGTCCTGATCGTCGTCTTGCGCGAGACCGCGCGCGTAGTGGCGATGCACGGCGCGCGCGGGAATCAGCATTACGGAGACGATGCACGCGACGCCGAACAGCGCGCACAACGCGAACACATACGGCAGCCCGAGCCACCAGCCGGCCGCGCCCGAAAGCACGGCGGCGGCGATGTTGCCCGCGTGGTTGGCGACCTGATTGCGGCCGAACTGGCGATCGAAGTTTTTCTGGCCCGCCATGCCGAGCGTGAGACCCGTGAGCGCCGGGCCCATCACCGAGCCGGCAATGGCCGTGGCGATCTGCGAAAGCGTGATCGGCCAGAAGCCTTGCGAAAACCAGATCACGCAGGCGGCCATGATGGTGAGCACGCTCGCGCCCACGACCACGGCGCGCCGCTGGCGCAACGCGTCGACCAGCGCCCCGGCGGGCGCCGTCACCAGCATGCCCACGATGGCGCCGAGCGTGAGCACGGTGCCGATGGTGTCCGGCGTCCAGCCCTGCGCTTGCAGATAGATGCCGAGAAACGGGCCCGCGCCCGCCTGAATGTCGGCCGCAAAGAAGCTGACGGCGAGAAGAGGAAAAGTCGGCTTCACACGCAGACGGGGCTCCTGGCTGTTTCGACTGTTGTTGGCGCACCGCCGCTTTGCTGCGCGGCGTGGGCGGCGTTTTCGGTCGCATCAGCAAGTCGCGCGCCCGCGCGTTCGGCGCGTTCGGTGCAATTGGTGCATTCGGTGCAATCGGCGCAATCGGCGCAATCGGCGCAATCGGCGCAATCGGCGCAATTGGTGCGTTCGGTGGAGAGTCTGTGTTCGAACTGCCGTGTGGAGGCTTCGCGGGCGCGCGCGTTAGCCGGGCCAGCCGAACGCGTGTATGGTCGCGAGCGGCTCATGCGTCGCCACGGCGGCGCAAATCTGTCCCGGCATCGGCAGATCGACGACATGAATCTGGCCGCCCGATGCCGTTTCGGCGATCAGCGTGGCGCCGTTCTGCGAAACGATCGCGGGCCACGCATCGTGCGCGGGACCGGACAGCGTGCCGCCGAGCCGCGAGGCGCTTTCGCGATAGAGACGGTCGCGCGCGTCGTCGAAAAGATGGCGCGCGGGCTGGCGCACCGCGGGCTCGGGCACCGTCGCGCCGATCGCGAGCCGGCGCTGCGAGATCGCCAGCAGAATCCACACGCCCGCATAGGCGACGCGAATCTCGATGGCGGGCGAGCACGCCGGGCTCAGCAGCTTCAATTCGCCTTCGGTCACTTCGTGCAGCTCGATCTTGCCCGGCTCGCAGCCGAGCATGGTCGAAAGCGTGTGGCGCAGAAACACGCGGCTCACGAGATAGCGCTTGCCGAGCGCCGGGCTCAGCCCGCGTATGGCGCGATGCTGCTCCTTGCGCGGCAGGTCGAGTGTGGCGAGCGGGCGGGTGGTGGCGTCCCATTCCGCGCGCAGCCGCCAGAGCATGAGTTCGCCGCGCGCAGGCAGGCGGTTGCGCTGAAACGCGGCTTCGTCGATGCGTCTCGGCATGAAATGCAGGCCGGGCGTGCGATAGACGGGGTGAGTGCCGCTTCGTTCGGTCGACGGCGGGGAGAAGTGTCGATTGGGCATCCGTGTTCTCGGGGCGCGGGACGGCGCACGCTGGTTCGGAGCCCTAAGCATGGAGCGCCGTGACGTGACACCGCTTCGCGTTGCATCGCGCGCGTCAGATCGTCAGATCGACGCGCGGCCGAACCACTCGCGCACGTGGTTCGCGCGTGGCGGGCGCGGCGGCGCGCTTTCGCGCGTCTTTGGCGTGCCGACGAAGAGAAAGCCGATGAGCGTGTCCTCGGCTTCGAAGTCGAGCGCCGCCTTGAGCGTGGCGTCGTACGAATCGGCGCCGGTCGCCCAGAAGCCGCCGTAGCCCAGCGCGTGAATGGCGTTGAGCATGTTCATGGCGGCCGCGCCCGCGCAAAGCAATTGCTCGCTTGCCGGGATCGAGCCGCGCGTGATCGACACGCCGAGCGCGATGATGACGGGCGCGGCCAGCGCGCGCTGGCGGCGGTGCTCGTGCGCGGCGCGCGGCGTGCCCGGTTCGCGCGCGGCGGCGATGTCGACCAGCACCTCGCCGAGTTCCGCGCGTGCCTCGCCGCGAATCAGCGCGAAGCGCCACGGTTGCAGACGGCCGTGGTCGGGCGCGCGCAGGGCCGTGTCGAAGATGAGATCGAGTTCGGCGTCGCTGGGCGCCGGCTCGGTCAGCGGCCAGTGCGACCGGCGGCCGAGAAGCATGTCGAACACGGCCTCGGTTCGAGGCGTTGAGGCGATCGGGTTCGCTACCGTTTCCATTGCAGGTTCCGAAGTAGGTCGAGTCGACATGATGCTCAAAAATCGGCGTATTTGCAAATGATTCTCATTTAGTAAAAAATGCAGGACGGGAGGAATGCGGGGAGCTGGCGTAAGGAACGCTTTACGGCGTCCGCGTACCGGCAAATCGGCCCGATTTATGGTATATGAATGGAAATAATTCTCATTTTTCTCAGGATTGCTCTCCGGATCGAAGCGCGCCCTCGTATTGGCGCGCGTTTGCCGCTCCCACGCCACAGGCTGCCCCAGCGACCGTTTGCCGATGAATCTCGACCTTCAAACCTCCCCGACTTCCCGTGTTTCAGCGCCGCCGCCCGCGATCGGCGAATCTCTCTACGAAATCGACGGCGCGTCGTTTGCCGTCGGCGAACGCACGCTCTTGCGCGACGTCACGCTCACGCTGAAGAAGGGCCGCGTGATCGGTCTGATCGGGCACAACGGTTCCGGCAAATCCACGCTGCTCAAGCTGCTCGCGCGCCAGCAGCAGGCCAGCGCGGGTTCGATCGCGTTCGAGGGGCGCGCGCTGCGCGAGTGGGATCACCGCGCGTTCGCGCGCGAGGTCGCGTATCTGCCGCAACAGTTGCCGAGCGCCGACGGCATGACGGTGCGCGAACTGGTCGCGCTCGGGCGTTATCCGTGGCATGGCGCGCTGGGGCGCTTTACGTCCGCGGATCGCGAGAAGGTGCAGGAAGCGATGCAGCTCACCGACGTGGAAGGCTTCGCGGACCGGCCCGTGGACAGCCTTTCGGGCGGCGAGCGCCAGCGCGTGTGGATCGCGATGCTGATCGCGCAGGACAGCCAGTGCATGCTGCTCGACGAACCGATTTCGGCGCTCGACATCGGCCATCAGCTCGAAGTGCTGGGGCTGGTTCGCCGCTTGAGCGAGGAGAGAGGCATCGGCGTGGTCGTCGTGCTGCACGACATCAACATGGCCGCGCGCTTTTGCGACGAACTCGTCGCGCTCAAGGGCGGCGCGCTGCTCGAACACGGCACGGCCGAGCAGATGATGACGTCGGCCACGCTGGGCGCGATCTACGGCGTGCCGATGGGCCTCGTGCCGCATCCGGCCGGCGGGCGGCCGATCAGCTACGCGCTGTAAGCAGTGCGGTTCGCGGCGCTCGCTTGCCGGTTATGCGTGCCGTTATAGGCCAGTGAGATAGGCCAGCGAGATAGGCCAGTGAGATAGGCCAGGGACGAGGCGGCCCGTGCGTCGCCGATACGCGGCTCGTGCGTGAGCAAACGGCGGTCATGTTCCGCGCGGGGCCGCTTCCGTATCGTCCGATGCCGCTTACGCGCGGCAAATGCCGGAGGCGCGGCTCATACGCGCCTGGATGCGGGCCAAATGCCGCTCAAGTTCCATACACGCGCGCCGCAAAACGCGCGCGCACGCGTCGGCCGCAGCGGCGCAGCACGCCGCCCGCGCTGAACAGCCCCATGCCGATCATCATCGCGCCGATGGTCGTCGCGGCCAGTTGATCGAGATGACGCATGCCCGCGAGCGTGCCCAGCGCGCCCACGGCGGCGGCCGTGGCCGAAAGCGCGTCGAGGCGCGCATGCCACGCGCCGGCCTTGAGCGCATCCACGGCGTGCGCGTGCGCGTCGTCGAGTTGCGCGGCCGTGGCGTGCAGATGCCGCGCGACGCACTCCCTCGTGGCGATCACCACGATCGCCACCACGAGCGCGCCCGTTTGCGCCGCGGTCGAAACCGCGTCGTCGGCGGGCGCCGCCAGCGCTTGCGCGAGCATGAACGCGCCGGCCAGCGTGGGCAGCAGCGTGGTCGCGGTGGCGGGCAGCCATGCGGCCGGACGCCGGGCCGTGCCGCGCGCGAGCCAGATCGGCAGGAACAGCAGTGCGTCGATGGCGAGGTCCACGAACGTGTGCATGCCGTCGGCCACGATGGCGTGCGAACCGGTGACGTAGCCCGTGGCGATCTGGACTGCCATCAACGCGAGATTGGCCGCCGCGCTGAGGCGCGCGGCGCGCAGTGACGCCTGTTCGGGATGAGCCGTGACCGGAGGCATGCCGTGTTCATGTGCGAAGTTCGGGTCACGAGAGGGTAGGGGTTGAGAATGGCAGTGCGATGACAGGCCGGATGAAAGGTTGCGCGGGCAACGGATGCGAACGGATGCAAACGCGGCACAAATGTCACTAACCGTCTGGCGCGAAGCGCGCCGGCCACAAAATCACGCGCAAGCGTGGCGGGAAAAACGGCGATGCGCGGTTGGCCGCGCCGCCGGTCGCTCAGGAAGCGAAGGCATCGTCGGCATGCGCGAATTCGCGCAACGCGCGCGTGCCGTCGCTTTGCGCTTCGCGCTCGTCGGAAAACGTCGTTTCGCTGTAAGCAACCAGCCGGAACCCGCTCCCGGCCTGCCGTGGAACGGTGATGCCCCAATGCCATCCGCCTTCCTGCTCGAAGACGTGCAGCGCGGGCGGCATAGGCAAAGCGTCGAGGAAACCGGCCATATCCTGCCCTCCTTTCGAATGCGTCCTGCGGAGCCGAAGCGGCAAATTCAGTGTAGGCCGGGTTTTGGTGCGATGCAACAAAACCCATGATGCCGCATCGATTTTTTACTTTTGCTCACACAGGGCCGCGGGGCCACATCGCGCCGCAACGGCGAAATCCGCCCGCCGATCAACCAGCGCGCCGCCATCCTGTTCGGCTTGATCGACGGGAACGGCAGCGCCACGACTGCCGTGGTCTAGTCAGAACGCCTGAATAATTGCGGTGGCGAGGCGCAATGCCGGCGCGCTTCGCATGGCCAACGCACCCGGCGCATGAAGGCGCAAAGAAGGCCGAAGAGGGCCGAAAAATGCCGAAGAAGGCGCCGCGCTTTTTGTCGGCCCGGCGATGCGCTTCGTCAGGCGCTGTGCCGTGCGTCGTTCTCCGCGCCTTGCCGTGCTGTGCGCCGCGCGATCCACTGCGCGAGCCAGCACACGCCGAGACTCGCGCCGCCCACCACGCCGCCGAAGGTGCCGGTCCAAGAGAGGCCGAGATCGTGCGCGATATGGTTGCCGAGCAGCGCGCCCGCGCCGATACCCACGTTGTAAAGCCCCGAAAACAGCGACACGGCGAGATCCGTGGCGTCGGGCGCGAGATGCAGCACTTGCGCCTGCATCGCCAGACCGAAGCAGATGATCGCGCCGCCCCACACGAGAATATGCACGGCCAGCGTGCCGATGGTGAGCGCGCAGGGAAACAGCACGAGCAGGCACGCCGCGACAGTGCCCACGGCGCGCAGCAGGAACAGGTCGGGCTGGCGCGCGTAATAGCGGTTGAAGAAGAAGGCGGCGGGAATGCCCGCCACGCCGAACAGCACGAGCAGGAACGTGATGCGGTTGCTGCTCGCGCCATTCACGAGATGCACGAACGGCTCCAGATACGTGTACGCCGCGAAATGCGCGGTGACGGTGAGAATGGTCACGGCATACGTGAGCATCAGCACCGGATTTTTCAGCAGGCCGGGCAGGCTCGCGAGCGAGCCCGTGCGCTCGCTTGGCAACGCGGGCAGCGTGAGCCACACCACGAACGCGGCGAGCGCGGCCACGCCGGCGATGATGAGAAAGGTTTCGCGCCAGCCGAACGCCTCGCCGATCACGCGCCCGAGCGGAATGCCGGCCACCATTGCCACCGAAGTGCCGATGGCCAGCATGCCGAGCGCGCGGCTCTTGTCTTGGGGCGGCGCGAGCCGCACCACGAGCGAGACGGAAATCGACCAGAAAATCGCATGCGCGAACGCAATGCCCATGCGGCCGAGCACGAGAATCGCGAAGTTGGGCGCCACGCCCGTCACGATATGGCTCGCGACGAACAGCACGAAAATGCGCACCAGCAGCGTGCGGCGCTCCACCTTGCGCGTGAGCAGCGTGAGCGGCAGCGAGGCGACGGCCACCGTCCACGCATAAATCGTCATCATGAGGCCGACGTCGGTGGGCAGCATGTCGAGGCTCGCGCCAATCGCGCTGAGCAAACCGACCGGCACGAATTCGGTCGTGTTGAAGATGAACGCCGAAAAAGTCAGTGCAAGCACGCCCCACCAGGGGCGCTTGAAGTCAGCAAGATCGGAAGAGGGCATGAGGGAATCGGGTTGAGGCGCGTGCGTCCGCACATCATATACAACTCGATTCTTCGGCCAAGTCATGGTGAGCGGGCGCTTTGGCGTCACCGCCGCGCGGCGCGCAAGTCTCCGGTCGTCGAACTCGCGCGGCCGGGACGTTGGCCGGGCGCACGCAGGCAATAGCGCACGCTTCACACATGCTTCACACGTGCTTCGCGCACGCTTCACGCTCGCTTCACGCTCGCGCTTCACGCACGCTTCACCCAACGGAACCGGCCGCGCCCGCGTCGCGCCACGGCGCGAGCCCATGCGGGCATTCGACCGTCGACGGGCGGCAGCCGTGCGTGGGCGCGAACAGGCGCCGGCGCATCGGCACGTCGTTGCGGCAAGCAAGGCAAGCGCCGGCGGCGAGGCGGCTCGTGCGCGGCGCCGCGGCTTAGAAGCGGTCGGCGCGAAACGGATGCGGGTCGGCCACGGGGCGCGCGCCCGTCACCATCTCCGCGATCAGGCGGCCCGTGACCGGCCCGAGCGTGAGCCCATGATGCGCGTGGCCGAACGCGAACCAAAGGCCGTCGTGCCGGGGCGCTGGCCCGATGACTGGCATCATGTCCGGCGTGCAGGGGCGGCAGCCGAGCCACGGCTCGGCGTCCACGCGTTCGCCCAGCGGGAAGATTTCGCGCGCGCGCGGTTCGGCGGCTTCCAGTTGGCGCGGCGTTTTCGGCGCGTCGCGCAGGCCGAGTTCGACGCCGGTCGTGAGGCGGATGCCGCGCACCATCGGCGTGATGAGAAAACCGCCTTCGGCGTCGAGCAGCGGCTGGTTGAGGCGCGCGCCGTCGCGGGCCGCGTAGTGCATGTGATAGCCGCGCTTGACCGCGAGCGGCAGATCGTAGCCGAACCCGCGCGCGATCTCGCCGGACCACGGCCCCATGGCGATCACGGCGTGGCTGGCCTCGACGGGGCCGTTTTGCGTCGTCACGCGCCAGGCCGGTTCAAGCGTGTTCGCATCGCCCGTCAGCACCTGGCCGCCGCGCGCCTCGAACAGCTTCGCATAAGCGGCGACGAGCCCGCCCGGATCGCTCACCGAATCGGCCGAAGTAAAGCGCAGCGCGCCCGCGAACGCGGCGCGCAACGCGGGCTCGGCCGCTTGCAGCGCCGCGCGGTCGAGTGCTTCGTAAGGCACGCCGTATTCGACTTGCGCGCGCCGCGCTTCGGCAAGCGCGCGTTGCAGCGCGGCTTCGGTGCGAAACGCCTTGATCCAGCCGCCCGTGCGCAGCAACGCCTGCGCGCCCGCCATTTCGACCAGCGCGCGATGCTCCGTCACGCAATGCTCGATGAGCGTCGAATACGCGCGCGCGATGCGCGCATGGCGGTCGGCGCGCGAATGATGCCAGTAGCGATAGAGGAACGGCGCGAGCGCAGGCAGCGCGGCGGGGTGATAGCGCACGTCGGCGCTGCGGTTGCTCGCGTAGCGCGCGAGCGTTGCCGCGTCGCGTGGAAACGCGTAGGGAAACACGCCTTCGCGCTGGATCAGCCCCGCGTTGCCGAGCGAGGTTTCGTTGCCGGGCGCGCGGCGGTCCACGAGCGCGACGTGGAGGCCGCGCTGCTGCAAATGCAGCGCCACCGAAACGCCGACGATGCCGCCGCCGAGCACCACCGAATCGAATTTCATCGCGGATTTGTCCTCGCTCAAGGCGCCTGGAAGTGTGCGCTATGATACGGCACGCCCGAACGCGTGCCGCGCGGGCGCCTCCTCAAGCTCGCCGCATGCGCCTCGACCCCTACAGCCTCGAACTCTTCATCGCCGTCGTGCAGGAAGGGTCGATCGCGCGCGCCGCGAGCCGCAATCACATCGCGCCTTCGGCGATCAGCCGCCGTCTCGCCGACCTCGAAGCGGCCGTCGGCATGCCGCTGCTGATTCGCTCGCACGGCGGCGTCGAACTCACGGACGCGGGCCGCCACGCCTTCGCGCGCGCGCAGGCGCTGCACGATCAGCTTCAGACCTTCGCACGCGAAGTGCAGTCGCAAAGCGGCGAGATCGCGGGCGTCGTGCGCCTCTATGCGAACGCCTCCGCGATCGTGGGCTTTCTGCCGGAGCGCCTGCGTGCGTTCCAGGCCGCGTATCCGCTCGTGCAGATCGCGCTCACCGAGCAGATCAGCGACGAAGTGCTGCGCGCCTGCGTGGACGATCGCGCCGACGTGGGCGTGTCGGCCAGCGCGGCCGCGCCCGCCGGTCTCGAATCGTGGCCGTTCGCCAACGACCCGCTGATGGTGGTGCTGCCGCCCGATCACGAACTGGTCGCGCACGCCGCGCCCACCTTCGCCGAGGTGCTGCGCTTTCCGCTCGTGGCGTTGCAGGCGGGCGGCTCGCTCGACCAGACGCTCAAGGAGCGCGCCGACGCCGCGCGGTTGCCGCTCAAGCTCGCCGTGACCGTCAACAGTTTCGACGCGCAATGCCGCATGGTCGAAGCGGGCCTCGGCATCGGCATCGTGCCGATCAGCGCGGCTTCGGCGTTCGCGGGCTCGCGCGGTTTCGTGCGCCGCCCGCTCAAGGAAGCGTGGGCCGAAGCGCGCGCGCTGCGCGTGCATGCGCTGCGCAAGTCGTCGCGGCTCAAGGCGGTGCAGGCGCTCATCGACGCGTTGATCCAGCCGTAACCGCAACATCGCCGGGCGCTAGCCGATCTGCCGCCGGAAATCGGCGCGCCGCAACGTTGTCGCAATGTCGTCGCAACTTCGTCGAAACTTCGCTGCAATGTCGCCGAAACTTAGCCGCAACGTCGCCGCAACTTAGCCGCAACGTCGTCGAAACTTAGCCGCAACGTCGCCGAAACTCAGCCGCAATGTCGCTGCAATGTCGCCGCAACTTCGCCGGGGATCGCGGCAAGCCGCGCCAGGGTTAGCCCGGACATCTCGATCGGCGATGCCCCCGTTGCCCATCGAGCACTTCGCCTTGCGCGCGCGCGGCGTCTAGATTGCGCACAAGGAGACGACGCATGGCAACCCCGCAAGCAACCCTCGATCTGAACGGCCGCGTGCTGTTTCTGTGCAACGACGCGGCGCGGATCGACCGCCAGCTCGCGGGCGGCGCGCTCGCGAACGTCGCGCCCGAGGCGTTGCGCGACGACGTCTCCACCGACGAAATCACGCCGATGAGCGTGCTCACGCGGTTCGACGAACGGCTGGGACGCGTGCCCTACGTGGGTCTGCGCGTGGACGGCCGCAACCCGATCGGCGTGGACGCGGTGCGCGACGGCGGCTTTTGCGTGACGGTCGCGGGCCACCGCTACGGCAAGGGTTCGTCGCGCGAGCATAGTCCGCTCGCCGAATTGAGCGCGGGCGTCCGGCTCGTGATCGCCCGAAGCTTCGAACGCATCTATCGCCAGAACGCCGACAATCTCGGGCTGTTCACGTCGACGAATTTCGGGCTGATCGAGCGCATCCAGCGCGGCGAGCCGATTTTCATCGACGAACTCGTGGCCTCGCGCGATGGCCTCGCGGCGGAAATTCTGCGCAGCGGCGGCTTGCTGCGTTACGGCGCGCGCCACATGCGCGCGATCGCGCCGGCGCGGGCTGCTATCGACGAAAAACCGCGCACGCTCGCGCAGAAGATCCTGGAACGCCACGCGCTGAGCGTGGCGGGCACGAGCGCGGCGCTCACGCCCGGCGCGGGCGTGTTCGTGCGCGCGGACTGGCGCTTTATCCACGAGTACTACACGGGCATGGCCACGCACATGCTGCACGCGGCGTTCGGGCGTCCGCTCGCGCTGCACGAGCCGCATTCCCTGCTCGCGTTCGAGGATCATCTTTCGTATGCGCACAAGAGCGCGCTGCACGTGCGCAACGGTCTGCTGCCCGACGTGCGCGAGCTTTCGGCCGCGCACCGCGCGTTCGTGAGCGACTACGGCATTCGTCACCACGGCTATCTGAATCCGCTCGCCGGGATCGGCGGCGCGCCCGCCGGCGATGAGGCTTCCGAAGGCTCGGAAGGCATCTCGCACGCGATGATGGCCGAGCGTTATGCGCTGCCGGGCCAGGTGGTGGTCGGCACGGACTCGCATACGCCGCACAGCGGCGCGCTCGGCTGCGTGGCGTTCGGCGTGGGCACCACCGACATGGCGAACGCGTTCGTCACGGGCGCGGTGCGCATGACGGTGCCGCAGTCGCTGTTGATCCGCTGCGACGGTGCGCTCGCACGCGGCGTCACGGCCAAGGATCTCGTGCTGCATCTGCTTGCCGATGCGCGCATACGCGCGGGTCTGGGCGTGGGCAAGGTGTTCGAGTTCGCGGGCGCCGCCGTCGCGCGTCTTTCGACCGACGAGCGCGCGACGCTCACCAACATGGTTGCCGAACTGGGCGGCTTCACGGGCATCGTCGCGCCCGACGAGGAGACGGTGCGCTTCCTGAAGGCGCGGCGCGGCGTGGACTTCGCGCTGGAGCCGTGGATGCGCAGCGACCCCGGCGCAATCTACGCCGAAACGCTCGACATCGACTGCGCGCGCATCGTGCCGATGCTGGCCGCGCCCGGCGACCCCGGCAACGGCGTGGCGCTGCGCGATCTCACGGAGCGGCCGCGCATCGACATCGCTTATGGCGGTTCGTGTACGGCGGGCAAGCGCGAGGACTTCGACCATTATCACGACGTGCTCGCGTGGGCGGCCGCGCGCGGGCTGCGCGTGCCCGAGGGCGTGACGCTCTATCTTCAGTTCGGCACTGCGGACGTGCGCGACTATTGCGAGCGCCAGGGCTATCTCGCGGCGTTCGGGCAGGTGGGCGCGGTCCTGTTGCAACCCTCGTGCGGCGCCTGCGCGAACTGCGGGCCGGGCGCGTCGACGGACCCGAACCAGGTCACGATCAGCGCGATCAACCGCAATTTCCCGGGGCGCTCGGGGCCGGGGCAGGTGTGGCTCGCGAGTCCGCCCACCGTCGTGGCGAGCGCGTTGGCGGGCACGATTGCGTCGTTTGCCGAATTGCAGGCGCGATACGGTTGAATTTCAAGCAAAATAGCGGGCTTCGCACGCGCGCCGGATCGCGGCCCACGATCGCCGGTCGTTGCCGACGTTGCCGGTAACGACGGACGACACGCCGGCGGCGCGCCGCGATTCACCGCAACGCTGTTCAGGAGACAAGCATGGCCTCATTCGAGGTGGAGGGCGCGACCCATGCGCGCGCCGCGACGGACACTCCCGCCGGGCCCGAACGCGTCGTGGCCGCGAGTCCGGGTGCGAGTCCGGGTGTAATTGCCGCGCGCCTCGACCGGCTGCCCGCCACGCGCGCCGTGTGGAAGCTGATCCTGCTCCTGAGCCTGGGCTTTTTCTTCGAGCTTTACGACCTGCTCTACACGGGCTACGTCGCGCCGGGCCTCGTGAAAAGCGGCATGCTCACGCCGACCACGACGGGCCTGTTCGGCACTTCGGGTGTCGCGAGCTTCATCGCCGCGCTGTTCAGCGGGCTTTTTGTCGGCACCATCGCGTGCGGCTTTCTCGCCGACCGCTTCGGCCGCCGCTCGATTTTTACGTGGTCGCTGCTCTGGTACGTGGCCGCGAATACGGTGATGGCGTTCCAGCAGAGCGCGGCCGGGCTGAACTTCTGGCGCTTCGTCTCGGGCATGGGGATCGGCGTGGAACTCGTCACCATCGGCACGTATCTCTCCGAACTCGCGCCCCGGCACCTGCGCGGCCGCGCGTTCGCCGTATGCCAGACGATCGGCTTTTTCGCCGTGCCGGTGGCCGCCTGGCTTTCCTACCGGCTCGTGCCGAACGCGCCTTACGGCTTCGACGGCTGGCGCTGGGTCGTGCTGCTGGGCGGCGTGAGCGCGCTGTTCGTGTGGTACTTCCGCCGCAATCTGCCGGAAAGCCCGCGCTGGCTCGCGGGTCAGGGCCGCCTCGCCGAAGCCGACGCCGTGCTCGCCCGCCTCGAAGCGCAGGTCGCGCGCGAATCGGGCCAGCCGCTGCCCGCGCCCGCCGCGGCCGAACCCGTGGTGGCGAAGGCCGGTTTTGCCGAAATGTGGAAGCCGCCGTACCGCAGCCGCACGATCATGCTCGTGATCTTCCACGTGTTCCAGACCATCGGGTTTTTCGGCTTCGCGAACTGGGTGCCCACGCTGCTCGTGAAGCAGGGCATTTCCGTCACGTCGAGCCTGCTTTACACCACCGTGATCGGGCTGGCCGCGCCGCTCGGGCCGCTGCTCGGCTACTGGATCGCCGACCGTTTCGAGCGCAAGCACGTGATCGTGTTCATGTCGGCGGTCAATATCGCGGCGGGCCTCGTGTTCAGCCAGGTCACGTCGGCAGGCGCGATCGTCGTGCTGGGCGTGCTGCTCACGCTGGCGGGCAACATCATCTCGTTCAGCTATCACACGTATCAGCAGGAGCTTTATCCCACGGCCATTCGCGCGCGCGCCGTGGGCTTCGTCTATTCGTGGAGCCGGCTTTCGGCGGTGTTCAGCTCGTTCGCGATTGCGTTCACGTTGAAGGAATTCGGCGTGACGGGCGTGTTCGTGTTCATTGCCGGGGCGATGGCGCTCGTGATCGTCGCGATCGGCTTGATGGGGCCGCGCACGCTCGGCAAGTCGCTGGAGCGGATTTCGCACTGAGTCCGCATGCGGGGCAGGTCGGGCGCGCAGCTTTGGCGCAGCGTCACGGAATTGTCATGATAATCACGCGAAGATGTGGCCCCACCGCATCATCAGATCGACGGAATTCCGATGACCACGCCCGACGCGCCGAACGACCGCCACGACACCGAGGACGACGCCCCCGCCGCCTCCAACGCCGCCTCTAACGCCGCTTCCAACGCCACCGATAGCGCGGCGCGCGCCGGCGACCCGCAAACGCCCGCGCGCCCGGGCCGCCGCCGCTTCATCGGCGGCGCGGCCGCCATGGCGGTGGGCGCGGGCCTCGCGGGCTGCGCCGCGCCGCCGACGCGCGAGAGCGTCGTGACGGGCGCGGCCGCCGGGCCGGAATTCGACCGTTCGCTGCGCGGCAAGGTGAAAACGGTCGTGGTGATCTACGCGGAAAACCGCAGCTTCAACAACCTGTTCGGCGACTTCCCCGGCGTGGAGCGCCCGCTTTCGGCGCTGAAGCCCGAGGACTACACGCAGCGCGACCGCGACGGCTCGGTGCTGCCCAGGCTGCCCGCCGTGCCCGGAGGCTGGCTGCTCAAGGATCAAGTGGCCGACGGCGTGAGCTACAAGGCCGGCCAGCAATATCAGACGAACCTGCCGAACGCGCCGTTCGCGCTCAAGGGGCCGCAGGGCGAAAACCTGCCGCTTTCGCTCGTCACGCATGACTTGTGGCACGTGTTCTATCAGAACCAGATGCAGATCAACGGCGGCAAGAACGACAAGTTCGTTGCGTGGGCCGACTCGGCCGCCTTCACGATGGGCCACTACGCGAACGCGAGCTACGACCTGCGCCTGTGGGACCTCGCGAGCGAATACGTGCTTTGCGACAACTTCTTCCAGGGCGCGTTCGGCGGCTCGTTCCTCAATCATCAGTATCTGGTCGCGGCCACGCCGCCCGTGTATGCGGACCCGGCCAACAGCATCGCGAAGTTCCAGATCGCGACCACGCAGAGCGGCCGCCCCGACGATCCCAATCTCAAGCCACTCGACGTCTCGCCCAAAAGCGCGCTGGAAGGCATTCCGAAGTTCGGCCCGAGCGCGCTCACGCCGCCCGAAACGCTCGCCAACGGCCGCACGGTGAGCTACGCGGTCAATACGATGATGCCGCCGTTCGCGCCCACGATTTATCCCGTCAAGGCCGACGGCGTGGTGGACTTCACGCTCGACGGCAACGCGATGGCGCTGCCGCCGCAAACGCACGAGCACATCGGCGACAAGCTCGACAAACGCGGCATCGGCTGGGCGTGGTATGCGGGCGCGTTCGAGCAGACGCTGGAGATGCACGGCAAGAATCTCACCGCCGGCACGCCCGTCATTCCGAACTTCCAGTATCACCATCAGCCGCTGAACTACTTCGCGAACCTGGGGCCGGGCACGGCCTCGCGCGCGCGGCATTTGCGCGACGGCGGTCTTGGCGACGACGAAAGCACCAACCGCTTTCTCGCCGACGCGCGCGCCGGGCGCCTGCCCGCCGTCACGTTTTACAAGCCGCAGGGCAACCTCAACATGCACGCGGGTTACGCCGACGTCGCCTCGGGCGACCGCCATATCGTGCACGCGGTGAAGGCGCTGCGCGCGAGCCCGCAGTGGGAGAACATGGTGATCGTCATTACCGTCGACGAAAACGGCGGCTGGTGGGATCACGTGGCGCCGCCCAAAGGCGACCGCTGGGGGCCGGGCACGCGCGTGCCGGCGCTCGTGGTTTCGCCGTTCGCGAAGAAGGGTTACGTCGATCACACGATTTACGACACGGCCTCGATCCTGCGTCTCGTCACGCGCGTGTACGACCTCGAACCGCTCGACGGCGTGCGCTCGCGCGACGAGGCGATGCGCGCGCGCGGCCAGGCGCCGATGGGCGATTTGACCAACGCGCTCAATCTCGCCTGAGCGCGGCGACGCACCTGCGCTTTACGTCGCGGAGGGCGCGGCGCGGATCGACCGGCTCCGGCTGGCCAGGCGGCCGCGCTCAGTCGCTTCGGATCGCCGCGCGCTCGCCGTTCAGAATGCCGACGAGCAGCTCGCGAAACCAGCGGTTGCCGTCGTCGCCGTCGTATAGCTCGTGCCAGTGGATCGTCGATTCGAAATGCGGCAGATCCACGGGCAGCGGGTAAATCGCGAAATGGCCCTCGGCGTTGTAGAAGTCGGCCACGCCGCGCGGCAGCGTCACCATCCAGTCGGTGCGGCGCAGGATTTCCGGGCACACGTTGAAATGCGAGACGCGCAGCGCGATGCGCCGGTGCAGCCGCGCGAGCCGCAACGACTCCTCGATCAGCACGTGGCTGCGGTCGAGCGAGGCCACGGCCACATGCGACATCTCCAGAAACTGAGCCGCCGACAGGTGGCGCGCGGGCAGCCCGGCCCGTTTGCGCGTCATGCACGCATATTCCTCGTGAAACAGCAGCGCATATTCGGTGGACGCCTTGAGCGAAGGAAGATTGCCGATGGCGAAGTCGAGTTGGCCGAGCCGCATGTGTTCCTCGATATCGGTCAATAACACCGCTTCGGCGGAAATTCGCACGCCGGGCGCCAATTGCTGAAGCTGTTCGCAAATGGCCGGCAGAAACACCTGTTCGCCGACATCGGACATCGACACGCGAAATTCCCGCGTGCTGGTGGCGGGGTTGAACGGCTCGCCGTGGCGCAGCGCCTCGCGCGCCGCCGCGATGGCGCGGCCGACGGGGTCCTTGAGCCGCTGGGCGACCGAGGTGGGCAGCATGCCGTCGGGCGTGCGCACGAACAGCGGATCGTCGAACAAGGCGCGCAGACGGCCCAGCGCATAGCTCGTGGCCGGCTGGGAAAGACCGAGCCGCTTGCCCGCCTGCGTGAGGCTGCGCTCCTCGAGCACGGCCTGGAACACGCGAAGCAGGTTGAGATCGACCTTGTTGAAATCCGTCATGTGCCGCCGTCCGCTGTGCTTGTGCATGGGGAAGGGCAGTATAAGGCGGCGGAGCAGGGAGTTCGCGCGATGGCGGCGTTGGGTGGCGTTTTTAGCCGCTTCGGGAAGTTTGCCAGTGTCGTTGGGACAGCTTGCCTTAAATCGGCGTTGCCGGTTTTTGTTATCGGGCGCTTTTGTGTCGCGTATATCGCGTATGTCGCGTGTGGCGCGGCTTTCTTGTCGAAATCTCCGTTTTTGCGCTTGCCGTCGAACCTCCTGGGATGTTCCCTAATGAATCGAATCATTCGAATGATTCGATTGACGTTGCCGGAGCGGGGTTCTAGACTGCCTTCATCGCGGACGTCATCCCGCACGCCGCCACCCCAGGAGATAGCCATGCCGAATTTCATCAAGCACATTGCGTTCAAGGTCGAGGACGTGGAGAAGGAGCGTGCGTTCTACGAGAACGTGTTCGGTTACCGGCACGTCAACACGGTGCGCCGCAAAGGCAAGAACGGCGATCACATCTCGCATCACCTTACCGACGGCTATATGGACCTGACCCTGATCCACTACGAGTCGTCGAATTCGGATGAAGCCGATTTCGCGGGCCCGGCGCCGTGTATTCATCACATCGGCATGGAGGTGGAAGACCTCGACGCGTTCATCGCCGACATCAAGGCGAACGGCGGCGAGATTCTTACCGCGCCCGGACACTTGCCGGTGAAATTCCGCTCGCCGAACGGACCCGTTGCCGAAGTCGTGCCGATGAAGCGCTGGGAAAAGGACACGCTTGCGGCGGGCGTGCATGGAGAAGTGCTGGAATAAGCCGATGATGTGGTTGCGCGGCGGCTCGCGTCACAGCGCGAGGCTGGCAACGCCGGCGATGGAGGGATGCGCCTCGTAGAAGGCGTGCCCGTGGATGGCTTGGCGCGGATAGATGCTGAAGCGCTAACGCTCGCCGACGGCCTTGCATGGGGTTGGAGTAAGCGCTAAAGCGCTAACTCCAGCCGACAGCCTTGCATGGGGCTGGAGTAAGCGCTAAAGCGCCAACTCTCGCCGACAGCCTTGCATGGGGCTGGAGTAAGCGCTAAAGCGCCAACTCCAGCCGACAGCTTTGCATGGGGCGGGAGTAAGCGCTAAAGCGCTAACTCCCGCCGACAGCTTTGCATGGGGTTGGAGTAAGCGCTAAAGCGCCAACTCCAACCGACAGGAGACAAAGATGGCATCGACTCGCCCCACGAGACGATTGAGCGCCACCAACGGCGTCCTGGTCGTGCTCTGCATCATGTCGTTCCTGATGTACGTGGACCGCACGAACATCTCCACCGCCGCCCTCGCGATCCGGCACGACCTCGCGCTCAGCAACGTTCAGCTCGGCCTCGTGTTTTCCGCGTTCGCGCTCACTTACGCCTTCGCCATGATCCCCGGCGGCTTCATCGGCGACCGGCTCGGCGCGCGCAAGATGCTCGCGATCTGCGGCGTGCTCTGGGGCGTCGGCACCCTGCTCACGGGACTCGCCGGCGGATTCGTCACGCTGCTGCTCGCACGCTTCGTGGTCGGGCTCGGCGAAAGTCCCATCGTGCCCGCTTCCGCGCGCGCGCTCGCCGCATGGATGAAACCCGACCAGCGCGGCTTCGCGCAAGGCATCACGCACGCCTGCGCGCGGCTCGGCAACGCGTCCACGCCCATTCTCGTCGCCGCGCTCATCGGCGCCTTTTCGTGGCACGCGGCGTTCGTGATACTCGGCTTCGCCAGTCTCGCCTGGGTCGCGCTATGGGTCTGGTATTACCGCGACGACCCCGCCGATCACCCTTCCATCACGCCCGCGGAAATCGCGCGTCTGCCCGCGAAAGTGGGCCGCCAACGCGTGCCGATGCGCTGGAAACCGCTGCTGCGCGCGCTCTGGCCCGCCACCGTCGTGAGCTTCTGCCACGGCTGGATTCTGTGGTTCTTCCTCAACTGGATGCCGTCGTTTTTCGCGCAGGCGTATCACCTCAACATCCGCCATTCCGCCATCTTCAGCTCGGGCATTTTTCTGAGCGGCGTGGTGGGCACCACGTTGGGCGGTTCGTTGAGCGACTGGCTGCTCAAGCGCACGGGCAATATCCGCCGCGCGCGGCAGACCGTCATCACCGTGGGGTTTCTCGCCCCGATCCTCTTCTTCGTGCCGATGTTCCTGCATCCCTCGGCCACGGCCGCGGGCTTTTCGCTGGCGGCCGCGCTGTTTCTCTCCGAACTCGTGACCGCGCCGCTATGGGCCGTCGCCATGGACCTCGCGCCGAATCACGCGGCCACTTCGAGCAGCATCATGAACACGGGGCTCGGTCTCGCGGCTTCGGTGTCGCCGCCGCTCGTGGGTTTTCTCGTCGACGCCATGCATTCGTGGCAGCCCGTGTTCGCGCTCTCGATCTTCTTTCTCGTGCTTGGCCCGATTGCCGCGCACTGGATTCGCCCCGATCGTCCGTATCTCGGAGAGCCGAAAACGGATGGCGCCGAATCGTTGCAACCGTCCGGCGCACTCGCGCCTCAAATGGACGTTTCGTAATCCGAAATAAATCGCGCGAACCTGCCGGCTTTCGCGCAGGAAGCCTAAAAACCCGCCGCCCGAAGGCAGCGGTTCATCGTCATGCGTTTATTGCCGGAACTGCGCGAGGCTCGCGAACGCTCGCTCGTCGAAAGCCCGCTCGCACCAGGCGCGCGCGGCTTCGGCTTGCGCGGCGTCCCAGCCGCCGTAGCGCACGTTGTCGAAAAACTTCGCGCTCAACTCGTCTTTCGACAGCGGTTCGTGCGCGCCGCCGCGCATATGCGGCTGGCGGATTTCGATTACGCTGCCGTCCGCGAGCGTCGCGCGCAGATGGCCCGTGAAATTGTTCGGATACGCGTTTTCCGGGTCGATGCGATAGCGGATTTTCGCGGCGAGCGCGAGCACTTGCGCGTCGCGAATGCGCGCTTCGGTGAACTGCTCGAAGCCCGCCTTGCGGTCGAAGAAACCCACGGCCATGCAGAACGGCGTGCTGAACTTCGCCGCATACGCCGTAGGCGGACGATGCTTCACCGCGAGTTCTTCCCAAAGCCGATGCACGGTGCCTTCGCCCACGTCGCAGACGATCTCGCGAATCTGCGCGGCCTGCACGCCGCGTTCGGCGAGCGCGATTGCGCAGTCGATATACGGCTGCGTCATGGTTCCGCATGCGTAGGGTTTGAACGCGATCGTCTCCATGATCCAGCGCGTGCCGAGGCCGTCGAGCACCGGCGCGAAGTCGGGCGCGCGCGAGGGCGCGAACGCCTTGAAGAAGCCGTGCTTGCCTTCGAGCACGGTGCGCGGGCCGTCGAAGCCGCCGCGCGCCATCAGCGCCGCGCGGATGCCCGACTGCGCGGCCCAGCCCGCGTGCATGCGTTTCGTGGAAGTGCCTTCGGCCAGATATTCGATGATGCCGGAAGCCATGCTGCCCGCGATGCCGAGCGCCGACGTGGCCGCGCGCGCATCGAGCCGCAGCGCCGCCGATACGCCGGCCGCGGCGGCGAGCGCGCCGATCACGGCCGTGGGATGGAAGCCCGCGGAGTGGATCGCGCGCGGCGCCACGAGGCTCAAGCGGCACATCAGTTCCGCGCCCGCGACGATGCCGCGCAGCAACGCCTCGCCGCCAAGTCCTTCGCGCTCGCATGCGGCAAGCACGGCGGGCACGACCACGGCGCCCGAATGCACGGGGCCGCCTTCGAAGGTGTCGTCGTAATCTTCGCCGTGCGCGGCCGTGCCGTTGACGAGCGCCGCTTCGAACGCGTTGAAGCCGCCCGTGTGGCCGAGCGCGGTGCAGCGACCGTCGCGGTCGGTGGCGGCGAGCGTGGCGTCGATATACGGCTCGCGGCGCCCCGCGATGCACAGGCCCGTCACGTCGAGCAGCAACAGGCGCGCGGTGTCCGCGGCGGCGGGGGGGAGGCCCGCGTTGCCGGCGGCGGCGAGCGTCGCGATCCAGTCGCCGATTTGATCAGCAATACTAACGGTTGATTCGGGGTGACTCGTGTTCATCAGGTGTCTCGCTCCAGTCGGGTGCTACGAAAAGATCGGTCCGGGACGCGGGCCTCCCGCGCGCTTGCCTGCACGGCAACGCGCGCGCGAGGCGAGCCTCAGCGCGGCTGCCCGCTGCGCTCGGGCGCGCTGTTGACGAGATCGGTGCCTTCCTGCGCGCCCGCCGTGCGGGCGCGGCGATAACCCGATTCGACGTGCTCGCGCATCGTGCGCGCGACGGCTTCGGGGTCGCGCGAGGCGAGGGCTTCGAGAATCTTGCGATGTTCGTCGTGCGAGGCGCGCGAGCTGCCCGAGAGCGAAAATCCGCGCCGGCGCAGCAAATGCATGCGATTGATGACCTGACGATAGAGCGCGAGCATCGTCGCGTTGCCGGCCAGTTCGACGAGCCGGTCGTGGAACGCGATGTTCAGCGTGAAGTAATCGTTCAGCTCGCCTTCCTTCGAGCTGGCTTCGAGCTGATCGAGCATGCCGCGCAGTTCGTCGAGTTCCGCGTCGGCGATGACGGGCGCGAGACGGCGGCCCGCCATTTCGTCGAGGCCCGCGCGCACTTCATAAAGCTCCGCCGCCTCGGCCTCCGAAATCTCGCGGATGTACACGCCACGGTTCTTTTCCAGCCAGACGAGTCCCGCTTCCTCCAGCGCCCGAAACGCCTCGCGCACCGGGCTGCGGCTGATCTTGAGATGATCGGCGAGATCCATTTCGTTGAGCTTCATGCCGGCCTGCAACTCGCCGGTCTTGATGCGACGCAGGATTTCCTCCTGGACAAGACCCGACAAGGTGACGGAGCGGAGCAGTTCAAGCGAGTTCGCGGCGCGTTGCATGACGGGCGGGGTCCGTAGAGTGGAAAAGACGGAAGAAATTTTACCGGAATGCTTGCGCATTGACTATTGTCGACAATATACTCATCTCCAGATTGGAATTCAAGGCGTGAGTCGGCGAGGCGATAACATTGTCGACAATATTCGTAATGCAATCTGGGTGGCCAAGAACGCCGTGCGCACATTGATAGGGAATGGGCATGCGGCGGTGCGACGTTGGCGAGAACGGCGTGCGAAAGCGCTCATGTCCCCAAGGCATTTCAGGAGATTGGGACAACTAAGCAAAGCGATTCCGCGTCGCGCCATGCGCCGCTGCGTTCCACTCGTATCCGATCGTATCCGCTTGCCGTCACGCTTGTTTCGACGAGCTATCTCGCGGGCTTGCCGCCCACGAAGCTGTGCAATTGAAGTGCGACTGACTGCCACTGAATGCAAATAGAAGCGCGATAAAAGCGCAAAGCCGCGCGCATCGGCATCAAGAATTCGCTACACGGAGACAGGCCATGCAGTGTCGTATCCGCAGTATCCGAAGCATTCGCAATCGCAAGCCCCGCTCGGGCAGGAGCGCAGCACGATGAAGGCGTCTCTCTTTCGGGGCGCGCCCGGCCGCGTGTTCATGCTGCTGTGCATGATGTACTTCATCGAGTACATCGATCGTGTGAATCTCTCGATCGCGGCGCCCGTGCTCAAGCAAACGCTGCACTTGAGCAACACGAGTCTCGGCGTCGCGCTTTCGGCGTTCGGCTATTGCTACGCCACGTTCCAGATCGTCAACGGATATCTCGGCGATCGCATCGGTCCGCGCCGCATGCTTGCGATTTCGGGCCTGCTGTGGGGCATCGGCACGATCGCGACGGGCATGATCGGCGGCCTCGGCTCGCTCGTGTTCGCGCGCATGTGCGTGGGCCTCGGCGAAGCGGGCACGATCCCCAATGCCACGCGCGCCATGACCAACTGGGTGCCGAGCGCGCAGCGCGGCTTCGCGCAAGGCTTCACGCATTCGTCGGCGCGCGCGGCCGCCGCGATCACGCCGCCGCTCGTCGTCGCGTTGATTCCGCTGCTGGGTTGGCGCGGCGCGTTCGTCGCGCTCGGCTGCGTGAGCCTCGTATGGGTCGCCGTGTGGTGGCGCTATTTCCGCGACGATCCGCGCACGCACGAGGGCGTGACGCCCGCGCAGATCGCCGCGCTGCCGCCGTACGCGGGGCCGCGCCATCGCACGCCGGTGCCGTGGTGGCCGCTCATGCGCCGCATCATGCCGGTCACGCTGGTGTTCTTTTGCCATGCGTGGACGCTCTGGTTGTATCTGAGCTGGCTGCCGAGCTTTTTCGTCGGCGAATACGGCATCGCGCTCAAGCATTCGGCGCTGTTCACCTCGGGCGTGTTCCTCGCCGGCGTGATCGGCGACACGGCGGGCGGCGTGCTCACCGACGCCATCTATCGCCGCACCGGCAACCTCAATCGCGCGCGCCGCAACGTGATCGTCGCCGGTTTTCTCGGCTCGCTCGTGTTCATCTCGGCCGTGTTCTTCGTGCGCAATCCCGGCGTGATCGCGGTATGTCTCGCCGCGGCGCTGTTCTGCCTCGAATCGACCGAAGGCCCGATCTGGGCCGTGCCGATGGATATCGCGCCGGCCTTCGCGGGCGTGGCGAGCGGTTTCGTGAGCACGGCGGCGGGACTTGCCGCGATCGTTTCGCCGCTCGCGTTCGGCCTCGTCAGCGACCTGACCGGCAGCTATCGCCTGCCGTTCATCATGTCGATGGGGCTGCTGGTCGCGGGCATCGCGCTCGCGTTCTGGATTCGGCCCGACCGGCCGCTCCAGGCGACGCCGAATTCCGCCACTCGTACCGAAACTCTGGGAGCACATTCATGAATGCAGGATCGGGGCAGCGCGTCGCCGTGGTCACGGGCGCCGCGCGCAATATCGGAAGGGCGATCGCGCTCGAACTCGCGCGCGCGGGCGCGGCCGTCGTGGTCAACGCGCGCAGCTCGCATGAAGAAGCCGCGAGCGTGGTGCGCGAGATCGAGGCGGCGGGCGGCCGCGCGGCCGTCGAACTCGCCGACGTGAGCACGCCGGAAGGCGCGCAGGCGCTGATGGACGCGGCCGTGGAGCGCTTCGGCCGCATCGACCTGCTCGTGAACAATGCGGCGCTGCGCCGCGAAGTGCCGTTCGACGAACTCGACTGGACGCAGTGGCGCGAAGTGATGGCCGTGATTCTGGACGGCGCGTATTTGTGCTCGCGCGCGGCGCTGCCGCATTTGCGCGCGGCGGGCGCGGGCGCGATCGTCAATATCGGCGGCATGTCGGCGCATGCGGGTTCGAGCGGGCGCGCGCACGTGATCGCCGCGAAGGCCGGGCTAGTCGGGCTTACGCGCGCGCTCGCGCACGATCTCGCGCCCGACGGCATCACCGTGAACTGCGTGGTGCCGGGCCTGATCGACACGCAGCGCGGCGGCTCGGCCGGCGCGCGCGAGCCCGCGCATCATGCGCATCGCACGACGCTCGTGGGCCGTCGCGGCCATCCCGAGGAAGTGGCGGCACTGGTCGGCTTTTTGTGCGGCGAGACGGCGCGCTTCGTGACGGGGCAGGTCATTCACGCGAACGGAGGCGCGTTCCTCGGCTGACGCGGCGAGGCAGGCGGCTCGCCTCGCGCGCCGCGCTCGTACCGCCGCCTCGAACAATTAGTTAGCTATACGAACAAATGGAAGGTGGATGGGACATTCCGCTCGCCATGGAGACACGGATGAAAAAAACGCTGTGGATCTTGCCCGAACCGGGCGTGTTCGCCGCGACGGCGCAGGCGCGGGACAGCGCGACGCTCCACGGCATTTGCGACGATCGGCGGTCTCCGCGGTCCCGGCGATCCGTCGAACAACCACCGTGCCTTCGCGCGTGTCGCGATTCGCCGCAAGTTGTGATGCCCGGCCTCACGCATCGCCGCCGGCTTCTCCGAACACGCGGCGCGCATGTATGCCGAGTCCGGTTGCCACGCTCGCGAGCCGGTCCCCGAATACGGCGTGCGCGTGGGGAAACGCGCGCGCGATCGCGCCGGTGAGATGTTCGAGGCCGGTCGAGCCGCCGGTGAAGTAGAGCGCCGATATCGTTTCCTCGCGCACGCCCGCGAGCCGCGCGGTGTCGCGCGCGGCTTCGACGATGCGCGCCGTGTCGTCGCGCGATGCGTCGACGAGCGCGGGCGCGTCGAAATCCGCGTGCAGGCCGGGTTCTACCGCATCGAGACCGATGCGCGTGGTTCCGCCCGCCGATACCGCGATCTTCGCTTGCTCGGCCTGCGCGAGCAGCGCGTGACCGAGCCGGTGTTCGACCACGCGCATCGCGCGCGCATGGTGCGCCGGATCGCGAAAGAGATGGCGCATGAGCCGCAATTCGGCCGCGCGCCGCGGCGTGTAGACGGTGTTCACGAGGTGCCATGTTGCTAGGTCGAAGTAGAGACGGCTCGGCATCTCGCGCCCCTGCGTGTCGATGGAGCGGTAGCCGAGCGCGGGCTGGATCGCCGCGAGCGCCACGCGCCGGTCGAAGTCGGTGCCGGCTACGTGTACGCCGTGATGCGCGAGCACGTCGTCGCGCCGGGCCGCGCGCGCCCGGCGCCGGGGGCCCACGCGCACGAGCGAAAAGTCCGAGGTGCCGCCGCCGATGTCGGCGACGAGCACGCGTTGTTCGTCGGCGAGACGCGCCTCGTAGTCGAACGCGGCGGCGATCGGTTCGTACTGGAAGACGATCTCGCGAAAGCCGACGGCGCGCGCGGCATCGGCGAACTGCTGCTCGGCTTGCGCGTCGGCGCGCGGGTCGTCGTCGACGAAAAACACCGGACGGCCGAGCACGGCGCGCAGCAGCGGCGTACTTCCCTCGGCCTCGGCGCGGCGCTTCAGATGCGCGAGAAAGAGCGCGATGACGTCCGTGTAGCGGATCGCGCTGCCGTTGCCCATGTCGGTGCTCGTTTGCGCGAGCGCCGACCCGAGGATGCTCTTGATCGAGCGCATCAGGCGCCCGTGATGGCCTTCGATATACGCCGCGAGCGCGGCGCGGCCGTAGCTTTGCGTGTGCTCGTCGGCGTTGAAGAACACGGCGGTGGGCAGCGTGCGCCGGCCGTTTTCGACGGTGGCGAGCCGCATGCCTTCGGCGTGCGGCAAGACGATGGCGGAATTGGAAGTGCCGAAATCAATGGCGCAATAACTCATGGGAAAGCGTTCTGTTAGGGGTAAACGCCAACATTGAAAAAGTGTTGACAGTTAGCATAAGACGATAGACACTTCGACGCAAGCTGAACGGCGTGACGCTTTCCCGCGAAACAGGCGGGTGTGACGGCTGGGCAGCGGAGGAGACAACGGCGCATGCGGCGCGAGGCGAGCCTCGTGCATGACGCCGCCCACGAGCAAGTACGAGCGGATGCGAGCGAGTACGAGCGCACACAAGCAAAGCGCAACCGGTTCTCAGGCGAGAACGGCGGCGCGGTGTCCTTGCCAATCTGACTAGAAATTAAGGAGACCGAAGTGAATGCAGTGACCATGAAGCAGACCCGCAAGGCGTTGTGCCTTGCCGCACTCGGCTCGATGGCCGGCGCGGCGCACGCGCAGAGCAGCGTGACGTTGTACGGTTTGGTCGACGCAGGCATCAGCTACGTGAACAACGCGGCCACGCCGAGCGGCGGCAGTCATAGCCTCGTGAAGTTCGACGACGGCATCAACGGCGGCAATCGCATCGGTTTCAAGGGTGCGGAAGACCTGGGCGGCGGCTACAAAGCCATCTTCACACTGGAAAACGGCTTCGGTCTCGGCGACGGCACGCTGAGCCAGGGCGGCGCGCTGTTCGGCCGCCAGGCCTTCGTCGGCGTGTCGAAAAGCGGCGCGGGCACGTTCACGCTGGGGCGCCAGTATCCGTTCTCGCACGACTATTTGAACCGTTACGCGACGGGCGGCCTCACCGCCGGCGACGCGTACATGTATCACATCGACACGCTCGACCTGCTGACTTCGGTGCGGATCAACAACTCGGTGAAATTCGACAGCGCGCGCATGTACGGTTTCCGTTTCGGCGCGATGTACGGATTCTCGAATCAGGCGGGCGAGTTCGGCGGCTCGGACGGCGTGGGCGGCAAGAACGGTTCGTCGCGCACATATAGCTTCGGCTTCGATTACAACCACGGTCCGTTCAGCATGGCGTTCGCCTATACGGACATCACGTATCCGCTTCAGGAAGTGCCGGCGCTGAAGCTCACGCTCGCGAATCTCGATCCGCTCGGCGAGCGCGACTTGCGCACGCTCGGCATCGGCGCGAAGTACCGCTTCGAGCGCACGCTCGTCTATGCGCTCTGGACCAACACGCGTCTGGAGAACATCGATCACAGCGCGGCGACGCTCAACATCTACGAAGGCGGTTTCACGTATCACATCACGCCGGCGCTGGTGGGCGCGCTCGGCTATACGCGCACGCAGGTGCGCGGCTCCGAAAGCGGAACGTGGAACCAGTTCAACAGCAGCATCGAGTATTCGCTGAGCAAGCGCACGAGCGTCTACGCGCTCGCGATCTACCAGAAGGCGTCGGGCGACAACGACGGCGTGCCGGTGCAGGCGATGATCGGCAAGTCGACGAGTTACTTCGGCAATTCGGGCAGCGATGCTCAGAATCAGCTCGCGTTCCGCATCGGCATGCGGCACCGGTTCTGAGCGCGAGTCCGGCGAAAAGCGGTCGGCCCGCTGGCGGGAAAATGGCGGGCTGTTGACAGAAAACAGGCGGCGCCGTCAGTAAGGAAGTGTCAGGTCGAGGGCGCGCCGCGAGGCTGATCGCGCAAGGCCGGACGATCGGTGAAGAGAAAAAAGTAAAGTGTTGACAGTTTGCACGCAGAAACCTAGACTGCTTTTCATGGAAACCGATCACAACCCGACCACCGTCTCTCTCGCCGAGTTCCGCGCCCACACCTTGACCGGCGTGGTTCAACACGAGATCGAACGGATGATATTGAGCGGCGAGCTTGCGCCCGGCAAACGGCTGAACGAGAAAGCGGTCGCGGACAAACTGTCCGTGAGCCGCGGTCCCGTGCGCGAGGCGTGCCGCGCGCTGGCCGAGCTGGGCCTCGTGTACCTCGTGCCGAATCGCGGCGTGTTCATCAAGAAGGTCACGCGCGACGACGCCATCGAAGTCTACGATCTGCGCGCGGGTTTGACGGCGCTCGCGGCTTCGCTGCTCGCGCCCGTTCTTACCGCGGAAATGGCGGCGCAGCTCGACAGCTACGTCGACCAGATGCAGAGCGCGGCGGAGCAGGGCGACTTTTCGCGCTTCGACCCGCTCAACCTGGAGTTCCACGATTACATCGTGCGCTGCACCGGCAATTCGCGGCTCATCCGGCTGTATCGCGGCTTCGTCAAGGAGTTTCATCTGTTCCGCGTACACGGCATGGTTCAGCGCGGCGCGCTGCTCACCTCGAACGAAGAGCATCGCGAGATCGTCGCCGCGCTCAAGGCGCACGACGCCGCGCAGAGCTACGAAACGAGCTTCAGCCACGTGTCGAAGGGCAAGGAGCGCATGCTCAAGTCGCTCGACGAAATGGCGAAGAACAGCCCCGAGGACGCGGATCACGAGGAGCTGGACGACAAGATAGCTTGAGCATGAAGTAATAAAGCAGCAAGCAGGCGGCAGGCGTGGCCCGCGCCGCCTGAGGCAGCAACCGCATGGCGGGCCGCGACATCGAGGAAAACACCTGATTTGCCGGACGTATTGATGCGTCCGGTCGCAATTCCGTTATTACGGAATGCTAACCGATATTAATTTGATGTACTAACGATACCCTGCGCTTGCACGATGCCGGCAGCAGTTTTCAGCCACCGTTACCCGACTTTCATTCGTATGCTCGAACTTTCGCTCGCCTGTCAGCTCACGGACCGCACCAGGGCGCTGGTCGACGGCAAGGCCGCCGTGGAAGGATGCTCGATCAACTTCGTTCATGGACCGGCCGAGGAGCTGTTCCAGCGCGCCTTCCGGCACGGCGAGTTCGACATCTCCGAACTCTCGCTGGGCACGCACCTGATGACGACGGCGCGCGGGCAAAGCCGCTATGTGGCCATTCCCGTGTTTCTTTCGCGCTCGTTCCGTCATTCGGCCATTTACGTGCGCGACGATTGCGGCATCGACTCGCCGCAGGCGCTGAAAGGGCGCAAGGTGGGCGTGCCCGATTTTCAGCAGACGGCGGGTATCTGGGTGCGCGGCATGTTGCACGACGAGTACGGCATCACGAGCCGCGACGTGCAATGGGTGACGGGCGGCCTCGAACAAAGCGGCCGCGAGGCGCGCGTGCCGTACGAACTCGCGCCCGGCATTCAGGTGCAGCCGATCGGCGCGAACGAAACGCTGGCCGCGTTGCTCGACGCGGGCGAAATCGACGCCGTGATCGCGCCCAAGCCGCCTTCGTGCTTCGGTCGCAACGCGCAGGTGCGGCGGCTCTTTCCCGAATACCGCGCGGCCGAGGAAGCCTGGTTCGCCAAGACCGGTCTCTTTCCGCTGATGCATGTCGTGGGCATCCGGCGCGCGCTCGTCGAGCAGCATCCGTGGCTGCCGGTGAACGTCTACGCGGCGTTCTGCAAGTCGCGCGACATCGCGCTCGGCGAACTCACGATCATGGACACGCTGCGCGCGATGCACCCGTGGCTGCCCGCGGAAATCGAGCGCGTGCGCGCCATCATGGGCCAGGACTTCTGGCGCTACGGCGTGGCCGAGAATCGCGCCGATCTCGACGCCTTGCAGCGCTACGCGAAACACGACGGGCTGATCGACGGCGAGGTGCCCATCGAGGCGCTTTTCGCGGCCAGCACGCTGGACCGATTCCGCTTCTAGCGGCGCCGGACCCGACGCCCGACAAGAACAGCAACCCGCAATACAGGAGACAGAGGCATGAGAAGGAGGCGAGCTTTAACGTTGATGACGGGCGCCTGCGCGGCGTTATTCGTCGCGCAGCCGGCGACCAGCCGCGCCGCGGACGCCTGGCAACCGCGCCGGCCCGTGGAAATCGTCGTGCCGAGCGCACCCGGCGGCGGACTCGATCTCGTCGCGCGCACGCTGCAAAGCGTCATCACGCAGGAAAAGCTGTCCAGCAAGCCGGTGACGGTGCTCAACCGGCCGGGCGGCGGCGGCACGGTGAGCGTCGCGTACATCAACTCGCATGCGGGCAACGGCGAATACGTGACGGTGCAGGCGCTGCCGCTCATTACGAACCGCATCACGGGCCTGAGCACGACCGGTCTCGACGACGTCACGCCGCTCGCCGTGTTCGTGACCGAGCAGGTGGTGTTCTCGGTGCCCGGCAATTCGCCGATCAAGAACGGCGCGGACTTCGTGCAGATGCTCAAGAAAGATCCGTCGAGCGTGACGATGGGCGTGTCCAGCTCGCCCGGCGGACAAAGCCACGACGCCGCCGCGCTCGTCATCAAGGGCGCGGGCCAGGACCCGAAAAAGCTCAAGATCGTGTTCTTCGATTCGGGAGGCGAGGCCGTCACGGCGCTCATGGGCGGCCACGTCACGGCGGCCGCCACGCCCGCGGGCGTGGTGCTCGGGCCGAGCCAGGCGGGGCGCGTGCGCCTGATCGGCATTCCCGGCGCGCAGCGCGAACAGGGCGCGCTCGCCAACGTGCCGACGTGGAAGGAGCAGGGCGTCAACGTCGACTTCAGCACCTGGCGCGTGCTCGTGGGGCCGAAAAACATGACGCCGGAACAGATCGCCTGGTGGGACAACGTGCTGCAAAAAGCCACGTCGTCGCCGGAGTGGGCCGTGGCCGTCAAACGCAATCTCTGGACCGCCGACTACAAGAACAGCGCACAGACGCGCGTGTTCCTGCAAGGCGAGCAAACGCGCCTGAAAACCTTGCTGGGCGATCTCGGCCTCGCGAAGTAGCGCCGCGCAATGCGCCCGGGTGCCATGACGCATCGGGCGCGCAACGATTTCAACCCCGTAGTACCTATTGACCTGGAGAAGCACTATGTCCCGCATCGTTCACCTCGCAGTCAAAGTCGACGACCTCGAGGCGGCCACCCGTTTTTACACGGAAGTTTTCGGCTTCACGGAAGTGAAGACGGGTCGCAACCGTCAGCACATCTCGCGCCACATGACCGACGGCCACATCGACTTCACGCTGATGAAGTACGACAGCGAAGACGCGCATGAAGCGCAGCTCGCCGGCGCCGGCCCGCGTCTGCATCACTGGGGCGTGACGGTCGACGACCAGGAAGCCGCCGCCGCAAAGATCCGCGAACTCGGCGGCGAAATCCTCTCGGCGAAGGGCGAAGGCGCGCTCAAGTTCCGCGCGCCGGACGGCACCATCGCCGAAGTCGTGAAGCCGGGCCGCTACAACGAGAAGTAAATCCGCGCGGCAGGGCCGCCGGCGAAAACGGCGGCCCGCGCCACCTCACGGCATGCACGACCGGCCGGCGCGCGCGGCGCAAGCGCGCGCGCCGGCCAGGACCGGACTGGAGGAGACATGAAAAGCGTCAAAGGCGATGTCTGGCTTGCGATCGTCGTGATCGTCGGTGCAGCCATTTATCTGTACATGGATTTGCAGTTGCCCGAAGTCCGGCTGAGCGATCCGCTCGGGCCAAAGGCGTTTCCGGCGCTCGTGGGCGTCGGTTTGATCGCTTCGGCGCTGCTGCTGTTGCTCGAAGGGCGCGCCAGGACGCGTCACGCCGTGCGTCAACCTCAACCGGCGCGCAGCGCGGCATCGCAGCCCGCGGCGCAACAGGCTTCGCCGCACGCGGCGCCCGCCGTGGCCCGTGCAACCGGACCGAACGGTGCAATGGGCGCAAGCGGCGCAATCAACGTGAGCGACGCGATCGACGCGAGCGAAGCAACCGGGACGGCAGCGGAAGCGGCCGCCGCGCAACCCGCTCACAAGCGTCCCGCGCTGGTGCTGATCGGCATGGTGCTGTGGACCGCGCTTTACTACTTCGCCTTCGAGCGCGTGGGCTACCTGATCGCCACCGCCGCGTTCCTGCTGGGCCTGCTCAGCTACTTCAACCGCAAGCGCGTCAAGACGAATCTCGCGATTGCCGTGGTCGCCACGACGGTGATCTATCTGCTGTTCTCGCAGCTTCTCGACGTACCGATGCCGCGCGGCATCCTTCCATTCTGAGGCCGGTCGCAACATGGAAAGTCTGCAAGGCATTCTGCACGGGCTCGCGATCGCCGCGACGCCGATGCATCTCTTCTATACGCTGATCGGCGTGTTCATCGGCACGATGATCAGTCATCTGCCGGGCATCGGACCGTCGGCGGGCATTGCGCTGCTGATTCCGGTGACGTTCGGCATGGACCCGACCTCGGCGCTCATGATGCTCACGGGCATCTACTACGGCTGCATGTACGGCGGCGCGGTCACGGCGATCCTGCTCAACACGCCCGGCGACGCCGCCGCCGTGATGACGGTGCTCGACGGCTATCCGCTCGCGCGCAAGGGGCGGGCGGCGGCGACGCTCGCGATCGCGGCGGTCAGCTCGTTCATCTCGGGCATGATCGGCGTGACGGCGCTTTCGTTCGTGGCCGCGCCGCTCGCCGCCGTGGCGCTGCATTTCGGCCCCACCGAGTATTTCGCGCTGATCTGCTTCGCGCTTTCCACGGTGAGCGCCTTGACGGGCGACTCGCTCGCGAAGGGCATGATCGCGGTGTTCATGGGCCTCGGGCTGGCGACCGTCGGCATCGACCTGCAAAGCGGCGTGCCGCGCTTCACGCTCGGCTTCACGCAACTGCTCGACCGCGTGAACTTTCTCGTGGTGGTGGTGGGGCTTTTCGCCATCGCCGAGGTGAGCCGCATGGTCGAGGGCACGCTCGGCGGCACGCTGCATACGGTCAAGGTGGAAGGCAAGCTCTGGTTCACGCGCGAGGAATGGAGGCGCGCGCGCCCGGCTATCCTGCGCGGCTCGTCGGTGGGCTTTCTGTGCGGCGCGGCGCCGGGGCTCGGCGGCACGCTCGCGGCCATGCTCTCGTACGTGCTCGAAAAGAAAATTTCGAAACATCCCGAGGAATTCGGCCACGGCGCGATCGAAGGCGTGGCCGCGCCCGAGGCGGCCACCAACGCCGACACCTGCGGCGCCTTCGTACACTTGCTCGCGCTGGGCGTGCCGGGCTCGGGCGCGACGGCGGTGATCATGGGCGCGTTCATCATGTACGGCATCCAGCCGGGGCCGATGCTGTTCCACACGCAGCCCGATCTCGTCTGGGGGCTCATCGCGAGCATGTACGTCGGCAACATCATGCTGCTCGTGCTGAACCTGCCGCTCGTCGGCATTCTGTCGCGCATTCTGTACGTGCCGCCCGGCGTGCTGCTGTGCCTGATTCTCGTGATCGCGTCCACGGGCGTGTTCTCGTTCAACAGCGACACGTTCGATCTGTACATGGCGCTCGGCTTCGGCATGCTCGGTTACGCGTTCCGCCGCTTCGACATTCCGAAGGCGCCGCTGCTGTTCGGCCTGATTCTCGGCCACACGCTCGAACAGTCGTTCCGCCAGGCGCTCACGATTTCGAACGGCGACCCCGGCGTGTTCGTGCGCAGCCCGATTTCGGCGGCGCTGCTCGCTTGCGCGGCGATCAGCGTGGGCGCTTCGATCTGGAGCCGCCGCCGTCCGTCGAAGCTGATGCGGCAGACCGAAGCGCAACTCGCCGAACACCATCTCGCCGAGGAACGCCATTGAGCACGCGCGAGATGCCGCCGCCGAAGCCGTCGCCGGAACCGCCGCCGTTGCCGCTGCGCCAGTCCGGGCCGCCGCAGCGCGTCTCGCTCTGGCAGCTTTTCGTGCTGTTCTCGCGCGTGGGGCTCACGAGCTTCGGCGGCGGGCTTTCGGCGTGGATCTATCGCGAGGTCGTCGCCCAGCGTCAGTGGCTCAGCGACGACGAATTTCTCGGCGCGCTCACGCTCGGGCAAATCCTGCCCGGCTCGAACGTCGTGAATCTGTCGATCTACGTGGGCTACCGCATGCGCGGCGCGGCGGGCAGCACGGTGGCGGTGACGGCGCTGCTCGCGCCGCCGATGATCGTGATCGTGCTGTTCGCGAGCGTCTTTCACGCGTTCACGCAATGGTTGTGGGTCCACCGGCTGCTCGAAGGCGTGGCGGCGGGCGCGATCGGCATGACGGCGTCCGTCGGCTTTCGCACGGCGCGCACGGCCACGGCCACGCAGCGTTGGCCGCTCGTGCTGATCGTGGCGGTGTTCGTGGCCGTGGGCATTCTGCGCTGGCCGCTCGTGCCGGTAGCCGTGGTCGCGGGCGCGGCCGGGCTTGCGCTGGCGGCAAGGAGCGCACGCGATGCGTGACAACCTCTATCTGCAATTGATCGCGGTGTTTGCGCCGCTTTCGCTGCTTTCGATCGGCGGCGGGCAGAGCATCGTCGCCGAAATCAACCAGCAGGCCGTGACGATCCACGGCTGGGTCACGCAAACGCAGTTCGTCGATCTGTTCGCGATCTCGCGCGCGGCGCCCGGCCCCGGCGCGCTGCTCACCACGCTGATCGGCTGGCGAGCGGGCGGCTGGCTCGGCGCCGTGGTCGCTTCGCTGGCGCTGTTCGTGCCGTCTTCCCTGCTCGCGTACGTGGCCACGCTCGTGTGGCGGCGCCACGAGCGGCATCCGTGGCATCGCATTGCCGAACGCGGGCTTGCGCCCATCGCCACAGGCCTCATACTGTCGAGCTCGTATACGGTGCTGCGCGCGTCGTCGGCGACGTGGGCCGTATGGGGCCTCGCGCTGGGCGCGCTCGCGGTGTTCATGACGCGGCCGAAGGCGAATCCCCTGGCCGTGCTGTTTTGCGCCGGCCTTCTCAATATCGTGGCCGGCCGCTTCGCGTAAAGGAGCGCGCAATGCAACTCTATGGCAGACGCAGTTCGATCAACGTGCAGAAGGTGCTCTGGTGTCTCGGCGAACTCGGCCTCGCCGAAGGCCGCGATTAC
The DNA here is from genome assembly GCF_905220235.1 of Paraburkholderia sp. J41. Classification (NCBI taxonomy): domain Bacteria; kingdom Pseudomonadati; phylum Pseudomonadota; class Betaproteobacteria; order Burkholderiales; family Burkholderiaceae; genus Paraburkholderia; species Paraburkholderia sp. J41. Next base: position 2,315 of record NZ_CAJMZE010000001.1, on the reverse strand, counting down.
GAGCGCATCGACGCCGGCCTCGAATACGGCGTGATCGATACGCCCGCCTATCGCGCGCTCAACCCGAACGGTCTCGTGCCGACGCTGATCGACGGCGGCAACACGCTTTGGGAATCGAACACGATCCTGCGTTATCTCGCGGGCACGCACGCGGCGGGCGCGGCGCTTCTGCCCGCGGCTCCGGGCGAGCGCGCGAGCGTCGAGCGCTGGATGGACTGGCAGCTCGGCACGCTTTGGGCCACGCTGCGCGTCGCATTTCTTGGCTTGACGCGCACGGCGCCCGAAGCGCGCAACATGGCGGCGATTCACGCGTCGTTCGCGGAGGCCGCGCGGCTTCTGCGTTTGCTCGATGCGCAACTCGCGGCGCAGCCGTTCATTGCGCTCGGCCGCTTCACGCTCGCCGATATTGTCGTGGGACTGGCGGCGCACCGCTGGTACGGCCTGGGTGAGCGCTTCGCCGACTTGCTGCCCGCCGAAGCGGAGATGCCGAATGTCGCGCGCTGGCTCGCGGCATTGCGCGAGCGCGAGGCGTTTGGCGAGGCGTTGCGGGGGTGAGGGGTTGGGGCCGTCGTCACGCGAAATCGGCGACGTCCCGAGCGCGAGCCATGGTGTTCCGCCCACTTGCGAAGTCGCTCATCCGTCGCGCGATCCCGCCGCCGATACTTCGCGCTGGCGAATGTATAGACGCAGGCTTCGCCGTCAGTCCGTTCCCCAAGCCCCCGCCACGATCGAGCGAATCAGCGTTACGGCAAGTGCGCCGTAGCGTCCGCCATAGGCTTCATATACCGCCGATGATCGGCGCGTGAATGCGTGAACGCGCGAGCCGCCCCAGCAGCGAAGTGTTGAAATGCCGAAGCCGGTTCGCGCGCATGCGCCGCGCGTCGAGCACTGCGTTGAAGGATCGCGTTGCGCGCATGCACCTGTTCTTCGTCGCGATACGCGACGTTCGCCCAGGAGTACGCATTCACGTCGCGGTTTGCGGCAGCCTCGCCAAGCCGCCGGCCGGTGCGCATGGAGCAACGCGCGCCGGCCATGCCGCTCGCGCGTGTCGACGAGACTCACGGCGGATACGCGCGGGCGCCGGCGCGCAGAACGGCCCACGAGCCATTGGCGGCTCGGCACGAACAGCGCCTTGAGGCGTGCGGCTCACCGTGAAGCGCTTCACGAGATCGACCGAAGGCTGCCGCAACGCGCAGACCGAACGTTCCACATCGAACGTGTTGCAGAGCGTGACCGCGGCCGCCGCCAGGTACAGCGCTACCGGCGCGGTGACGCGGGTTTTCGTACGAGCGGTCCCGTATCTCGCCAAGACGATAGAAGAACGCCCCTTGTTCATTCCAGCGAACCCGCGCCGCCGAAGCGACGGTCCCGAAGCCATTTCAGCGTGAACAACATACGCTCGATCCGCCCAAGGTTCGCGCGGTCGACCGCAAGCCGGTTCTGCCCCGGGTACAGCGTTTCGCGGCTGATCCCGTAATCGCTGGCGATCTGCGCCTTGCGTCCAGCGGCCTCCGCGCGACGCCGCGTATCGGTGACTTGCTGCGCACCGGACAACGCAGGTCTGCGGCCGCGATTCGCACCGCGCTGTCGTGCCAGCGCACGGCCAGCGTGTCACTGCAGCGGATGAAGATGAGCAGCGCGTCGAGTTGCGCCCGCTTCGTGTCTTTTCCCGATGTCTTGTCGGCGCGGGTACGGTTTGGCTTCGCACCGTCAAGCTGGCGCTCGGCGTGCTGACCCGACCGTTCGCTTACCGGCGGATGCCTCGGTTTGAAATCCATACGCTGAAACAGAGCGCCAACAAACTCCGAAATACACCCTGATCTGTCAATGTTGACAGGTCCGGCATGACATCGGGAAGGTGGGTAGCTCCGGCTGACAGAGATGGCCCTCCCGGCGACTCGAGCCAATCATGCCAATCCGGGTCGCGCTATCAGGATGCGCGGCACGCCCGCAGTGCGCCCAATCGGGCCGCCAGTGCGGCGGCAGGGGCTTTCAGCGAAGTTAGCGCCAAGTCGAACGAAACCTCCGGTGACACCAGCCGCGCGCCGGCAGCCCAGGCCCTGCTTCAACCCCATCTTTTACTCGCCCGCCTTTACGCGCCCACAGCAGGACGGCGTAAATCCGACGGCGTAAGGAAATTCAGACGATTCCTATCTCTTTTGAGACGAATCTGAGATGTAATACTTATACCAGTCCACTTGCACCGAAATCTGCCGTGACTGGACATGGCGTGCCGTCTTCCGCACTGAATGCCAGTACCTCAGGCGTAGCCGCGCTAATCTTCATTGTCATTCAATTAGTTATCCTACGTAATT